>JAGXQV010000084.1 GCA_018336195.1 Sulfuricella sp. | reverse complement strand
CCGCCGGGGCGCGGCTGCCCGCCGGCACGGCGCTCAAGACCGGCACGGCGGCCAATCTCACCCTGCGTTTCGTCGACGGTTCGCGCCTTTTGGTGATGGGCGACAGCAGCCTGACCCTGACCCGCCTGATGCTCTACGGCAAGACCGGGATGGCGCATACCGCCGTGCACCTCGACGGCGGTGCGGTTTCCACCGAGGTCGCACCGCAAAACGGAGCGGCGGCGCGTTATCAGATCGAATCGCAAGCGCTCAATCTGGGCGTGCGGGGCACCGATTTCCGCGTCAGCGTGGCGGCGGACGGGTTGACCCACGGCGAGGTGCTCAAGGGGCGCGTGCTGGTCAGCGGCGGCAATGCGCAAGTCGCGGTGGATGGCGGATTCGGCACGCTCGCGGCGGTTGGTGCCGCCCCGCGTGCGCCGGTGCCGTTGCTCGCCGCCCCGCAACTGGGCAGCGCGCCGCCGCGTCTGGAACGTCTGCCGGTACGTTTTGCGTGGCCCGCCACGTCCGGCGCCAAGGCTTACCGGGTGCGCCTCTACCGCGACCCGCCGGGTTTCGAGCAGCTCGTCGAAGATCGGGTGAGCAGCGAACCGCAAGCGAAATGGGCGGAACTCGGCGACGGCGAATACCGCCTGCGGGTGCGCGCCATCGATGCCGACGGCCTGGAAGGCTTCGACGGCGAACTGTCCTTCACCCTCAAGGCGCGCCCCGAGCCGCCCTACGTCATTGCGCCGCAGGACGGCAAGCTCTCGCATGGCGAAGCAGCCGTGCTGCGCTGGGCGCAACCGGCCAATGCGGCGCGCTATCACGTGCAATTGGGCAGCGGCGATTTCGCCCAGCCGCTCGCCGAGCAGGCTTCCCTTGCCGGCGGGGAAATGCGCGTGCCGCTCGCTCCCGGCCGTTATTCGTGGCGTGTCGCCAGCATTACTCCCGGCGGCGACCATGGCCCCTTCAGCGACGCGCAGGTTTTCGAGCAGCGCGCCACCCCGCAGGCTCCCGGCGAATCGGCGCAAGACGCCGAAGGCAAAGCCGAATTCCGCTGGAAGGCCGGCGAAGCCGGGCAAAGCTTCGAAGCCCAGGTTTCCCCTAGCGCCGACTTCCAGGACATCGCGGCAAGCGTGACGGTCGCCGAACCGCTGGTGCGCTTCCCCGACTTGGCCCCCGGCGTGTGGTTCCTGCGCGTGCGCACCCTCGACAGCGACGGTTTTGCCGGGCCGTTCGGCGCGCCTCAGCAATTCTCGGTGCGCGACGATACGCGGGCGGGCTGGTTGCTCCTTCTCGTGCCCATCCTGCTCAGTCTGTAGATACCGATGCCCCCCGCTTTGCGCCGCCTCGCCGGGGCGGCCTGGATTTCTTTGCTGGCGCTCAGCCTTGCCGGCCTGTTGTGGCTCACCCCGTTGTACCCGCGCCTGGAAGCCTGGTTGGGCGACTCGCAGCAGCGCCTGTCGGCGGCGGAACGCTATTTTACCGACACCCTGGTGGTGGAAATCGACGAAGCCTCCATCGAAGCGCTCCGCGAATTCTTCGGTACCTGGCCCTATCAGCGCGACGTCTACGCGCTGCTGCTCGACTATCTCGCCGAAAAAGGCGCACGTGGCGTGGTTTTCGACGTGCTGTTCAGCGAGGGGCGCAACGGCGACGCGCGTTTCCGCACCGCCATCGCAAATGCCGGCATCGCCGTGCTGGCCGCCAGCGCCCTCAACAAACCGGCCCAACTCGATACCCGCCGGCGTCTTGCGCCGTTCGCCGCCCGTGGCGAGGCGCCGCTGCCCGCGCTCGACTGGGCCGGCGTGGCGCTGCCCAACGCGCAACTCCTCGACGGTCTGCCGGCCAGCCAGCAAGTCGGGATGATTTCGGTGGTCAACGACAGCGACGGCGTGTTGCGCGCGGTGCCGCTGCTCCATCGCGTCGGCGACGCCTACCTGCCCTCGTTGGTGCTTGCCTCGCTGTTTCCCGGCCAGCAACTCCCCCTGCCCCGCCACGGTAACGGCACCCTCAGCATCGGCCCCTACACCTGGCCGGTGGGGCGCGACGGCACGGTACGCCTGTATTTTCCCAGCAATCCCAACGCCGTCCCGGTGATGCCGCTCGCCCGTCTGGCGAGCGCCGCGCTGGGCGTGCCCGGTCAGGACATCGCTCCCGCCGTGCTGCGCGGCAAAACCGTGTTCATCGGTAACACCGCGTTGTTCTCCGACCACGTCAACACCCCGCGCGGGATCATGAACGGCGTCCACGTGCTCGCCATCGCCCACGAATTGCTGGCGCAAAGCCAGGTGCTCACGCCGCCGCGCGTCGCCTGGGATCTCCTGCTCCTCGCCGTGGCCCTGCTCCCCGCGGCATTGCGCGCGTGGCGCCCGACCCGGCCGTTCGCCTGGTGCGTTGCGGCGGGACTCTCCGCCGCGCTGCTGGTCTACCTCGGCAACCTCGCCCTGCTGCGCTGGTTCGACCAACAAAGCTGGCTGGCCTTCCCGCTCGTCGCCAATTTCGCCGCCACCCTCGCCATCTGTGCGCTGGCCCTGCGCGAGGAAGCCCGCCAGCGCGCCCAGGCGGCGATTGCCCGGGCCGACGCGGAAACCGAATTGGCCTTGCGCCAACAGCGCTTCATCGCCATGGTCTCGCACGAATTCCGCACCCCCCTGGCGATCATCGAAGCCAGCCTGCAAAATCTCAAGCTGCTCGCCACCGACCTGCCGCACAACATCGTCGCGCGCCACGGCAAAATTCACCGCGCCAGCCACCGCCTGCAAGCGCTGATCAACAACCATCTCACCGAAGACCGCCTGCGCAGCGCCAACCAGCCGCCCAAGGAAGAACCCTTCGATATTTTCGAGCTGGCCAGCCGCACCGCGCGGCGCGCCGAATGGCCGGAACTGATCTGCGCCACCGACGAGCTGCGCGCGATGGTGCGCGGCGACAAGGAACTGATGCGCATCGTTCTCGCCAACCTGATCGACAACGCCATGAAATATTCGCCGGATGGCGGGCTGATCCGCGTGGAAGGCCGGATCGACGCCGACATCGCGGAAGTGCGGGTGATCGACAGCGGCATCGGGATTTCGGCGGAAGCCCTGCCGCACATCTTTGAGCAGTATTTCCGTGCCGACAACACCAAACAGAGCGGCGCCGGCCTTGGGCTCTATCTCGTCAAGGAAATCGTCGAGCGCCACGGCGGCACCATAGACGCCACCAGCCAGCCGGGACGCGGCACCACCCTGTGCTTGCGCCTGCCCATCCAGACGGAATAATCCCGCCTCGCCTAACGGCTGCTGCGGCAAAGGTTGGCGATTCTCCCATCACCCATCCCTAAGCCGGACAAGCCGGAGCCAAACAATGTGATGGGTGATGGGTAATGGGTAATGGGAGGGTGGTTTTCATCACCCATTCCTCATCACCCATCACCGCGGAATTCAATTCAAACCGCATTGGTGTCATGTTTTGACATCACTTGGCTGATAAGAGACTAAAAACAACCGGCGCAGCCCTTGCGGGACTGCGCCGGTTGTTTGCCCCTGTAGGAGCGCGCTTTAGCCGCGATGTATGTCTCTCAGTGAGACACCGCATCGGGGCTGAAGCCCCTCCTACCGCACGGTGAAGCCTTGCGCGCGGCCGTCGGTGTTCTTGATGTAGCCACCGCTGGAACCACCGCATGGCGGATGCAGTGGGCGGGGAGACGTTGGGGTTCGCTGCGCTCACCGCCAATCAAACTTCTCCGCCAAGTGATGTCAAAACATGACACCCATGCGGTTTGTTGTGAATTCTGTGGTGATGGGTGATGAGGAGTGGGGGATGCCCCCACCCATCACCCATCCCTCACAAAACAACCGGCGCAGCCCTTGCGGGACTGCGCCGGTTGTTTGCCCCTGTAGGAGCGCGCTTTAGCCGCGATGTATGTCTCTC
>JAGXQV010000083.1 GCA_018336195.1 Sulfuricella sp. | reverse complement strand
TCCGCCGCTGCCGCCAAGGAGATCAAGACCCTGATCGGCGACTCGGTGGACAAGGTGGAGAACGGCACCAAGCTGGTCGGCGAAGCCGGTCAGACCATGGAAGAGATCGTCACCAGCATCAAGCGCGTCACCGACATCATGGCGGAAATCTCCGCCGCGTCGGTGGAACAAAGCTCGGGGATCGAACAGGTCAACCAAGCCATCACCCAGATGGACGAAGTGACCCAGCAGAACGCCGCGCTGGTGGAAGAAGCCGCCGCTGCGGCCGAATCGCTGGAAGAGCAGGCGCAGAACCTGTCCACCTCGGTGAGTGTGTTCAAGCTCGCCACTTCTACCGGGCTGACCGTGGCGCGTCCTGCCGCCAAGAGTACGGCAGTGGCACATGCCAAACCAATGGCGCTCGCTCATGCCAAACCGGCGGCCAAGCATCCCGTTCCGGCCAAGTCAGCCAAACCTGCCAAGGCTGCCCCGGCAGGCGAGGAAGAGTGGCAAGAGTTCTAATCTCCTAGCCCCTGACAGCGGGACTCGCTGCCAGGGGCTGTCACCACGAACGGAAAATCCCGCAAAGTGTAGGGCACTTCTATAAATCCACCGATTTCTCCCGCATAACGACACGGTGGTTTGAATTTGAACAAAAAGCTGCCAAACGAGAGGTTTTTGTCGTCATTGCCCCCGTTTTCCGGGTTTTTCCGATCATATTCACGCCATTCCCGGCATTGCGGGCGCAGTTACCCTGTCGAACTTGAACACCTTCAGGGGAGCTAACCCGGTCGGGTCAAGACGGTCGTGGCCGGACGCTTACCAGCAATCAGCCGAATCCACGGCAGGCAACCATCCTGCCTTTCAAAAACACCAATTCGGAAAATCCCCTTCCCTAAGCACCATACGATCAGGTTTTCCCAGCCTGCACGTAATCCATTCATCCCCGAAATTGCTTCGTCTGTAGGGCTTTCCCTAATAACCCGCCATCCAAGCCTGATGCGCGGGGAAAGCTTATCCGACTCAAAAATCCGTTATCGCTGATATTGCCATCGGCGCAATCCTGTCATTCTGTATCCAACGGTTTGCCCAGGGGAATTCAATTGAAACTGCTGATTGTCGACGACATGAAGATCATCCGCGACGGTTTAAGCGAAGCGATGTCTGGGGTGCAGGAGATTACCTACATCGAATGTGCGGATGGCGTGAATTCGGCACTGAAGCTCCTTGATGAGATGAACCCAGACGTGGTGTTGCTCGACATGCATCTGGGGGATGGCGACGGTGTGGCGGTTTTGCGGGCGATCCGCGCTGCGGGACAGGGTACGCGGGTGGTGGTGCTGACCCGCTTTCCCGAATATTCCAGTATTTGCGAGGAATTCAAGGTCGATTACTTTTTCGATAAAACCGACGATCCGGAAAAAGTGTTTATGGCGGTAACCCTGCTGGCGCGGGCCGGAAGACGGCCGCAAGCATAAGTGACAAACAAGGAGGACGTGATCATGATCCATCAAAACGTAACCTACCCGACCATTCCCAAGCTGCTGTGGGCGCAGCCTTTGGCCCTGAGCGTGCTGGGCGGCGGAGCGATCTTGTTCGTCGGCGGAATGGAGGCGGCCAATCTTGGGGTGGGCATCCTGCTGCTGGCAATCGGAACGATGTTCGGTGCCTTGGTCTCGCGGCGTTTCAACGTCGAAGTCAGAAATGCTGCCGACAGCGCCAAGCAACAGTATCAGGCCGAGTTGCGGGCGGAGGAAGCCAAATCCATCAAGGGACTGGACAAACTTTGCAGCGAGGTGCTGCCAGTCTGGCATCGTCAGATCGACACCGCGCGGGTCCAGACCGAAGATGCGATCACCGCGCTGAGCCAGCGTTTTTCCGGTATTTATGCCAAATTGGTGGCGGCCGTTTCGGCCTCCCAGCAGGCTGCCGGAGGCATCGTCGGCGAAGATAATCGGGGCGGGATGGTGTCGATGTTCAACGCCAGCGAGACCGAACTGAATGCCATCATCGTGTCGCTCAAGGACGCCCTGGAAATCAAGGACGCGATGCTGCGCGAAATCGTCCAACTCGCCCAATTCACCGACGAGCTCAAACAAATGGCGGCGGATGTGGCCAGCATTGCCACCCAGACCAATCTGCTGGCGCTCAACGCGGCCATCGAAGCGGCGCGGGCCGGCGATGCCGGGCGCGGCTTCGCGGTGGTTGCCGACGAAGTGCGCAAACTCTCCACGCAGTCGGGCGAAACCGGCAGGCACATCAGCGAAAAAATCGAGGTGATAAACCGCGCGCTGTCTTCCGCGATTTCCTCTTCCGAGGATTTCGCCAGGCACGACACCGAACTGATCTCGCGTTCGGAATCCTCCATCCGTCATGTGTTGGGCCAGTTTCACGGCGCCGCTTCAGGGCTGTCCGAATCGGCGGGCATTCTGCAACGGGAAAGCGTCGGTATTCGCGACGAGATTTCCGACGTGCTGGTGTCCTTGCAGTTTCAGGATCGGGTGAGCCAGATCCATTGCCATGTCCGCCAGGATATGGGCCGGCTCGAAACCCTGTTGCAAGAGTGGGAGGAGCAGCGGCGCAGCGGCAGCATCGTCCAGGCAATGGATGCCGCCGATTGGCTCAGCCAGATGGAACTCGGTTACACCACCGAGGAACAGCGGATCAATCACAAGAGCAGCGATACGCCGGCGGCGGCCTCGGCAGCGACGGAAATCACGTTCTTTTAGGTAACTGGGAGGGAATATGGCCAAGACTGTCATGGTGGTGGACGACTCGGTTTCGCTGCGACAGGTCGTCAACATCGCGCTCAGCAGCGCAGGTTACGGGGTGATCGAGGCTTGCGACGGCAAGGATGCGCTGGCCAAGATGCACGGGCAGAAGATCAACCTGATTATCAGCGACGTAAACATGCCCAACATGGACGGCATTACCTTCGTCAAGGAAGTGAAAAAGCTGCCTGACTACAAGTTCATGCCGATCATCATGCTGACCACCGAAAGCCAGGAAGGCAAAAAGAAAGAAGGCCAGGCGGCGGGTGCCAAAGCTTGGGTGGTCAAGCCGTTTCAGCCCGAGCAGATGCTGACGGCAGTGTCCAAACTGATCTTGCCTTGATTCGCAACGAAAAGACGGAGGTGACGGCAATGAAACTACATCGGGAAGAGCGCGAAGGTTATTGCAGCATCGCCATCGAGGGCGACATGACGATCTACACGGCACCTGAATTGAAGCAGGAATTGCTGAATTGCCTGGCGGAACACCGTGGTATCGAAGTTTCCCTGGATGGTGTAAGCGACATGGACAGCGCGGGGTTCCAGGTGCTGTATCTGCTCAAGCGCGAGGCCACGGCCTCCGGTAAGAAAGCCAGTTTTATCGGCCCAAGCCCGGCGGTCGTCGACGTCTTGGAGGTCTTCAAAATGGCCCCGTATTTCGAGGATAGCCGGTCAATTCGGGCGGCACAGGTGCATTAAGCGAATTACTTCAGGAGGTGACTGCCATGGGTGCAATAAATCATGAAGGAACAGGCGTTTGCAGGTTGGGCGCGAGCCGTGAAATTACCGCGCACACCATCGGGCGCATCAGAAGCCAGCTAATCCGCCGGTTGGCCGACCAACACGAGGTTGAAATCGATTGTTCCATGGTCAGGGAGGTGGATACGGTCGGCATCAAGGGGATCCTGGCGTTACGCAACGAAGCCTTGCGTCGCCATATCACGCTACGCTTTGTTTCACGTAACCAGGCATTTTTGCTTTTGCTTGAACAAATGGCGACCGTTGCTCACTGAGCCAGGGCAAGGGGGAAGACGAACTATCGTCGGTTGGCAATTCAGCGCGAGTGGGAGGGAGCATGGATCGGGATCAGGCGAAACAAACCAATGTGGAAGAAGGCCGTGGCCAGCGGCAAAACAGAGACGACATCCTGTTGGACCTGGCAGGCGCGGGCGTCGGCAAGCCCGATCTCAACGCGGCCTTCAGCGTCATTCACCCCATCAACGATACTGCCGGCCGGTTCGGGCTGGATTACGTGGTGTCGTTTACCCATATGGTGGAAAACCTGCTCAACGAAATCCGCAACGGAAAAATTGCCGTCGCCGATGAGTTGAACGCCTTGCTGTTGGCAAGTTGCGACCACCTGAGGAAATTGGCAGTTCGGCGCGATTGGGAGGGATCATGAATCTGGATCAGGCAAAACAAACCTTTGTGGAAGAAAGCCGCGACCTCCTGCAGAACATGGAGGACATCCTGTTGCGCGTGGAAAGCGATGGCGTCAACGAAGAGGATATCAACGCCATTTTCCGCACGGCACACACCATCAAGGGTTCGGCGGGGTTGTTCGGGCTGGATTACGTAGTGTCGTTCACCCATGCGGTGGAAAACCTGCTCGACAAAATTCGCGATGGGGAAATTGCCATTGCCGGTGAATTGATCGCGCTACTGCTGGCCAGTTGCGACCACATGCGGGTGCTGGTGGATTGCGTGGCGGCGGCCGATGGGGCTGAACCCGCTGCCGAGATAACCGCGCAAGGCGATGCCCTGATCGTGAAGTTACGCGCCCACTCCGGAGCGGCGGCTGTCCCCGCCGTTCAAGTCGCCCCTGCGCAAGCGGGCCGGGAACATGCTGTGGCGGAAGGCGGGGTAGCGGCGGACACCTGGCATATTTCCTTGCGCTTCGGCCCCGAAGTGTTGCGCAACGGCATGGATCCACTTTCCTTCCTGCGCTATCTCGGCACCCTCGGCGAGCTTGTCAGCGTCGCCACCTTGCTCGACGGCATGCCGGCAGCGGCGGAAATGGATGCGGAATCCTGCTATCTCGGTTTCGAAATCGATTTTCGCGGCGAAGTGAGCAAGACCAGCCTTGAAAACGTTTTCGAGTTCGTCCGAGACGACTGCCGGGTGAATATCCTCCCGCCCCACAGCCGTATTGTCGAGTACCTCCGATTGGTGGCCGAATTGCCGGAGAGTGCCGAGCGTCTGGGAGAAATCCTAGTGGCCAGCGGGGCGCTGACCCGCAGCGAACTGGCCGAGGCACTGACCTGCCAGCGCGGGCAGGACGTCGTTGCCCAGCCCCTCGGCGAAATCATCGTGCAGCAGGGGTTCGTGCAGAAACCGGTGGTGGAAGCCGCGCTGGAAAAGCAAAAACAGGTGCGCGACAGCAAAACCCAGGAAAGCCACTTCATTCGTGTTCATGCCGACAAGCTCGATTTACTGATCAACCTGGTGGGCGAATTGGTGATCGCCGGCGCCAGCGCCAACCTGCTGGCACAGCGCGCCGGCCAGGCAGCGTTGCAAGAGGCGACCTCGGTGATGTCGCGGCTGGTGGAAGAAATTCGCGACGGCGCCCTGCGCCTGCGAATGGTGGAAATCGGCGATACCTTCCACCGCTTCCAGCGCGTGGTACGCGACGTGAGCCAGGAATTGGGCAAGGAAATCGAACTGGTCATCAGCGGCGCTGAAACCGAGCTGGATAAGACCGTGGTCGAAAAAATCGGCGACCCGTTGATGCACCTGGTGCGCAACGCCATCGATCACGGCATCGAGTCGGCGGCGGTGCGCGAAGCCAAGGGCAAGAAAGCCAAGGGTACTTTGCGCCTGAATGCCTTCCACGATTCCGGCAGCATCGTCATCGAAGTCGCCGACGACGGCGGTGGCCTGAACCGCGACAGGATCCTTCATAAAGCCCTGGAACAGGGACTGGTCAGCGCCGGCCAGTCACCCACCGACCAGGAAATTTTCAACCTGGTGTTCGAGGCCGGTTTCTCCACCGCGGACAAGGTCACCAATCTGTCCGGGCGGGGCGTCGGCATGGACGTGGTCCGGCGCAACATCGAAGCGCTGCGCGGCACCGTGGAAATCGGCAGCGAAGCAGGGCAGGGCACCACCGTCAAGATCCGCCTGCCGCTGACCCTCGCCATCATCGACGGCTTCCTGGTGGGCGTGGGCAAGTCGGCCTATGTGGTGCCGCTCGACATGGTGTTGGAATGCGTGGAACTGTCCGAGGCCGATCGTAAAGCCACCCGTGAGCACAATTACATCAATTTGCGTGGCGAGGTGCTGCCCTTCCTGCGCCTGCGCGATCAGTTCGAACTCGAGGAGGCGCAGGCCCGCCGCGAGAATATCGTGGTGGTGCATTACGCCGGCGAGAAAGCCGGGCTGGTGGTAGACGAATTGATGGGGGAATTCCAGACGGTGATCAAGCCGCTCAGCACCTTGTTCAGCAATCTCAAGGGCATCAGCGGTTCCACCATCCTGGGAAGCGGCGAGGTGGCGTTGATTCTGGATGTGCCCTCCCTGGTACAGCAGACCGTCAACCGCGAGACGCACTCGGTTTCATCAAATTTGGCGCTGGAAGTTCACTAACGCCCCGTTTTTCAATACTACGCTGGAGGAAGCAAACATGTTAAAGATGATCAACAACATGAGAATCGGCTCGCGCCTCGCGCTCGGCTTTGCGTTGGTGCTGGTGCTGACGGCGGCGGTGGCGGCATTCGGCATATCCCGGATGTCGGCCATCCAGGACAATTTCGACAAGGTCACCAAGGAAAACAACCTGAAGGTTTCCCTAGTGAACGGCATGATCAACCAGGTGAATGTACTGGCGCGAACCGTCCGCAATATAGCGCTGCTCACCGATATGGCCGATATGCGCAAGGAAGAGGGGCGCGTCCTGGAGGCGCGGGCAAAGTACCAGGAGATGAGCGACAAGCTGGATAAGCTGGTTCTCTCGGAGGAAGGTAAAAAACTGCTGGCCGAAATCAAGGAGAGCCGTGCCGTTACCCGGCCCCTGGTAGACAAGGCTATCGAGTTTGGTTTGGCCAACAAGAACGTCGAAGCGACACGGGTGATCGTCAAGGACATCCGTCCCGCCCAAGCCAAATGGCTGGATGCCTTGCAGGGTTTGAACAAGCATGAAGAACTGCTTACTGCCGAATTGGCCGAACAGGCGAGCCAGAATTATCGCCAGGCGATGAATGTCATGTCGGCGCTGACCGCGCTGGCACTGTTGCTGGGCGCACTGGCTGCCTATCTGATAACCCGGGGCATTACCCGCCCCCTGGGCGAAGCAGTGGACGCAGCGGACAAAATGGCGGCGGGCGATTTCTCCTTCAAGGTGAACAGCGTCTCCAGCGATGAAACCGGGCTGTTGCTGAAATCGGTGGTCAAGGTCCAGGCCGCCCTGCAAACCCTGGTGGCGGACGCCAATATGCTGTCGCAGGCCGCAGACGTGGGAAAACTGACTACCCGCGCCGATGCCGACAAACACCAGGGCGGCTATCGCAAGATCATCGAGGGTGTTAATGCCACACTCAATCGGTTGGTCGGATTCCTCGATCTCATGCCGACCCCGGCCATGGTGGTCGACAAGGATTTCAGCATCCAATACATGAACGAACTGGGGGCGAAGGTCGGCAACAAGACGCCGGCCCAGGTGCTCGGCACCAAGTGCTATGAGCATTTCAAGACTTCCGACTGCCGCACCGACAAATGTGCCTGCGGACGCGCCATGGGCACGGGGCAGGTGGCCAACAGCGAAACGGATGCCCACCCCGGCACACTCAATCTCGATATCGCCTATACCGGCATGCCATTGCGCAGCCCGGAAGGGAATGTGGTCGGCGCTTTCGAATTCGTCATTGACCAGACCGCGGTCAAACAGGCTGCCCGAGTGTCCAAGAAGGTCGCCGACTACCAGAAGGACGAAACCAAGAAACTGGTCGAGGGACTCGGTAAGCTGGCTGTCGGTGAAGTCAATATCAACATGGCTACCGCCCCTTCCGATGCGGATACCGAGAAGGTCAAGGAAACCTACGACATGATCGCCGGCGCGGTTAACACCTGTGTCGAGGCGGTGAACAAGCTGGTCTCAGATACCAACATGCTGGCCCAGGCAGCACTGGCTGGCAAATTGGATGTTCGGGCCGAAGCCGGCAAACACCAGGGCGATTTCCGCAAAATCGTCGAGGGGGTGAACGACACGCTGGACGCGGTGATCGGCCCGGTCAACGAGGTGATGCGAGTTCTCATGCAGATGGAGCAGGGCAATTTGTCCGAGAGTATTCGTGATGAATATCAGGGCAAGTTGCAGGAGCTGCGCGATACCGTCAACAACACGGTGAACAGGCTCGCCGAGACCATGCGCGACGTGCGCAGCACCGCCGATGCCCTGACTGCGGCGACCGAGCAGGTGAGCGCGACGGCGCAATCGCTATCGCAAGCCTCCAGCGAACAAGCGGCGAGCGTGGAAGAAACCTCCGCCTCCATCGAAGAGATGTCGTCGTCGATCAGCCAGAACACCGAAAACGCCAAGGTCACCGACGGCATGGCTTCCAAGGCGGCCAAGGAAGCCACCGATGGCGGTGAAGCGGTGCGCGAGACGGTGACGGCGATGAAATCGATAGCCGGCAAGATCGGCATCATCGACGACATCGCCTACCAGACTAATCTCTTAGCGCTGAATGCGGCCATCGAAGCGGCCCGCGCCGGCGAACACGGCAAGGGCTTTGCGGTAGTGGCGGCGGAAGTGCGCAAACTGGCGGAACGCAGCCAGGTGGCGGCACAGGAAATCGGCGAACTGGCGGGCGGCAGCGTGCAGATGGCGGAAAAGGCCGGCAAGCTGCTGGATGAAATCGTCCCGTCGATCAACAAGACCTCGGACCTGGTGCAGGAAATCACCGCCGCTTCGGAAGAACAATCGTCCGGGGTCGGGCAGATCAACAACGCCATGACCCAGCTTAGCCAAACTACCCAGCAGAACGCCAGCGCCTCGGAAGAGTTGGCGGCGACCGCCGAGGAAATGAGCGGCCAGGCCGAGCAACTCCAGCAACTGATGAGCTTCTTCAAGGTGGAAACCAGCGCCGGTGCGGGAGCCGCGTCAGCCAGCAAGAAAGGCGAGTCGCGCGAGAAAGCCAGCATTACCCATCTGTCGGCGAAAACCGCGAAGAAGTCGGCCAAGACGCTGGAAGTCCCCCAAGGGGAGGCGGATTTCGTCCGTTTTGAGGAGAAAAAAGCATGGAATCGTTACTAATCAAGGACAAGCAGGTGGTAACGGCGGGCGCCGAACTGGATCAGCACCAATACCTGACCTTCATGCTGGGCGGGGAGATCTACGCCATCGGCATCCTGTGCATCAAGGAGATCATCGAATACGGGCAATTGACGGTGGTGCCGATGATGCCGGGGTTCGTGCGCGGAGTAATCAATCTGCGTGGCGCGGTGGTGCCGGTAGTGGACCTGTCGTCGCGCTTCGGCAAGGCCTCTACCGGAGTGACGCGGCGCAGTTGCATCGTCATCGTCGAAGCGGTGTGCAGCGAAGGCAAGCAGGATGTGGGTGTGGCGGTGGATGCGGTGAACGAAGTACTGGAAATCCCGGCGACGGAAATCGAGCCGCCGCCCAGCTTCGGCGCCCGGATCCGCGCCGATTTCATCGGCGGCATGGGCAAGGTGGACGGCCATTTCGTGATTATCCTCAACGTCGACCAAGTACTCTCGATTGATGAGATGTCGCAACTGAGCCGGGCCAAATGTGAGCATGACGACGCGTATATCCGGGACATGCCGCTCGCGGCGGCAGCCTGAATCTTCAGCAAGCAGCGAAATATAGTTAGCCCATGTGGGCTTTGCGCAATTCTTTAATTGAGGGGATGAAAAATGTCACTCGCAAACATGAAAGTTAGCAGTCGGCTGGGTCTGGGGTTCGGTTTGGTACTGGTGCTCCTGATTGCGATCATCGGGCTGGGAATCACCAATATGGGCAAGATTCAGGAACGATTGGACGATATCGTCGGCGACAAGAACGTCAAGTTGAGCCTGGCCAATGCAATGGTTGACCAGATACGCAATGTTTCGATCATAACGCGCAACCTGGTCATCCTGACCGATGAAGCGGAAATGAAGAGAGAATATGACCGCCTTGCTGAGGTTCGCAAAATCTATGACGAAAGCAGCACCAAACTGGAAAAGCTGGTAACCAGCCCTGAAGAAAAAGCGGTTTTCCAGAAGGTGAATGAGGTAAAGTCTGCCGCGCGGCCACTAAACACCCAGGTCATCGAACTGGGCTTAAAAAACAAGAACGCCGAGGCCACTGCCTTACTGATGAAACAGGCAGCACCGGCTACCAAAAAATGGATGAGCGAGATCGATGGACTGGTCTCGCTGGAAACGAAAATGGCCGAATCCGCAGCCGATGAAGCCAAATCCGCTTATGCCAATGCGCGCAACTTGATCTTCGTGCTGGGCGTGATTGCCATCCTGATGGGCGTCGCAGCGGCGATACTCATTACCCGCAGCGTGGTGCAACAAATGGGCGGCGAGCTAGAATATGCCATCGATCTGGCGCGCAAGGTAGCCAGCGGCGACTTGTCGATGCAAATCGACACCAAACCAAACGACACCCATAGTCTGGTGGTTGCGATGAAATCGATCCAGACGAGTTTGCAATCCTTGGAAACGGATGCCGCCATGCTGTCCAAGGCCGCAGTGGAGGGCAGGCTGGATACCCGTGCCGACGTGAGCAAACACCAGGGCGATTACCGCAAGATCGTCGAAGGGGTGAACGATACTCTGGACGCGGTGATCGGACCGTTGAACGTGACGGCCGATTATGTCGACAAGATCGCCAAGGGCGTAATCCCGCCGGTCATCACCACCGACTACAAGGGCCAATACAACGTCATCAAGGGCAACCTCAATAGTTTGGTCAAGATGATGAGCGAACTGCTGGCGCAGACCGACATCATCATTCAGGGCGCAGCCAACGGCGAGCTAGACAAGCGCGCCAATGCCGACATGTTCGTCGGCGGCTGGAACCAGTTGGTCAAGGGCGTCAACGAGACGGTCACCAATATCGTGAACCCGTTGAACGTGACGGCTGATTATGTCGACAAGATCGCCAAGGGGGTGATTCCGCCGGTCATCACCACCGACTACAAGGGCCAATACAACGTCATCAAGGGCAACCTCAACAGCATGGTCAAGATGATGAGCGAGTTGCTGACGCAGACCGACATCATCATCCAGGGCGCGGCCAACGGCGAGCTAGACAAGCGCGCCAATGCCGACTTGTTCGTCGGCGGTTGGAACCAGTTGGTCAAGGGCATAAACGAAACGGTCACCAATATCGTCAACCCATTGAACGTGACGGCGGATTACGTCGACAAGATCGCCAAGGGGGTGATCCCGCCGGTCATCACCACCGATTACAAGGGCCAATACAACGTCATCAAGGGCAACCTCAACAGCATGGTCAAGATGATGAGCGAGTTGCTGGCGCAGATCGACATCGTCATCCAGGGCGCCGCCAACGGCGAACTGGATAAGCGAGCCAACGCCGACCTGTTCCAAGGCGGCTGGAAACAACTGGTGCAAGGCGTCAACAAAACCCTAGACGGCATCATCCTCCCAGTGAACGAAGCTGTCGCGGTGCTTATCGAAATGGAGAAAGGCGATCTCACCAATGAAGTCAAAGGTGACTACAAGGGCCAACTCAAGGATTTCAAAGACACCGTCAACAACACCGTGACCAAGCTCGCAGAAACCATGCGCGACGTACGAGGAGCCGCCGATGCCCTGACTGCGGCGACCGAGCAGGTGAGCGCGACGGCGCAATCGTTGTCGCAGGCCTCCAGCGAACAAGCGGCGAGCGTGGAAGAAACCTCCGCCTCTATCGAAGAGATGTCGTCGTCGATCAGCCAGAACACCGAAAACGCCAAGGTCACCGACGGCATGGCTTCCAAGGCGGCCAAGGAAGCCACCGATGGCGGTGAAGCGGTGCGCGAGACGGTGACGGCGATGAAATCGATAGCCGGCAAGATCGGCATCATCGACGACATCGCGTACCAGACTAATCTCTTGGCGCTGAATGCGGCCATCGAAGCGGCACGTGCCGGCGAACACGGCAAGGGGTTCGCGGTAGTCGCGGCGGAAGTGCGCAAACTGGCGGAACGCAGCCAGGTGGCAGCGCAGGAAATCGGCGAACTGGCAGGCGGCAGCGTGCAGATGGCGGAAAAGGCCGGCAAGCTGCTGGATGAAATCGTCCCGTCGATCAACAAGACCTCGGACCTGGTGCAGGAAATCACCGCCGCTTCGGAAGAACAATCGTCCGGGGTCGGGCAGATCAACAACGCCATGACCCAGCTTAGCCAAACTACCCAGCAGAACGCCAGCGCCTCGGAAGAGTTGGCGGCGACCGCCGAGGAAATGAGCGGCCAGGCCGAGCAACTCCAGCAACTGATGAGCTTCTTCAAGGTGGAAACCAGCGCCGGTGCGGGAGCCGCGTCAGCCAGCAAGAAAGGCGAGTCGCGCGAGAAAGCCAGCATTACCCATCTGTCG
>JAGXQV010000082.1 GCA_018336195.1 Sulfuricella sp. | reverse complement strand
GTGGGATGCGACCTTCGCCCAAGATGCGACGCTCACCGCTGCGCTGCTGGATCGCCTGCTGCATCACGCGCGCATCGTGCCGATTGCCGGCGAGAGCTTCCGGTTAAAACATCAACGGGCGTCGGGCATGGTAAGGGGTAAACAAGAGCTTTCTCAGGCAATGTAAACGGCAGGGCAATGCAAGGGTGGTGTATCAGTTTTAAATCGGCATTGACACGGAAAATTCCGGTAGTTTCCAACACATTGAAATCGGTGACACCTATGGACATCGTTTATTCACTTTCTTTCAAACAGTTAAAGTGGACAGCCCCGGAAATCTCCGGACAGCAGTGATATCTTACATAAGGTATCGCTTGCGAAGGTCATCACCCATGATGGCTATTTTTCCGACAATCCACAGGCGGTTATTTTTTAGGCAAATCGCTGAAACCGCCCGGTTGACAGCGACCCCGGAGAGTTTTTAGTTGTGGATAAAACCTCATGTTCGCGAACGTGCGGTGTTGCATCTCCATTAATCTGCCTGATTAATAGGCAACGCCCAAATACATTCGATTTTACGGCCATCAGGCGGCAGCACCTTGTGGATAAATACCCACGCGATATCCAGATAGCAGGCTATGGTGCCTTGGCGCTATACTCGTACATCACTTGGAACATGGAGCCACTAATGCTTGCCATCCGACTTCCCCCTGAAATTGAAAATCGCCCGGATGCTCTGGCCAAGGCCACCGGCAGAACCAAAACCTACTATGCTCGCGAAGCAATCCTGGAACATATATCCGACATGGAAGATTTATATCTTGCCGAGCAGCGTTTGGTCGACATTCGCGCCGGCAACTCTCAGACCGTGCCGCTCGAAGAAGTCATGAAGCGCTATGGCCTGGAAGGTTGAGCTTGATCCCGCAGCAGAACGGGAACTGGACAAGCTTGACACGCAGGTGGCGCGTCGCATTCTGGTTTTTCTGCATGGACGTGGGCCATGCTTGATGATCCGCGCGCCATCGGCGAAGCCCTCAAAGGGTCACGCCTTGGAGAGTTCTGGAAGTACCGCGTCGGCGACTACCGAATCGTTGTCCGCATTGAAGATGACCGCCTCCGCGCTCTGGTAGTGCGAATCGGCAATCGCAAGGAAGTTTACCGCTAGCGACGTATCGCTTTTTCCAGCTTCGCCACCAGGTCTTCCGCCCTCAGATGCGTATAGCGTCGGAGCATCTGCATGGATTTGTGGCCGGAGATCGAGGCGACTTCCTGATCGGCAAGTCCCGCCTCGACGAGGCGCGAAACCGCTTCATGCCTTAAGTCGTGGAAATGCAGATCCACGATTCCCTGCTTCTTCAGCGTATCCGCCCACAGTTTGCTGAATTGATATGGCCGGCGCTTGCCATCCTTTCCCGGCTCTCCGAAAAAAATCAGATTGCAGTCGATAGGACGAATTGGATAGTCGAGCGCTTCCTGGAAAATTGCTCTCGCCGGCGGGCTTAATGGCACCGTTCGGGAACTGCCATTCTTGGTGTCCGACAATCGCACCACACCACGGCGCAAGTCCACCTGGTCACGGGTCAAGGTGAGCAGCTCGTTGGAGCGCATCGCCGTATGAAGCGCCAGCTTCACTGCCCAGCCAAACATTGGGTTGCTGTGGGCTTCCGCCGCCGCAATCAGCGCAACCTCTTCGTCCGGCGCCAGTCGTCGTTCCCGCCCCTGGCCAGGAGAAGGCCGCCGAATTTGCTGCACCGGGTTATACACCAATCCAACGCGCCATTCCTGGATGGCCACGGTGTACAGGTGCGAGAGAAGCGCCAGTTCCAACCGCACCGTATTGGCGGCCTTACCCTCTTCGAGGCGTTTGTCGCGGTAGCCGGCCACCACGTCCGGCGTCAGCGCGGCCAAGCTGTACTTGCCAAGCCGCCCCACGAGCTGCTTGGCTTTTGTGATTTCCGCCCGGCGGGTAAGCGCCTTCTTGGTGGGAGTAACCTCGGCCAAGTAACGTTCCAGCGCCGCTGCAACGGTAAGACGTTCTGCGGTTGATCGCTGGATATAGACCCCACGAACCATTTCGTCCTCGGTACGCCTGGCCCAATCCTCAGCATCGCGGCGGGTGCGAAATGACTTGCACACCGTCGGCCATCCCGAGCGCCGAATTGTCGCCTTGTATTTACCTGAAAGGGTCTTGGTAAACGTCGCCATAAGCACCTCACTTGCACCGCGATTCGCGGAGGAGTGCACCTATTTTGCACCTGGAGACACAAAAGATAAAGGCTTCCATCACTGGAAGCCTTTATTTGTTGGTGGGCCCGCACGGACTTGAACCGTGGACCAAAGGATTATGAGTCCTCTGCTCTAACCAACTGAGCTACAGGCCCGGTACTGCTTTATGCTTCGTTGTCGAGGAAGCTGCGCAGCCGCTCGGAACGCGAGGGGTGGCGCAGTTTGCGCAAGGCCTTGGCTTCGATCTGGCGAATCCGTTCGCGGGTGACGTCGAACTGCTTGCCGACTTCCTCTAGGGTGTGGTCGGTGTTCATTTCGATGCCGAAACGCATCCGCAGCACCTTGGCTTCGCGCGGGGTGAGGCTTTCCAGCACTTCGCGGGTGGCTTCGCGCAAGGATGCGTACATCGCTGCGTCGGCCGGGGCGAGCGTCGACGAATCCTCGATGAAATCGCCCAGGTGCGAATCCTCGTCGTCGCCGATGGGGGTTTCCATGGAAATCGGTTCCTTGGAAATCTTCATGATCTTGCGGATCTTTTCCTCGGGCATTTCCATCTTGGTCGCGAGTTCGGCGGGATCCGGCTCCAGCCCGGTTTCCTGGAGAATCTGGCGGGAAATCCGGTTCATCTTGTTGATGGTTTCGATCATGTGCACCGGAATGCGGATGGTGCGCGCCTGATCGGCGATGGAGCGGGTAATCGCTTGGCGTATCCACCAGGTGGCATAGGTCGAGAACTTGTAGCCGCGGCGGTATTCGAACTTGTCCACGGCCTTCATCAGGCCGATGTTGCCTTCCTGGATCAGGTCGAGGAATTGCAGGCCGCGGTTGGTGTACTTCTTGGCGATGGAAATCACCAGGCGCAGGTTGGCCTCAATCATTTCGCGCTTGGCGCGGCGTGCCTTGGCTTCGCCGGTGGACATCTGGCGGTTGATTTCCTTGAGATCCTTGACCGGGATGCCGACGCGGGTCTGCACGTCGGTGAGACGCTCCTGACGGTCCACGACGGAATGCTGGAAGCGCGACAGCTTCTCGCTATACGCCTTGCCGCCGTTGATTTCGTCGATCACCCACTGGAAGTTGCTTTCGTTGCCGGGGAAGGTCTTGATAAAGTGCTGGCGCGGCATACCGCCCTTGTTGACGCACAATTCCATGATCTGGCGTTCGTGGCCGCGAATGTCGTCAACCAGCGAGCGCAGGCCGTCGCACAGGGCTTCCACCTGCTTGGCAGTAAAGCGGATGCTCAGCAATTCGTTGGAGATTTCTTCCTGCCATTCCTTGTAGGGCTTGGTGTTGTAGCCCTTCTTGGCAAGCGACTGGCTCATCTTGGCGTAGGCTTCGCGAATCCGGTTGAAGCGCTCCATCGCGTCGGCCTTGAGTTGCGCCAGGTTGGCGGCGGCCACGGCGCTGCCGTCGTCGTCTTCGTCCACTTCTTCGGCCAGCGCTGCCTCGTCTTCTTCCATGGCGGCAGCCGCTTCCAGGTCTTCCGGCACGTCGTCGGCGGAATCCAGAATGCCGTCGACCAGTTCGTCGATGCGCATTTCGTCGCGTTCGACCTTGTCGACCAGGTCGAGAATTTCGGTAATCGTGGTGGGACAGGCGGAAATCGCCTGGATCATGTGTTTCAGGCCGTCTTCGATACGCTTGGCGATTTCGATTTCGCCTTCGCGGGTCAGCAGTTCGACCGAACCCATTTCGCGCATGTACATGCGCACCGGGTCGGTGGTGCGTCCGAATTCGGAATCCACGGTGGAAAGTGCCGCTTCGGCTTCCGCCACCACGTCTTCGTCGGCCACTGCGGGGGTGGCATCCGACATCAGCAGCGCCTCCGCGTCGGGCGCTTCGTCGAACACGGAAATGCCCATGTCGCCGATCATGCTGATGACACCTTCGATCTGTTCGGCGTCGAGCATGTCGTCCGGCAAATGATCGTTGATTTCGGCGTAGGTCAGGTAGCCGCGTTCCTTGCCAAGAACGATAAGGTTCTTGAGACGCATCCGGCGCTCGTCCATTTCGCCCTGTCGCAGGTCAGATTTTTCGTTTTCCGTCGCCATAGCCCTATATTCCCAGAAATTGGAAAAACCGTGGATTATACACCAAAACGCATCAGCTTTCCGATGCCACGGTCACGTTGCCGCGCAGCAGCAGTTGCAGCAAATTTTTCTCACCGGCGTCCAGCCCCTGCTCGCGCGATTTCGCCAGCAGCACGTCAATCCGCGATTTGCGGGCATTTTCGCGCAATTTGACGAGGGTGTCGGCAAATTCCCCGTCGGCGTCGAAGTCGTCGCCCCATTGCAGAATTTCCCCAGCAATCTCCTGCAAGGGCTTACCCAGCGGGCTTTCGCGAAAGTGCTCAAGCACGGCGGCACTGCTGGCAATCGTTGCATCGCGGGAGAAGTCGATGACCGCCTGGGTCATTTCGCTCAGTCCACCGGCGGTTTCCTCGTCGAAATTTCGCGCCAGGTCGGGGCGATACAGCAGCAGGCGCAACAGCTTGCGTTCCAGCGAAGCCGGTTGGCGCGAGGCACGAGGCGCTGCTACGGGTTTCTTTACGACTTTCCGCAACTCGTACAGTTCCTCCAGCTCACCCTTTTCGATACCCGCCAGTTCCGCCAGGCGCTTGCGCAGCATCAGGCTCAGGGTCGGCGCGCCGATCTGCTGCAGCAGTGGCTTGGCCATTTGCAGCAGGTGCGCGCGACCTTCCTGGGTCTGCATGTCGACCCGGCTCGCCAGTTCGCGCACCAGGAATTGCGAAAGCGGCAGCGCCTCTTCGAGGAGGTTCTCGAAGGCTTCCTTGCCCTGGGCACGGATATAACTGTCGGGATCCTCGCCTTGGGGGAGGAACAGGAATTTCAGGCTCTTGTCGTCGGCCAACAGCGGCAGGCTGTTTTCCAGGGCGCGCCAGGCGGCCTTGCGGCCCGCCGCATCGCCGTCGAAGCTGAACACCACGTTGCTGGTCTGACGCAAGAGCTTTTTGACGTGTTCGGGAGTGGTGGCGGTGCCCAGCGTCGCCACCGCATAGGCGACGCCGTGCTGGGCAAGCGCCACCACATCCATGTAGCCCTCCACCACCAACACGCAATCCTTTTCACGGATTGCCTGGCGCGCCTGGGGCAGGCCGTAGAGTTCCTTGCCCTTCTCGAACAGCGGGGTTTCCGGGGAATTCAGGTATTTCGGCTCGCCTGCGCCGAGCACCCGCCCGCCGAAGCCGATCACCGCCATGCGCTGGTTGATGATGGGGAACATGATGCGGTCGCGGAAGCGGTCGTAACGCTTGCCTTCGTCGCCCTCGATCACCAGCCCGGCCTGCACTAGGTGTTTGTCCTGGTAATCGGGAAATACCGCGGACAGGCTTTGCCAGCTCGCCGGTGCATAGCCGATGCCGAAGCGCGCCGCGATTTCGCCGGACAGGCCGCGTTTTTTCAGGTATTCGATGGCGAGTTCCGACTGCTTGAGTTGGCTGCGATAAAAATTCATGGACTGCTGCATCAACTCGGAGAGATCGACTCCGGGTGCCTCATTCGAGCGGCGTCGTTCGCTGACTTCGTGAGGAACGCTTACCCCGGCGGTCTTGGCAAGTTCCTCGATGGCCTCGACGAAGCCCAGCCCCTGGTATTCCATGACGAAGCTGATCGCCGTACCGTGGGCGCCGCAACCGAAACAGTGATAGAACTGCTTGGTCGGACTGACCGTGAAGGAAGGAGATTTTTCGTTGTGGAACGGGCAGCACGCCTGGTAATTCGCGCCAGCCTTCTTGAGCGGGACGAGGTGATCCACCACATCCACGATGTCGAGGCGGTTCAGGAGTTCCTGAATAAATGATTCGGGAATCATTTCAACCCCACCGTTGCGGCTTGCGCCGCGGCTGCCAAATCAAGGAAAGGAGAAGATCAGGCCAGCTTGGCCTTGATGAGCGCGGAAACCTTGCCCATGTCGGCACGACCAGCCACTTGCGGCTTGACGGCGGCCATCACCTTGCCCATGTCCTTTATCCCGCCAGCGCCGCTGGAAGCCACGGCGGCAACCACCAGCGCTTCCACTTCGGCATCGCTGAGGGCTTGGGGCATATAGGCTTGCAGCACCGACACCTCGAATTTTTCGGCATCGGCCAAGTCTTGACGACTCGCGGCTTCATACTGGGAAATCGAATCGCGGCGCTGCTTGAGCATTTTCTCGATCACCGCGACGATCTGTTCGTCGGACAATTCGATCCGCTCGTCCACCTCGCGCTGCTTCACGGCAGCCAGCAAGAGGCGAATCGCACCAAGGCGCGGCGCATCCTTGGCGCGCATCGCCGTTTTCATGTCATCGGTGATTTGCTGCTTGAGGGGCATTAGTACAGCTTGGGAGGCAGGGTTTGGCTGCGCAGGCGCTTGTGGGTGCGCTTGACGGCGGCAGCGGCCTTACGCTTGCGTTCGGAGGTCGGTTTCTCGTAAAACTCACGGGCGCGCAGTTCGGTCAGCAGACCGGTTTTTTCTACAGCGCGCTTGAAGCGACGCAACGCAACATCGAACGGCTCATTTTCCTTGACGCGTACACTCGGCATTCCTGATTACCCCTAAAGTTCGGTTGACGAAAAAGGCGCTATTGTATCAACAAGTTTGGTTTTCTCAAAATGATGTTTAAAGCCAGGCCAGGAGGGCTTTTCCAGCTTGCCGGCGGAGGTTGGACGAAGAATCAGTACAACACCCCCATGCGGAAATGCAGGCGCTGATCGCCCTTGGACTGGCTACCGCCGGCGTCGATGACGTAGGCGTAATCGATGCCGAAGGTGAGATTCTTGTCGTGGACCAGGCGCAAGCCCACGCCGGCGCTGGAGATGGAGGCACTTTGCGCTTCGCCGGCCAACGGCGCGATGCGGCTCACGTAGCCGGCGTCGAAAAACGCCAGGGCGCGCAGATTGAGCGGGGCCAAACCCAATAACGGGGCGAGGTTGGTGGTGTAGAGTTCGGCGTTGAACAGGTGGCCGCGGTCGTTGGCGACTTCGCGTTCGAGGAAGCCGCGCACCGTGGTCGCCCCGCCCACCCCGAACTGTTCGCCGGGCACCAGCGGGTCGTTGGTGTATTGGCCGGTCAGGCTCACGCGGAATTGCCAGTCGCCGCCGAATACCTGGGCATAGTTGGCGGCGTAGCGAAGTATCCGGTACGTCACCGGCGCGCCGGCGCGCGCCAGGTTGAATTCCTGGTCGCCGCCGCGGCTGCCGCCCGGGATGTTTTGCAGCAGGGTCAGGTTGAATCCCACCTCGCCCGCCGGGATGGTCCAGGTTCCGCCGTATGCCACACTGAAAGGATGGACGGTGACGTCGTTGCCGAGTTGACTGTCGATGACGCTGACGCTGTTCTTGTAGGCACGGTAGTCGAGCCCGAAAATCACTTTGGAATCGTAGTTGCCGGCACGTCCCAGGTTGTGGTTGTAACGCATCCCGGAAACCGTGCCCTTGCCGCTCACCTTGAGGTCGTAAACCCCGGCGCTGATGGTGCCGGAATCGACGTCCGAATAGCCGGCGAAAACGTCGATGGAATCCCCCAGTTCATACAAAGGGATGCGGTAACCCAGGCTGTAGATGCCGACCTTATCGGATTTTTCCGGGGAAGTGGTGTATTGCAGGCTCACCACCTGGTCTTTGTCGAACAGGTTGGCGTATTGGTAGACCAAACCCAGGCGCGTGGCGCCGGTCTGCTGGGTGCCGGTATTGTCGGCGGTCAGGCCGATTTTCCAGGCCAGTTCGTCGGTGACCTTCATGTTGGCGATGATTTCGTCTTCGCGTTCGCCGCTTTGCAGTTGCAGGCTGACCTTCTTCGCCGGATTGTCGTTGGCGACCCGCAGGTTGTTGGAAATCCGCGCGATATTCGGGGTATCCCCGACCTGCAGGGAAGGCATGCTGGCGAAGATGTTGGCGGTGCTGAAATACTGGTTGCCCTCGACCGCGACCTTGGCAAGGCGCGCTTCGGTTACCTTGACGCGAATCACGCCACGCTCCAGCTCCTGCTCCGGCAAGGACACCTGCACGGTGTTGTAGCCGCGTTGGCGATAGGCATCTTCCAGGGCGTCGATGGCGCGCTGGACGTCGCCGAAATCGCGCTGTTTGCCGGTGAACGGTTGGAGGATTTGTTGAACCAGTTCGCGCCCGAGCAGGGAATTGCCTTCGACCTGGTACTGCTCGACATCGAAACGGGGGATCACCACTGCCTGGTCTTCCGCCGCATGGGCCGCCACCGCCAGCGCCGCCAAGATCCCCCCCACCGCCCATTGCAACGCCGAACGCGCCATATTTTTATCCCTTTGTGCCGCCCTGGTAGGGCGCCGAACATCGAAGTCCATTATTTTAAATTGAAAATCCATCGGTGGTCCGCCATGTCTAGCGCACTTCGCAATCGAGCCTCTTCACCTCGCTGCTGCTGCCGGCGGAGGCGGCCGGCTGGCCGGGCTGGGTGTTGGTCGGTGCGCTGAAGGACGGCGGTGGAGTGAACTTGACGCCGGGGTCTTGCGGCAGGAATACCGGCAGGGTAGCGACGTCCCGGATATAACCGAATTGCCCGGCCATGAAGCTCAGGGCGCCGGCGGCATTGCTCACCACCACCTGTCCGTCGTTGACCTGCACGTACAATCCGGTGGGCAATGAGCCGCAATCGCCCGCCGCCGAAGCACCGTCGCCCTGACACCAACTGGCGGTGTAGTCGGTGCCGCGAATACCGATGGTTGCCGACGGCGCCTTGAGTTGGTAGCTATCCTGGTTGCCGCGCTTCCCCACCAGCCCGGTCACGGCCCGCAAGCCGCCCTTGAGCAGGTTGAATACCGCGCTGTCGGCTTCCGGCTTGTTCTGCGCGAACAAATAGCTGTCGATGCGGATTTGGGTGTTGGGCTTCAAGGTAATTTCACTGTTATCGGTGAATTTCACCCGGGCATAGGTATCTTTTTCCGAAATCAGCAGGTCGCCGCTTTCCACATTGGATTTCTGCGACAGGATTTTGCTGGTGCCGTCGGCCTTGCGCGCCAGCAACGGCCCGCTCAGGTGGGTGACGGTACCCGCCGTTTCGGCGTACAGCGCCGGGCCGGCAAGCAGGCCGGCGAGCAGGAACAGCAGCTTAATTGCAGTATTGTTTTTTGCTGGGAGCATCATTTTTCCTGTCCTCGGCGCTTGCGCTGCCCTTCTTGACGGCATCCTGCCGGGTGTTTTTCTTGTCGTCCTTATCGTCGCTGCCGGTCGAGGTCTCCGCTGTCGAGGAAGAACCGCCGCGCGCCAGGGAAAGATTTTGCCCCGTGCCGTCCGCACCGCCTTGCTGAGAAGGCTGATTGGTAAGCGGCTGGGTTGCCGACGTCGAACTGCTGTTGTTGATGGTGTTGTTGGTCTGGTTGAGAGCCTGCTCCAGCGGTGCGGAGCCGCCCTGGCTTAGGCAGCCGGGCACGCCGGGATTGGCGATGCAGGGGTCGGGCGATGCTGGGGGCGGTGCCACGCAGCCGGTCAGCGCGGGGGTGGCGGCGCATTGGCTGGTGCTCGGCAACACTGCGGAGCACCCTGCCAGGGTGGGCGTCGCGGTGCATTGGCTAAGGGTCGGCAGGATCGAAGAACAGCCGGGCAACGTCGGGGTCGCCGCGCATTGGCCGGTGCTCGGCAGCACCGTGGAACAGCCCGCCAGAGTGGGCGTCACCGTGCATTGGCTGAGGGTCGGCAGGATCAAAGAACAGCCGGGCAGCGACGGCGTCGCCGCGCATTGGCCGAGCGTCGGCAGGATCAAAGAACAGCCGGGCAGCGACGGCGTCACCGCGCATTGGCCGAGCGTCGGCAGGATCAAAGAACAGCCGGGCAGCGACGGCGTCGCCGCGCATTGGCCGATACTCGGCAGCACGGCGGAACACCCCGCCAGGGTGGGCGTCGCCGTACATTGGCTGAGGGTCGGCAAGACCGTGGAACAGCCGGGCAAGGTCGGCGTCGCCGCACATTGGCTGGCAGCCGGCAGCACTGCGCTGCACCCCGCCAGGGTTGGGTTCAGCAGGCATTGGCTGAGCGTCGGCAGAATCGCCGCACAACCGTACAGAGTCGGGTTCGCCGCACATTGACCGGCGCTCGGCAACACTGCGGAACAGCCGGTCAGGATGGGGGTCGCCACGCATTGCACGAGGGTCGGCAACACTGCGGAGCAGCCCGCCAAGGAAGGACTCGTTGTGCACTGACTGAGGGTGGGCAGCACGGAGGAACAGCCGGCCAACGCCGAGTTGGTCGTGCATTGGCTGATGCTCGGCAAAACCGCGGAGCAGCCCGTCAAGACGGGATTCGTCGCACATTGGCTGGTGCTCGGCAACACGCTGGAGCAACCGGCCAGAGCGGGATTGGCGGTGCACTGGCTGAGGGTCGGCAGGACCGAGGAACAGCCGGCCAGCGTGGGCGTTGCAGTACACTGGCTGAGCGTCGGCAACACTGCGGAACAGCCCGCCAAGGTGGGGGTTGTCACACATTGGCTGGTACTCGGCAGCACCGTGGAGCAGCCCGCGAGCGTCGGATTCGTCGTGCACTGGCTGGTGCTGGGCAACACTGCGGAACAACCGGCCAGCGTGGGCGTGACGGTGCATTGGCTGAGCGTCGGCAAGACCGTGGAACAGCCGGCCAGAGCGGGATTGGCGGTGCACTGGCTCAACGTCGGCGTCGTGACAGCACCACCGCTGCTGGGCGTGCTCGAAGTGCCCTGGGTAACGGTGGCTCCCGCCGGTGCGCCGGTTACGGTGGTAGCCGCGGTCATGGCGATCGGCGTGCTACCCGCTGGAATCGTCAAGGTCGCGCCGGTTGCGGTAATACCGCCGTTGGTTGCGGCGACGCTGATGGTTCCCGTGCCGCCCGCCGATACGCTGGTCCCCGAGGACAGGGTGACGTTGTTGTTGGCGGTGAGAGTCACGCCACCGCCTGTCGAACTGATGTTGCTGTTTACCGTCAGGTTGTTGCCCGAAGTAAGGGTGACCGCTCCCGTCGAACTGACGCTGCCGGATACCGTCAGGTCGTTGCCCGGGCCGGAACCGCCGGCGGTCAGGCTCACCGCGCCGCCGGCGCTGACCCCACCGCTGCCGATGACCAGGGGGCTGTTGGCTTTCAAGATGACCCCACCGCCGGCGGACACCGCATCGGTGCCGGTGTTCAGTTCGCCGTAATTCTCGACGCTGACGCTGCCGCTGCCCGAGTTGGTGACGCCCTTGAGCGTCACCTTGGCGGAAGTCAGCGCGGGATCGGCATACGGACTATTGTTGAGCAGCGCGATGTTGCCACTGGTGCTGGTGCTGGCGGCCAGTTCGACGGCGTGGGTCTTGATCGGGCTGACGGTGGCGCCGATGCCGGTTTTGGCGCTCAGGGTGACGCGGCTTCCGGTGACGACGGCGGTCGCGAGCGGGCTGGGGGTAGTGTTGAGAATCGCGCCATTCAGAGACGTCAATGTAACGGTGGTTGCGGCACTGACCGGGCCGCCCAGGACGATATTGCCGTCGCTGGTCACGGCTATGGCGCCGCCGCTGAGAAGTTCCAGTGCGGCGGACGTCAGCGTCTTGCCGCTGTCGGTGCTGATGCCGCCCGCCGACCACAGTCGCAGCAAGCCGCTTCCGCCCCAGGTAAAGGAATCGCTGGCGGTGATCGCGCCGCCGCTGGTGGTGTTGCCGACTCTCAGGGTGGCGGCGGAGATTTTGGCGGCTTCGGTAGTGTCGAGCGCCAGGGTACCGCCGGAAGCGGTGAGCGCGCTGACATCGGCACCGCCCGCCCCCAAGGCGACGCTCCGCCCCGCCGTATACGAGTAGATCGCCACTTCGCCGCTGCTGGTGGCGTCGACGTTGCCGGCGATATCCACGCGATCCGCGACCAGGGTCACCCCCGCGCTGGAAGTCGCCTTGCCGGTAACCAGCTTGCCGGAGGCAATGGAAAGCACACTGTTATCCCCGCCCGCCTTGAGGGTGGCGCTGCCGGTACCGGCGTTGACGCTCTGGCTGACCGAGAGGTCGCCGCTCCCGGTAATCAGCGTAACGTCACGGTTGTTGGTGAGGACGCCGTTGGTCCCGGCCACGCTGTCCACCGCCACGGAACCGCTGTTCTTGTAGTACAGGGTGCCCGCGCCGGGGCCGCCGACTCGCAGGTCGGCGGCCAGCTTGCCGACGCTGTTGGCTGAGTTGTCGAGCAATGCGCTGCCGTCGCTGCGCAGCAACACGCCGCCCGCCGTACTGAGGATGCCGCTGCTATCGTCTTGAGTGATTCCCGATGTCCCACTGGCGATCACGTTACCTGGGAGGATGCTGGTGAGGACGATGTCGCCGGAACTACGAATGCCATCGCTGTTGACCACTTTGATGCCGCTTTGCGACCCCACCGTGGTGAGATGGATCGGCACTGCAGCCGAATATTCAAACACCGTTCCGCTGGTGCCGCTCACCGAACGCCCGGCGATGGCACTCACCTGATTGTTCCCCGCGGCCAACACGACATTGCTGCCGACCACGCTTAGCGCCTTGGCGTTGAGCGTACCCAGCGCATCCTGGGAAATTGCCCCGCCCGGTGCGGCATCGAGGGTAATGACGCCATTGCTGCTGGCCGGCAGGTAATCCTGCCCGTCGTTGTGGATCCAGATGCCGTTCATGCCGTCGATGGCCTTGCCGATATTCAGATTGCCGGCATTCTTGAAGCTGAAATTCTTGTTGAGATGGCTGCTGTCGCCGATTTCCGCCACCAGATTGGCGACTATGCTGGAGGCATTGGTCAGGTCGACGTTGCCCAGGGCGCGAATACCCAGGTTGGTGGTGGATAGGCTGCCGCTGGCGCCCTGGGTAATATCGCCGCCCGCTTCGAGGATCAGGGTGGCGGAAGTGCTGACGGTGTTGTTGATGCTGAGTCCTCCGGCCAGTGTCGAACCGACCCGGATCGTGCCGGCAGTGACGCCGGTCACTTCAGCGGGGGTCAGTTCCAGCATGTTGGCGGTGCCGGGCTTGGTGGCGACAACATTGACACCGACCGTGCCGTCCAGCGCATAGGGCTTGAACCACACCTCGCCGCTACCCGCGTCGATGACCGCCGGCGTTTGGCCGACCGTGTCGATGTTGACGCGGTTCCCCGCCAGGGTGATATTGGCTCCCTTGATGCTCGTGTTGACCGGCACGCTCAACGTGCCCCCCGCCCCCAGGGTCACGGTGCCGGTTCCGGCATCGATCAGGTTGGTCAGGGTCAGGTTGCCGGTTGCCTTGATGCTCACGCCGACATCGGTGGGGTTAAGATGCAGCGACGTCAGCGCGGCGTTACCGTCATGCTCAACGTAGAGCGCCCCATAGGGATAATCGCTGTTACCCAGCTTGAGGGTCAAATCCCCCCCGCCAATCGACTGGGTCTTGAGCGGCGCGCCCGAAGCACCGGTAGTGCCGCGCATGGCGTCAAGCTGGATATTGTTGGCGCTGACCAGACACGATCCGCTACAGGTTATCCCGCCAAACGGTCCTTGAGCGTTGTTTTGAACAGCCAAGACAAGCTCGGCTCCGCTCGCCGTCAAGGTGATCGGCCCGGCAATCGCGATACTGTTTCCCGAGGTAGTGGAAACCATCGCGCCGCCGTTGGTTCCGACCGACGAATTGATGATCGAGTTAATGGTCAGCGGGGCGGCGTTGTGGAACGAGATTCCGAAACCGTTGCTATCGGCCTGTTCAGCCTTGAGGTTGGAAACCTGATTGTTGCCGATCAGCGAAATCATACCGCTATTGCTCCCCACCAGGCTTTTGACGTCCAGGGTGGTGGCGGTGATGGCGCCTTCTTGGCTAACGGTATTGGCGCGCAGCTTGACTTGCCCGGAAGCCGTCAACGCCGCGTTAACGTTCAGCGCGCCGCTGGTGTAAAAATCCAGATCGCCGCCGATGCTGCCGGACAGCAAGCCGATTTGATTGGTGGTGCTGTTCAAAGTGGTGTTTGCCACGCTATCCAGAGCCACGCTGCTCGCCGAGATTCCTCCGCTCGACTGGCTGACCGATTGCCCCTTGAGCAGCAGGCCGCTGCTCCCGAAATTCAGGTCGCCGGCGATTTGTAGCGCGCCGCCGCCGGAGTTGAATTTCAGGTTGGCGGCAGTCATGCCTTGCAGCTCTGTAGCCGATATGCTCATTTGTCCGGCGGCGGTTCCCACGCCGATGCCGCCGTTACCGGTGGACGCGATGCTCACGTCGCCGGCTCCGGCGTCGAGCGTGCCTTGCAGGTCGAGATCCGCCGCGCTGATATTGATCGTACCGCCGCTGCTCGCCACGCTCTTGCCGGCGGCGATCCGCACGGCCCCCGCCCCGCTGGCCGGCCCGCCGGAATCGTTGGCCGACAGAGTGATGGTTCCCGCAGTGCTGCTCACCGAATCGTTGATCTTGATGTCGTTGCCGGCCTTTATGGTCAAGGCCACGCCCGACACGGACATGGCGATCGGGGCGGTTACCGTGATGTCGTGGGTCGCTTGCAGGGTTACCGTCGAGGAAGCCCCGGAAATGGTCGCGTTGGATATCGTCGAGACACCGCTCGCCGGCGCATCGGCAAACTGGTCGAAATCGCCGAGGACGGTGCTTCCGCCGCTCGCCACCACCTCGATATCGTAAGGATCGAGCAGCCACACGCCTTTGCCGCCGCTGTCGACCTTGATCCCGGCGACGTCCAGATAATGTCCGGAAGTCTCGATGAAACCGCCCTGGCCGCCTTGCCCACCGCGAGCGCTGAGGCTGCCGTAGACGCGGGTGGCTTGGTCGCTCCACACGATGATCCTGCCGCCGTCGCCCTGGTCGAGCGCATCGGCGCGAATCTCGGCGTGCGAGCCGAGATAGGTGCGCTGGGCGTTCTGGATCGCCGGATTCTTGCCTTGGTAATCGCCGCCCACCAACACGGTGCCGCCGCCGCTTTGGCCGCTGGCGTCGAGCTTGGCGCCGTCGAGGATGGCGACCCGTTCGCCGAGAACCTGGATTTCCCCGCCCTTGCCCGCCCCGGTGGCGCTGACGCTGCCCTCGATCAGAGTGTCGCGGCTGGCCTTGAAGACGATCTTGCCGTTTTCGCCGACCACCGCGCTGTCGGCGCTGACATTGCCGCGCTGACTGACCAGCGCGCCGTAGATACCGATCCGCCCGCTGTTGGCGACGATCTGCCCGAGGTTCAAAGTCTGGTCGTTGGCGGCGCTGACCACCACCCGCATGTCGGGGTTCGCGCTATCGACCAGTTGGACGCTATGTCCGGCGGCGAGCAGGATGTCGCCTTTCGGGCTGGAGAGAATGCCGCTGTTTTCCACGTTGGGGGCGATCAGGTAGATGCGTCCGCCCTCCGGGGTGGTGATGCTGCCCTGGTTTTCCAGCTTGCCCGCCGTGACGCCACCCTTGAAATTGTAGCGCCCGGCGAGGAAGTCCTGATTGCCGAGATCCAGTGATGAGGCGACCAAACCGGCCACGTCGATCCGGGCGCCGGGGCCGAAAAAGATGCCGCTGGGGTTGATGAGATAAACCTGCCCGTTGGATTGCAAGGCGCCGAGGATGGCGCTGCCGTCGTTGCCGATTACCCGATTGAGGACGGCGCTGCTGCTGTTTTGCTGGTTGAAACGGGTGAGTTCGTTGGCCCCGATGGAAAATCCTTGCCAGTTGATAATGGTTTGGGGGCTATTGGTAATGGTCAGGGTGGAACCTTGCGTGACGAAACTCGCCTGGCCGCTCACCACCTGCGGTCCCAGCGGCTGACCCTGGACCACGCCGACCTCGAAACAGCAAGCCAGCGCGAGACTGAGCAGGGTTCGCCGGAAAGCCCCGGCCTGCCCCGGCTTCCGCGCTATGCGCCTGGAATTCACCCTGTTCATCGCTGCTCCCTAGAAATCAAAATAACAAATAATTACAGAATTTTATCCGCAAATTATCCTATCAACGATAGGGGAATATCTTAAAGGGTTTTCCCATGTGAAATAGATCACAATTTCTCTGAAACCCAGTTTGCCATTCCATCATGCACGCCTTTGTCGAGGGACGACTCATTACCAACCCGGCCGCTTGACCGGCAGTTGCTCCCCGCTGAATCAGCCGCTGACCGACCAGGAATATCGGGAAGCCCTGGCGTTTGCGGCCCATCTCGGCCTGTGCCAAATCGGCGCCCCCTCCCAAGGGGGAATTGACAAACAGTCCGGCTATGTTCAGAGTCCCTAATTTTTGCGCAATCGTTTATTTTGGAGGAAGAAAGTATGAACCCATTACGCAGAACATTCCTGAAGGGAGCCGGAGCAACCGGCGCAGTCGCCGTGGCGTTGTCCGCCGGCCTGCTGACCCCCGGCCAAGTGCTGGCCAACGAGTGGAACAAGGCCGCGTTCGATGCCCACGGCATCATTGACGCCCTCAAGGGCATCAACGCCGGCGGCGCCGTCGAGAGCAAGGATATCGCCATCAAGGCGCCGGACATCGCCGAGAACGGCGCCGTGGTCCCCGTCGAAATCTCCAGCAAGATCCCCGGTACCGAATCCATCGCCATCGTCGTGGAAAAGAACGACCGCCCCCTGATCGCCGTGTTCAACCTGCTGAACGGCGCCGACGGCTTCGTCAGCACGCGCATCAAGATGGCCCAGACTTCCGACGTCAAGGTCATCGTCAAGGCCGGCGGCAAAATGTACACCGCCAAGAAGGAAGTCAAAGTCACCATCGGCGGCTGCGGCGGCTAATTCAAGGCAATTTTTAGTGCTTAGTGTTGAGTGCTTAATTAATGGGTGTGCCGTAGGCGCCACAAAGCCCCATTGAAGAATTAACCATTTAAAATTAAAAGCTTAATTTTACAGGATAGAAAAAAATGGCAGATCCGATGAAAAT
>JAGXQV010000081.1 GCA_018336195.1 Sulfuricella sp. | reverse complement strand
TTGAACATGAGTATCCGGCACAGGGGTTTGCGGCCCGCAGCGCTTTTGCGTTCCTTGGCATCAATCCGCCCAAGAATGGGGCGGAATATCTCCCAGTCGATCACGGCGTTGAGCCGCTCCAGCGGGTCGCCTGCCTCAGAGAGACTGGCATAGCGATTCTGTAGGTCAAACAGGCTGTTTTGCATGGCGTGGTCACAGGTGGGTGTACCGATAACTCAGATTATCCAGAAAGGCGGGAATTTATAGAAGTGCCCATAAGGAATCCAACCTCCATTACAATTACTTCCGCGACTACGATCCGAGTATCGGCAGGTATGTTCAGGCCGATCCGATTGGACTCAAGGGTGGGTGGAATGTTTATGGGTATGTGGGAGGAAACCCACTTAGCAAAATTGATTTGTTCGGGCTTTTGGAGGACGAGCCCGGACTATCGCCGGTTTGCATCGAGTGTTTGATTCCTGCGCTTGGCCCGCTACGAGCCATTATCCCGGCGCTTCTCCCGACTAAACCCGCCCCAAAGCAGGCTCCGACCACACAATGCAAACCTTCCGCAGATAAGCATCCAAGTACTCCAACCGGTCGTCGCGGTAGCCCATTAGATGTTAGTTTTGGGACAAACAGTCCAACAAACATTGGGGGGCGAGACTATACAGGGCATTCCCTGGATAGGATGCAAGGTAGAGGGGTTACCCCATCGGCAGTTGAGGACGCTATCCAAACTGGACGTTCGTCTCCGGGAAATCAACCCGGTACCACTGTCTATTCTGGTGATAACGGCGTAAACGTTGTCACTGGCAGCGATGGAAGAGTCATAACCGTTATTACAAGATAAATCTTAGTGGTGTGCTCGGAATGGATGAATACTTAACTAGGCAAGCGTTACTAATGCTTCGACAAATTGGCGAGTACAGGGCAAATGCATTTACTCTGAATTCGTTGATTCAACGCCTTGAGGGGCTATTGGATGCTGTTGACAGAGAGCTATGGAGGGACGCGATATTTCCCCTAATATTTTCGCTTGAACAGATAAATGCTTCTGTGTTGGATGAACAACGGCAACTTACTTCTAACGATAACGCCTTAATAAATGGATTATTACAAGACCTAGAAAAGATCATCACAAATCTTGTGGCGTTGGAAGGCAAGCGTAGATCCTATGGTTTTGCGCAAGGCTGAAAACTGATTTTTTGTGGGTCAAAGGGCTTGTTGGAGTTCCACACGGCGAACGCGATACGCAGGAGCTTGCGGGCGATGATGACGATGGCCTCGGTAGTAGCGAAGCCCTTCTCGCGTAAAGCGGAGTACATTGGCTTAAAGGTCTTGGTTTTTGCGGCACTTTGCGCGGCCAGATAGATCAACCGTCGATCTTCGGCATTACCCTGTTTGGTCAGGCGTCGCTGACCGACCTTGTTGCCGGAATCCCTTGGTCGCGGATCCAAGCCATAAGCTGCCACCACGGCATCGCTATTGGCGAAAGGGGTGCGATCAAGGCGATGAGTCAGGGCAAGGCTATTGAGTAGACCAATGCCCGTAATCGTCTGCAACAAGGTGCGCTTGTGTTCGAGTTCCACCTCTGCCTTTACGCAAGCCTTGAGTTGGGTATCGATTTCTGCAATCAGTGCGTGCAAGCCTTGCACGGCCTTCTGGTGAGCCCGCTTCAATGCGGCGCTCCCATTGGATTCGGTAGCCCGCAGGCACTGCCGGATTGCCCCGCAATGTTTGACGATGCCGGCCCGCTGGCTCAGCAGATTGCGTATCATCCGCTGAGTGGGGGTAGGTACGGTGTAGGGGTGCAATTGATCGCCTTCACGCGCCACATAGCGGGCAATGACGCTGGCGTCGAGCGGATCGGTCTTGCCGCGCTGACCGACGCCCTTGGCATAAAGGGACAATTGCTTGGGGTTGATGACGTAAACCCGTCGGCCACTTAATGCGGCGCAATCGGCAAGCGTGTCATGGTAACGGCCAGTCGCTTCCATGCCGATGACGGCATCCTCGGGGAGTTGTTTTAGCCAGGCGAGAATGGCTTTGCGGTTATTGGCGATAGTTTTTACTGGGTTTGCATTGGCATAGGCAATAACAATATCTTTGCTGCTGACATCGCACCCGATGATGGTTGGCGTGGACTGTAGGGACATGATGATTCCTTGCTACACAGCGGAAGATAAAGACAACCGGGCTGGAACGCGCCGCTGTGGAACAATTCGCGTCAACACAGTACACTTTTTACGCTGGGGTAGGCTGTCTTCATGGCGTTAGCTTGCATCTATCGGCGGTCAGGTGAGGGAACACCTGCCGCTGCATCCCAAATCGACGTTAGTGAAGACAGGGTGGGGACATGGCTACGTGAGTCTGTCCGTAACAACGGCAGATAGCCCGGATCGTCCCTCCACCCCGGCACCCTTATGAGTGCAAGTCGAAGCATACAAGCCCGGATGAAATGTAATGGAATCCGGGGGCACCCGGCAGGGTGCATCAACCACCGCTACGCCTTGCAAGCGACCCCGGATTCCGCTGCCGCTTCATCCAGGCTACAAAAGCCATGAACGTCAGCGGCCAGAGCGCGATATCCAACATCCAGTTCACCGCCTTCGGGCCGATCAAGCAATGGACGGCGGGCGGCAAGACCTACTCGCGCACTTTCAACCTCGACGGCGAAATCGTCGGCATCACCAACGCCGCCGGGACAACCACCTACGCCCGCGACCTCGCCGGGCAGATCGTCAGCCGCAGCGACGGCGAAGGCTATTCCTACGATGCCGTGGGGCGCTTGATTGGTTATGCAGGCGCGGCGGGCGACCAGTCTTACGACTACGATCTCAACGGCAATCGGATTGACCAATTGCTGGGCGGGAACGGGCTGATGTTCGACTACCTCAACGGCAACAATCAGCTTAGCGACATCCAGGGCCTCACCAATGCCTACACCTACGACGCCGCCGGCAACATGACGGCGAACGGTACGCTGACCTTCACGTATAACACCTGGGGCCGGCTCGCGACCGTGAAACAGGGCACTTCTACCAAGGCCACCTACCGCTACAACGCCTTCGGCCAGCGGGTGAGCAAGGTCGCGGGCAGCACGACGACCTATTACGTCTACGACGACAGCGGCCTGCTACTCGGTGAATACAACTCAAGCGGCACGGCGGTTCAGGAATTCCTCTGGCTCGACGGCCTGCCGGCGATGATCCTCACGCCCTCGGCGAACTACTACGTCCACCCCGACCACCTCGGCACGCCGCGCCTGGTCTACAACTCGACCGGCAAGATCATCTGGCGCTGGAATTCCGACCCCTTCGGGGCCACCCCGGCCAACGAGGACCCGGACGGCGACAAGGTGAAGTTCACCTTCAACCTGCGCTTTCCGGGGCAATATTTCGATAAGGAATCCAACCTCCATTACAATTACTTCCGGGATTACGATCCGAGTATCGGCAGGTATGTTCAGTCCGATCCGATTGGACTCAAAGGCGGGTGGAATGTTTATGGGTATGCAAAAGGCAACCCACTTTCAAAATATGACACACTTGGATTGTTCGTGAATGGTGACTATGACCTTTCGAGCGGTCAGCTAACCCTTACTGATCCAAGTTCCGGAAAAACAGTTACCATACCTGCCGAATCTGGAGGAAAGCCTTTTGGTGACCCTATTTCCCGTGGGGAATATGACATTCTTGAAAGACAGGGGCGCCCAGATTTCTATCGACTCGACAAGCGGGATTCATCGCCGTATGACGATACTGATAATGATGCTGGTAGAGGGCAATATAGATTACACCGCCCCGGACGAACAACCGGTTGCATTGCAGCAAAGGATCAGAAAGGCTGGAAGGAAGTCGATGATCTGATAAAAAATACCAAGGACACAGACCAAGTTCCCGACAACTTCAAACCATGGTGGAAATTCTGGCAAACCACTCCTGGAAGCATTACCCGATATGGAACAATTACAGTTCATTGAGTAGGCATTCCACATGGAATCATATACGAATTTTTCGTGGAAATTTTTAACATGGGTAATATTTACAGTTGCCATATGCCAGCTTTCTATTGTTATGGAACGCATTTTTGCGGTGGCTTGGGCATGGTATAAATTTTATGGATATGGCGGTGAAGGCCAGATATCAGTGGGTTGGATAACACAGGTAATTTTTTTCTGCCTATCAAGTTTGTCCATCCTATCTGCGTTAGCTGTTGCAAAAGTAATGAACAAGAAAATTGAGTTATCGACCTATTACAAATTCAATATTTTTTCGGCAATTTCTCTTTCGTTTTGTATGGTTATTTGGGGGCTATTGCTTATTAGTCCTTTAACAACCTTTCGATGACCAAGTCATCAAGGTGGCCCAGATGAAATGTAACGGAATCCGGGCTGCACGGCTATGACGTATAAGATTTCTATATGCCTCGCAGCCCTTGAAATATTAGGGTTAATTGGGTTCGTTGAATTTGCATTCCATGAAAATATAGCGGCTTTCCGATATGTACCATTTCTAATTATGTTTGGATCTATTGGGTATATCGCCATATTTTTTGCAAAAAAACTAACTTTTAAGGACATCATTTTGGTATCGGTAGTGACCTCTGGATTGTTTTCTTTGATGGAGCAATTCTTGGGATTCACCGTTTACCCAGGCTTGGCCAAGGACATTCAATTTGTTTCTTACGATAATGCAAACCATATCGGCCTGATTATGATTATTAGCATAATCGGACATTTGATATTGCTGAGCTTGGCAAGAAAAATGGCGAGGTGGCAATGTAGCCCGGATGAAATGTAATGGAATCCGGGAGTGCCCGACAGGGTACATTCGCCGCCGATGCGCCCTCGCGGGCGCTCCCGGATTCCGCTTACGCTCCATCCAGGCTACAAGGCTACTTTTTCTTCCGAGCCTCGAAATGCGTGACTGAGCGCATGATCTCGCTGAAGGGCAGGTTTTCCAACCCTTCGAAATCCTCGCTGGCCTGGGCGACCAAGTCGGCGATGTCCTCGATGGGGGCGTCTGTCGCGGCGTCCGGCTCGACTGCCTGAAACAGCCCGCGCAGCCCGCCGCACTGGACTTTCAATTCCTTGGAATGGGGCAGCATGCTGACCTCGGTGAGGTGCAGGGCGAACGCGGCGTTGTGGTGCAGCAGGCTCAGCAATTCCTTGCAAGCCGCCTGCGCCGTGGCATCCACGCAGCCCACCGCCACCCGTTCGCCGATACCGATGCGCCGGGCATTGTGGCAAGCGTGGCGGCAGATGATCAGCGCTGGTTCGAACGGACATTCGTTGCGGTTCAGCGCGTTGTAGGTTTCCTGGTAGGCGTTTTCGTCCATGTGTTTGGCAGCCTGAATGGAATGTGGCGGAATCCGGGAAGCGTTGCCTCCGGGGCTTTAGTAATCTTCTCCAACCACGGGTTCCGGCTCGCGTTCTTCGGTGAGCAGCATTTCCGCCTTGAAGGCGTCGTCGGCGAAAACCACCTTGACGGTGAACTTGTCGCCGGACTGCATGGCGGCGCGCTGGGTCTTGGCGTAGCTGCTGGCGTCCTTGAAGGTTTCGAAGTTTTGGAGCTGTTCGAGTTGCTTGAAGGGCGGGATGATCTTATAGACAAAATAAGGCATATATATTTCTCACTTGAGGATGATCGATTTGAGCGGCGGGATCGCGGTGCGCCGCCAGTGGCTTGCCGCCAGCCGCCACAGGGCGG
>JAGXQV010000080.1 GCA_018336195.1 Sulfuricella sp. | reverse complement strand
CCCGCCGCTTCCAGAATGAGGGCCTGAGCGTACTGCTCGCCGCAGGCGACACCTTTCGCGCTGCTGCGCGCGAACAGCTGACCGAATGGGGCAAGCGCAACCATGTTGAGGTCATTCAATCGCAATCGGGCGATCCGGCCGCCGTCATTTTTGATGCCCTGCAATCGGCCCGTGCTCGCGGTATTGACATCGTGCTAGCCGACACGGCCGGGCGTCTGCCGACGCAGCTGCATCTCATGGAAGAGATCAAGAAGGTCAAACGGGTTTTGCAAAAAGCCGATCCCACGGCACCGCATGAAGTGTTACTGGTTCTCGATGCCAACATCGGCCAGAACGCTCTGCTTCAGGTCAAGGCATTCGACGACGCCCTCGGCCTCACGGGCCTGGTCATGACCAAGCTCGATGGCACGGCCAAGGGCGGGGTCATCGCTGCACTGGCGAAGAAACAACCAGTACCCGTACGTTTCATCGGCGTTGGCGAGGGGCTGGAAGACCTGCAACCTTTCAAGGTCACTGAATTCGTGGACGCTCTGTTCTCATGATCGAGATCAGCGAACTGACCAAGCGTTATCCCGGCGGGCATGAAGCCCTGTCCAGCCTGTCGCTGACCATCGCACAAGGCGAACTGGTGTTTCTCACCGGCCATTCGGGCGCGGGAAAAAGCACCCTGCTCAAGCTCATTGCGGCCATCGAGCGTCCCACTTCCGGTCATGTCGTGGTGCGCGGCCAGAATGTCGGTCGTCTGCGGCGTGCGGCCTTGCCCTACTTTCGCCGCAATATCGGCCTGATCTTCCAGGATCACAAACTGCTCTACGACCGCAGCGTCTTCGACAACGTGCTGCTGCCCTTGCATGTTCAGGGCGTCACCGGCAAGGACGCTGCCAAACGTGTACGCGCCGCCCTGGACAAGGTCAATCTGCTTTCCCGAGAACGCGCCCGCCCTATCACGCTCTCTGGTGGCGAGCAGCAACGCCTGTGCATTGCCCGGGCCATTGTCAGTCGCCCAGCGCTGGTTTTGGCCGATGAGCCTACGGCCAACCTCGACGATGCTTATGCTCGCGACATCATGGATACCTTCCGTGCATTCAATGAAGTGGGGGTCACGCTCGTCATCTCTACTCATGATCACGATTTGATGCGTCGTTACGGCGGACGTCATGTGCAACTGGCCTATGGAAAGCTGGTGGCATGAAAAGCTGGTTCGTCCACCATCTGCACAGCTTGCGCCAAGCGGCTCGGCAATTTCAGGAAACACCCCTGGCCACACTGTTTACCATTCTCGTCATTGGCGTGACCGTAGCCTTGCCCAGTGGGCTGTACACGCTGCTCGATAATCTCGATCGCATCGGTCAAGACCACAAACCTCAGGCAGACATCGTCGTCTTCCTGAAAACATCGGTAGACGAGACACAAGGGAAAAACTTCATCGGCCAGATTCGCCATAACAACCGCATCGCCTCGGTTCGGTTCGTAAGCAAGAAAGAGGGACTCCATAAACTGGAAGCCGCCGGACTCTCTGATCTCACGGCGGGCCTGCCGGAAAATCCGCTGCCACACAGCCTGATCGTCAAGCCCAATGACCCGAGTCCAAGCACACTTGAGGATCTGGGTGCAGAACTGGCCAAACACGCGGAAGTGGAGCGAGTGCTGCTCGATACCGATTGGGCCAAACGCCTGGAAGCACTCATGCAACTGGGACGAGACCTAGTATTCATGTTGGCCATTCTGCTCGGCCTGGCTCTGGCCGCCATCACCGCCAACACCATCCGCCTGCAGATTTATGCTCAAAAAAACGAAATCGAGGTCGCTCGCCTGATTGGGGCCACCGACCGTTTCATCCGACGCCCCTTTCTCTATTTCGGCAGCATTCAAGGCGTACTAGGCGGCATCGTGGGCTGGGCATTGGTGCTATCGGGTTTGCAACTTATCGAACACAGCGTGGCCAACGTGGCTGCGGCCTATGGTGCCACCTTCGCACTCACCGGGCCGGGGATGGGCGTATTTCTGTTTTCTCTCGCTCTCAGCGGCATCCTCAGCTGGCTGGGTGCCTTCTTTGCAGTTGGACAAACCCTGCGCCAGGTTGAAACGTTCTAAATCCGGCTTTGCCGGGAACTCCATGGATTTAGCACTCTCATACAGCGAGTGCTAATATTGGATCAATCGTTCCGAAGGAGTCCCTCATGACCGCTCAAGCGCTGGACTTTCCCGTCCCTTCCGCCCTGGGTAGCCTGGAAAACTACATTCAGGCGGTGAACCGCTTTCCGCTGCTCAGCGCGGAGCAAGAACACGAATTCGCCGTACGCTTCCGGGATCAGGACGATGTCGACGCCGCGCGCAAACTGGTGCTTTCCCATCTCCGCTTGGTCGTTGCCATCGCTCGTGGTTATCTGGGTTATGGCCTGCCACATGCTGATCTCATTCAGGAAGGCAATGTCGGCCTGATGAAGGCCGTCAAGCGCTACGACCCGGATCGAGGTGTTCGCTTGGTCTCCTTTGCCGTGCACTGGATCAAAGCCGAGATTCACGAATTCATTCTAAAAAACTGGCGCATGGTCAAAGTCGCCACCACCAAGGCGCAACGCAAATTGTTTTTCAACTTGCGCAGCATGAAAAAAGGTGAAGGCGCTCTCTCTGCGGGAGACGTCGCGGAAATGGCACAAACACTGAATGTCAGCCAGGATGATGTCCGCGAAATGGAAACCCGCCTGTACGGTCAGGACATGTCGCTAGACCCCGGCATGGACGATGAAGAGGATGCATTCACGCCGATTGCCTACCTAGCGGCACCGGATGCTGAACCCACGCAACAACTGGAGCGTTCACAGAGGGAACATCTGTCCACGGTCGGGTTGAGTCACGCGTTGGAGGTACTGGATGCGCGGAGTCGCCATATCGTGGAAGCACGCTGGCTGAATGAAGAATCTCCTTCGACCCTGCACGAATTGGCTGCGATTTACGGCATTTCAGCAGAACGCGTCCGCCAAATTGAAGTCAAGGCCCTGCAAAAACTTAAGGGCGCTCTCGGACAAACGTAAGTCATCCGCCCCAGGAAACACACTCAACACCCACGAAAAAGCCCCGTAATCGGGGTTTTTTCGTGGGGAACAACAGACTGCCTTATTGAGGCACCTGTCAGAACAACGAACTCAATGCAACGGAAAAAAAACTCACCCAAGCCCAAATAGCCAATGCAGTGACTAAAGTCAGGGGCAGGTTGGTTTTGCTAAACAGTTCCATAATCCATGTCCTCATCCGGTTCA
>JAGXQV010000079.1 GCA_018336195.1 Sulfuricella sp. | reverse complement strand
GGCTGGATGAACGCGGTGAAGAGCTTCTTCGGCGTGTTGATGCTGGCCATGGCGATCTGGCTGGTCTCGCCGGTGATCCCCGCAGTCGCGCACATGCTGGCATGGGCGGCATTGCTGATCGTCTCGGCGATCTACCTGCATGCCCTCGACCCGCTGCACCCGCCCATCACCGGCTTCAAGAAGCTGTGGAAAGGGGTCGGGGTGATTGCCTTGCTGATCGGCGCCGCCCTCTTGAGAAGAGGGGCTTTTTTCGCTCAAATGCCCTAATTCAAGCCGCTTGCGCCGCCATGGCGTGGATATCCTCGGCGACACTGGCGATTGGCAACAGGCCGAATTTTTCGGTCAGCACGGCGAGGATGGCGGGGGTCACGTAAGCGGGCATCCGCGGCCCGATGCGGATGTCGCGCATACCCAGCTTGAGGAGGGCGAGGAGGATGGTGACGGCTTTTTGTTCGTGCCAGGACAGCACCATCGAGAGAGGCACTGAGGTGGCCGGAACACCGAGCTTTTCGGCCAGCGCGCCGACGATCTTGATGGCGGAGAACGAGTCGCTGCACTGTCCGACATCGAGCAGGCGCGGCAGGCTGCCGATGTTGCCGCCACTGTGGCCGAGCACGCGGAATTTGCCGCAGCCCAGCGTCAAAACCGCCCAGTCCCGGGGCAGGGCAGCCGCTAGGTCGGAATAATAGTCGCGCCCCGAGGTGGGGCCGTCGCAGCCACCGATCAGGACGAAGCGCTTGATCGCGCCCTCGCGCACTGCGCCAGCCATCAAGTCGACCACGCCGAGGGTGGCGCGGTGGCCGAAACCGACGCGATGGCGGCTGGCGTGGTGGGTGTCGCTGAAACCCGGCATGGCCTGGGCGGCGGCGATGGCCGGGCGAAAATCGCCGTCGGCCAGATGCTGCAATTCGGCGTGACGGGTCGCGCCGACGGTGAACATGCGCTCCCGGTAACTCGCCAGAGGCGGCACCAGGCAACCGCCGGTCATGACGACAGCACCGGGAAAGATCGCGAAGCTCTCGCGCTGGTCGTGCCACGCACCGCCATAATGGCCAGCCAGGTGGGGATGGTGCTTGATTTGCGGGTAACCGTGGGCGGACAGCATTTCACCGTGGGTGTACACGTTGATGCCCAAGCCGGCGGTCTGTTCGAGCACCCGTTCGAGTTGGTCGAGTTCGTGCCCGGATACCAGAATGCATTGGCCGGGGCAGTGCCCCATCGCCACCTCGGTCGGCTCGGGATGTCCAAAATGGCCATGGTTGACCTGATCGAGGATTTCCATCGCTTCCAGGGCCACGTCGCCGCAACGCAAGCCTGCGTCCAGCAAGGTTTCCGCCGGGGTGGCCGGCTTCGCCAGGAGGTTCAGGGCTTCCACCAGAAACGGCCCGACCCGCGGCGACACCCGCCCCAAAGCCCGAGACTGCCGGGAAATCGCGGCAAGTCCCTTGATGCCGGCGCCGAGAATTTCCTGCATCCCCACTAGGTCCTTGCCATGCAGGTCGAGACGCTCGCGGGTCGAGATCGGGGGAAATTCGCGGATAACCGCGCCACCGCTCGCCTTGGCGGCTGCGGCGATTTCCCGGCCCTGGCGGATCAGCACGGCAACTTCCGTCGCGTCGTAATTCACGTTGGTCATGGTGGCGAACAATGCGGCTTCCAGGTATTCCTCGTGCTGCAATGCGGCGTCGGTGGTAGCCGCCACGCGCTGGGCGACGTGAAACAGTTCGTCGTGAAGATCGCCGACCAGCGCCGGCTTGCCGCACGCGCCGACTTTCACGCAGGCCCCGCCGGCCCCTTGCTCGCATTGAAAACAGTACATGATGCGCATCTCTGGATTATGAATGGCGGGACTATACAAGCGCTCCCGTGCAATTGCAACTTGTTTAATATAAACAATGTGTTGCCGTGTGTAATGGCGCGCCGGTGTGGCGTTTCGCACAGCTCCGCCGAGACATCCTTCCGGGCGGCGAGTAGAATTCCGCCCTGACAAAACTCAACAAAACGGATTGTTCGGCTTGTCGGACATCCGTCTCCGTTACCGGGCCTTTTTTCGATGCACATGACGTTTTCCCGCTGGATGTGGATCAATCTGGGAGCGGTTGCCGCCTATCTGGTGCTGGGCAAGATCTGCATCGAACTGGGTACCATCGGCGGCACGGCCTCGCCGTTCTGGCTGCCGGCGGGGCTGGTGACGGCCCTGTCGTTGCGCCTGGGATACGGGGTGTTGCCCGGCATTTTTCTCGGCGAATTCCTGTTGGGTTTCTTTTCCATGCCCGGCCCGCTGTGGAAGCATCTGATGATCTCGGTGGGCAACGTCCTGGAAGGTTCGGCGGTGATCCTGCTCGCGCCGCGCCTGATGAACGGCACGGAAATCCTCGCTTCGGTGCGCAACCTGTTCGCGTTTTTTATCAGCGCCATCGCCGGCAGTGCCTGCAACGCCCTGCTCGGGGTGGGATCGTTGTGGCTGGCGGGGATCATTCCCCTGGCCGCTTTCAGCGGGGTAATGCTGAACTGGAGCATCGGCGACCTGGGCGGCACCCTGATCGTCGCTCCCCTGCTCCTGGCTTTCGCTCATCCCGATTGGCGCAACTGGCGTCTGGCGCGCTGGTTGGAATACGGGGCGGTGCTGGCTACCATGGCGCTGCTCACCTGGATGATCTTCAGCGATTTTTCCACTTTGCCAAGCGCGCCGCTGGCGTTCCTGCTCCTGCCTTTCCTGATGTGGGGGGCGTTCCGCTTCGGGCGGTGCGGCACCGCGCTGTTGAATGCCGTGTTGATCGCGCTGGTGATCTGGGGCACCACCCACGGCCTGGGACCGTTCGCCACCGCCTCCGCGACCGAATCGCTGGTCCTTATTCAGTTGTTCACCTCGGTGTTGATCGTCACGTCGCTGGTGGTGTTGATCGTCAACGGCGACCGCCAGCGCATGAACGAGCAGCTGCGCCGCGAGGCCCATCAACTGGAACACGAGGTAACCAAACGCACCCTCGACCTGGTGGCGGCGAACCAGCAACTCCTTGAGGAAATCACCGAGCGGCAGCGTGCCGAAGCCGCCCTGCAAGCGCTCAACGATACCCTGGAACAGCGGGTGCAAGAGGAAGCCGCGAAAAACCGCGAGAAGGATCACCTGCTGATCCGCCAGTCGCGCCTTGCGGCGATGGGCGAGATGATCGGCAACATCGCCCACCAGTGGCGCCAGCCGCTCAATGCGCTGGGGCTGGTGATCGCCAACATCAAGGATGCCCACGAACACGGCGAACTGGACGACGCCTTCATCGACAAGGCCAGCCGCCAGGGGCGCCAGTTGGTCGCGCAGATGTCCAAGACCATCGACGACTTCCGTAACTTCTTCCGGCCCAACCGGGAAATTTCCCGCTTTTCGCTGAACCAGATAGTGCGGGATGCGGCAGCACTGGTGGAAACCACTTTCGCCCACAACCGCATTGAAATCCGCTTCGAGGAAATGCCGGACCTCCTGGCGCTCGGCCATCCCAACGAGTTGGCCCAGGTATTGCTGAATCTTTTCAACAACGCCCGCGACGCCATCCTTGCCCTCGCCCGCCCGGATGGTAGGGTGACGGTGCGGGTATACGCCGGCGATGGGCGCGCTTGCGTGGAAATCCGCGACAATGGCGGCGGTGTCCCGGCCGACGTCCTGCCGAAAATCTTCGACCCCTATTTCACCACCAAGGCCAAGGGCACCGGAATCGGCCTGTACATGTCAAAAATGATCATGGAAAACATGGATGGGGAAATTGCCGTCCGCAACCATGCGGAAGGCGCCCAGTTCACCCTCGATCTGCCGCTCGCAGGCTAATCGAGCGCCCGACCCTCACCCCGTTCCTCGTGCGCGCGGCCCTCGCGAATGTGGTAGATGCGTTTGAAGGTGGGAATGATGGTGTCGTCGTGGGTCACCACGATGATCGCGGTGCGGTACTGTTCGGCCAGCCGGTTGAGCAACTTGATGACCGCCAGCGAGCGGGCGCTGTCGAGCGGCGCGGTGGGTTCGTCGGCGAGGATGATCGGCGGGTTGTTGGCAAGCGCGCGGGCGATCGACACCCGTTGCGCTTCGCCGCCGGACAGTTGGGATACCTTGGCTTCGGCGCGGTGGCTCATGTCCAGCGCCGCCAGCAGTTCGCGCGCCCGCTCGCGCGCTTCGCCGTTGGGCCGCCCGGCCAGCATCGGCAGCAAGGCGATGTTGTCGGTGACATCGAGAAAAGGGATCAGGTAGGGCGCCTGGAACATGAAGCCGATGCTGTCGCGGCGCAGTTCGCGCAGGTCGGAGATTTTCCATTGATTGTCGAAAGTGGTCTGGCCGCCCAGGCTGATGCGCCCCGCTGTCGGGTCGATCACCGCCCCCAGGCATTGCAGCAGGGTGGTCTTGCCCGAACCGCTGGGGCCGAGCAGCCCTACCACTTCGCCGGGCCAGACTTCCATGTCCACCCCTTTTAGGGCATCCACCGCCGCCGCGCCGCTGCCGTAGCGCTTGACTAGGCCTTCCAGTTTGATTGCCGGTTCCATTTATCCGCCTCCGATTGCCGAGGCGGGCGATACATTCATCGCCGCGCGGATGCCGAGCAGGCTGGCCAGCGTGCAGATCGCCATGGTGATGGCGAAGGCGCGCAGGGCGTCCTCGGGGAGGAGCAGCACGTATTTGGGAAACACCGGCGCCCAGGCGGTGGCGGCCAGCTTGCCGACGACGAAGCCGACCACTCCCAGCCCCAGCGCCTGTTGCAGGATCATCCCGCCGATCACCCGGTTGCGCGTGCCGATCAGTTTGAGCACGGCGATTTCCTTGATCTTGCCCATGGTCATGGTGTAGATGATTAGCGCCACGATGGCCGCGCTGACCACCGCCAGGATCACCAGGAACAGACCGATCTGCTTGGCCGAGGTGGCGATCAGCTTGACCACCAGGATTTGCTCCATGTCGGAGCGGGTGTAGGCGGTGAGGCGCTTCCAGCGCATGATCTCGTCCGCCACCTGGCGCGGGTCGCTGCCCGCCACGGTGCGCACCAGCACCGCGTTGACGTTGCGGTTGGCCGAGCGGTCGGCCTGCAAGGCGTCGAGCAGGCCCGGCACGCCGGGACGGTTGAGTTGGGGGTTGGCTATGATCCGGTTGCGGTCGTTGACGATGGCCGGGTTGTCCTTGAGGAATTGCGCTTCCTGGGCGTCCTTGAGGGGAATGAAGACCAGCGGGTCGCCGCCCGACGACACCATGCGCTTGGTCAGCCCCGCCACGGTGTAGTCGTG
>JAGXQV010000078.1 GCA_018336195.1 Sulfuricella sp. | reverse complement strand
TCGTTCCTGAACGGGAGAGAGCTCATGATTAAAGATCACGAGCTGCGCTTCTGTCGCGGTGACAATGGCACCAATCTCATCGGCTTTTCCTGAACCGACAAATAACGCCGCATCGCGCTTGGCTCGCTTACCTTCAACCAAGCCCACTACGTCAAGCCCTGCACTCGCTGCCAGCAAGTTCAGCTCTTCGAGACTCTCAGAGTAATCCGGATCGCCAAAATCCAAAGCGGCCAAAACAACGGCCACCCCGGCTACGGGGCGTTCAAACATGAATTTGTTTCAGAGATCTTCACCCGCACGCTGTACCGAGACGGGCCGAGCCGGTACGACAGTGGAAATTGCGTGCTTGTAAACCATCTGAGTAATAGCGTTCTTGAGCAGCACCACATACTGGTCGTAGCTCTCGATATACCCTTGCAACTTGATCCCGTTGACGAGATATACAGACACTTGAACTTGTTCCTGACGCAATGCATTCAAAAACGGGTCTTGTAATTGCTGCCCTTTGCTCATGAGCGTTCCTTGTTTGGCTGGCTTTAAATCGAGGCGCGATTCTATTACCTTTTTCGTGATAGTCGACTTCATTGGAGCACACATCGAGAAATATGTTGGCCCACTCCATGCGATCCGCATCACAAACACACCGAATCAAGCGAATTCAAAACAGCACACGTCGCGTCATGACGTTTTCATCCCAAGGGACAGACAGTCAAAGGCAAGACGCTGTTGTTCCCACTGCCCACTGTAAAGCAGGGTATTCTTGACCTATGCTAGGTACAGGATCTCTTTGAGCAGGCAAGAGCACCATATGGAAACTTCCGGCCTTCCCCCCATCAGTTTTCCCCCGATAACCGGGGTGCAGGCGAGTGCGCCTGTCGCACCGGCGCGGCGGGTGGGCATTGGCGAAAATGGCGAGGCTGCGCAGTCATCACAGGTCGCCACGCGAGAGGCCGAAGGTGGCCAACAAAACAAGGTTGCCCCTCAGGAAAATCAGGTAAAAAGCGAAACGGCTCCGCCCTCGGTTGGGCGCATTCGCTTTGAGATGCAAGACAGCACCCGCGTGGCGCAGTTTTTCAATACCAAGGACGTACTCATCTATCAGGTACCCCCACAAGGAAACCTCTACCTGATCAAGTCACAAGAAGCATCCAGCCAAGATCAGGTCGAAACCAGCGCCTGACGCGCAGTTTCCCTCCACGTATTTCAGCTGCTTCCGGCGAATCCCACCCTCGGGTTTCGTGCTGAAGAAAGAAACCGGAAATACACCCCGCCAAGAGATCAATCACTTGCCAAATGTTTTGGCGCGATGACGCCGCTCACGGCGCACTTTGTTCACTTCCCGTTGAGTTAACAACTTGGGCTTACGCTCATCGAACGGGTTGTGATTGGCCTTGAAATCGACCCGTAACGGAGTGCCCGCCAGATCAAACGCTTTGCGAAAGGTGTTTTCCAGGTAGCGTTTGTAGTCATTACTCACCCCTTCGAGGTGATTGCCATGTACCACGATGACAGGCGGGTTGCTTCCACCTTGGTGAGCGTATTTGGGCTTGGGTCTGAACAACCCGGATTTGGGGGGCTGATGCTGGGCAATGGCTTCGTGCAGTATCTTGCTCAGTCGCGGGGTCGACAGCTTCACAAACGCCGCTGCATACGCCTCATCCACCGACTTCAGCACCCCTCCCACGCCCTGGCCGTGCAAAGCGGAAATGAAATGAAACCGCGCAAAAGAAAGGAACTCCATACGCCGCAATAGCTCACGCTTGACCTGCTCACGCTGGTAGCCATCGATACCGTCCCATTTGTTGATTGCCACAACCAACGCCCGTCCGGCTTCGAGAATGAAGCCCGCCAAGTGAGCATCCTGATCGCTGATTTCTTGATGGGCATCCAGCACCAGCACCACGACATTGGCATCTTCAACAGCCTGCAAGGTCTTCACGACGGAAAACTTCTCAACAGCCTCGAAAACACGTCCTTTGCGGCGAATGCCCGCCGTGTCGATGAGCGTATAGGCACGGTCATTACGCTGAAAATCAACATAGATCGAGTCGCGTGTTGTCCCCGGTTGATCAAATGCAATCACACGTTCTTCACCGACCAAGGCATTGACCAGGGTAGATTTGCCCACATTAGGACGCCCTACAACCGCAATCTTGGGGTGATCATTGGTCTCTTCAGGCTCGTCTTCGTCGGCAAACGGAGCCAATACCAGCTCAAGCAGTTCACGCACCCCTTCACCGTGTGCGCCAGAAACAGGAACGGGCTCACCCAACCCCAGTTCATAGAACTCAGCGCTGACAACACCCCGGTTCATACCCTCGGCTTTATTCACGGCAACGAAAACAGGACGGCCGGTACGTCGCAGCCGGTCAGCAATTATTCTGTCCTGCGGAGTCATGCCCGCCCGACCATCCACCAGAAAAATGATGGCATCGCCCTCATCCACCGCCTGCAGCGTCTGCTTGGCCATTTCGGCAAGAATGCCGCTATCCACGACCGGCTCGAATCCACCGGTATCGACAACGAGATAAGGCTTCCCGCCCACCCGGCCATGTCCGTAATGCCGGTCGCGTGTCAATCCCGGCAAGTCATGCACCAATGCATCGCGCGTCTTGGTCAACCGGTTGAACAGCGTAGATTTGCCGACATTGGGACGGCCAACAAGAACAATGGTGGGTTTCATAAGCTTTACCGCAGGAAATCAGGCCCGATCGGGCCTGGGTAGAAAAAACTCAAGCTCATTCAAACCTGAAAGAAAACACACCGCCATTGATGGTCTGAACGACCACACCTGCCTTAAGCACCAGTGGCACACCTTTGATGGCACTGCCGTCTGTCGGCTGGCGAGCGGCAAACGTGCCGTCATCACTGTTGATGATATGTACCTGCCCTTGAAAATCGCCCACTGCGAGATAGCGCGAATGCACAGCAACTGGGGTGGAAAGGTCGCGGTCGTGCAATTTGTCGAGTTTCCAGGGATGGGTGCCACGCAGTTTGTCGAACGCCATCAGATTCC
>JAGXQV010000077.1 GCA_018336195.1 Sulfuricella sp. | reverse complement strand
CCGCTTTCACGCGCATAACCATCTGCCATGAATGCCGCCCCGGCCTCGTGTCTGGCCACCACAGCTTTGGGCCCGCCACGTCGGGCACTGCGCGCCAGCGCGTTATACAGCGGCTCGATCGCCCCTCCGGGCACCCCAAAGACGTACTCCACACCCAACTGTTCTAGGTAAGCCACGATCAGATCCGCCGCCTGCGCCTCACATGCAGGCAAGGGAGGTGGACTTTCTTCGCGCTTGTTGACCAGGGCAAGGATGGTTTTCATGGCCGTTTTTCTCATGTGAAACAATCTCCTCTGGGGGGGTAACAAACATACCAACGTCGCTGGTACACCCGTGCTTATCGGACAGCCATCAGAAAGATTGAGGAAACAAATCGCACAGGACTCCCCCGGTACAGCCCTCTGGATGAGCGTGGTTTTTATCTACCACGGGCCATTTTTCGCATTGACGATGCTTGCGTGAGGGCCTTAAGTTCCGTCAGCTTTCGTGGGCAAAGGGCTGTTGAAAGCGGTGTTTGCCCACGAATATTTCATCAAGATCCACTCATGGACGAGGAGATTCCCATGCATTCAAAACTCGCATCATTTGCCGTCGTTGGCCTGCTGGCTTGCGTTTTGTCCGCCTGCGCCAACACACCGACCAACACGGCCAGCGCCCAACCTGCTGCGGCCCCGGCAAAAGCGGCAGAACCAGCAAAACCGACGCTGAGCGCCGAAGCCCAACAGGCACTGACAGCAGCCGAAAGTGACTGGAAAAATGCAAAAGCGAAGTACGCACTCTGGACCACCACCGACAGTGCCTACCAAAATGCCCAGGAATCTGCCAAGGCCGGTGATAGCGCCACCGTGCTGAAACTGTCCAAGCGGGTTTCGGATGAGGCCAAAGTGGCACTCGGCCAGTTGAACTACCCGTCGACCGAAATCAAATAAGCACGCATAAAAAAACGGCCGGGGCATTGCTGCCCCGGCCGTTTCAATTGCGTTCAGTGCCCCTCGAAAAACCCGTCGTTCAAGTGCCGACGCCACAGCCGTACCGCACGTTCATTCCCCTGAAGCGTCTCCCCCGCCCTTTTTCATGACCTTGCCCTCTGCTGCGCGTTGCCTGCGGATTTCTTTGGGGTCGGCAATCAAAGGACGATAGATTTCCACCCGATCCTTGTCCCGCAATACCGCCTCGGCCTTGGCCAGTTTGTTCCAGATACCCAGCTTGTTGCGCCCCAGATCAATCTCAGGAAACTCGTGCATCAACCCTGATTGCGCCACAGCCTGCGCCACGGTCGCCCCTTCTGGCAGGGTGAGCGTCACCGCCTTTTGCTGCGCAGTCGTGCCATACACCACTTCCACACGAATCTGAGTCATCTTTGTCCGTAAACCTTCTCTGCGCGATGGACGAAGGCATCCACCAAACCGTTGGTCACCATGCCGAAAACCGGCCCCAGCATTTTCTCCAGCAAGCCGCTGGAAAACTCGTAATGCAACACGAATTCGATTTTGCAGGCTGATTCAGACAGCTTTCTGAAACGCCAATAGCCCTCAAGCTTGCGAAATGGCCCGCTTTTCAGACGAATCTGCATTTCTTCGCCAGGTTTCTTGGTATTGCAGGTCGTGAATTGCTGTTTCACCTGGAGGTAACTGATGTGTATGGAGGCTTCAGTGACTTCGGCATCGCGGTGATGCAATTGCGTACCACCACACCAGGGTAAAAACACCGGGTAATCCTCCACCCGATCAACCAGCTCAAACATTTCGCTGGCGGAATAAGGAACAAGAACAGATTTGACAACTTCGGCCATAAATCAACACCCCTGGTGCAAACCGGATACCGGTATTTCACCAGGCTCGTGGGCTGTAAAATGGCGGGCATTCTATCGCGGTCACTCCCATGAGCATCATTGACAATAAAAAGGCCTTTCACGAGTTCTTCATCGAAGAACGCTACGAAGCCGGGCTGGTGCTGGAAGGCTGGGAAGTCAAGGCCATTCGCGCCGGACGCGTGCAACTGAAAGAAGCCTACGTCGTGCTGAAAAAAGCAGAAGTCTGGCTGATCGGCTGCCATATCAGCCCGCTGGCGAGCGCTTCGACCCATATCAAGGCCGATCCGGTGCGCAGCCGTAAACTGCTTTTGCACGCCGATGAAATCAAGAAACTCATCGGCAAGGTGCAACAAGCTGGCTTCACCCTGGTGCCCATCAACCTGCATTACGTCAAAGGCCGCATCAAGATCGAAATCGGCCTGGCAAAAGGCAAGAAACTGCACGACAAACGCGCGACCGAAAAAGATCGCGAGTGGCAACGCGAGAAAGCCCGCCTGATGCGGGACAAACACGCATGAGCTGCGCCGATGCCGCCGCCCCCCGACGCCGCGACGGCCTTGCACTGATTGAAGAGGTTTATACCGAAGCCCCCGCGCCCGGCTTTGACGAAGTGATCGATGCCCGCTCACCCAGCGAATTCGCTGAAGATCATCTGCCCGGTGCCATCAACCTGCCCGTGCTCAACGATGAAGAACGTGCCCGCGTAGGCACATTGCACAAACAGGAATCCCCCTTTGCCGCCCGCAAGCTTGGCGCGGCGCTGGTTTCCCGCAGCATTGCCAGCCATCTGCAAACCCACTTCGCCGACAAACCCAGACATTACCGTCCGCTGGTCTACTGCTGGCGGGGGGGCAACCGCAGCGGCAGCCTCACCACCGTGCTCCGCGCTGTCGGCTGGCAGGCCCATCAGCTTGAAGGCGGCTACAAAGCTTACCGGCGACATGTCATCGACAGCCTCGAACACCTGCCGGAACGCTTGGCCTTTCGGGTGGTTTGCGGCCCGACCGGTGTGGGCAAAAGTCGTTTCCTGCGTGCCTTGGCGCAAAGTGGCGCACAAGTCCTTGATCTGGAAGCACTGGCTGCTCACATGGGGTCGGTCTTGGGAGCTGACCCGCTGCGTCCGCAGCCCAACCAGAAATATTTCGAGACCCAGATCTGGAACCTGTTACGGACATTCGACCCGGCCAGACCCGTTTTTGTGGAATCGGAAAGCAAACGCATCGGCAAACTGCAAACACCGGAAAATTTGCTGACGCGCATGCGCATGGCCAGTTGCATCAACCTGAATGCCGATCTCCCCGTGCGGGTTGCCTTGCTGAAAGAGGAATACGCCCACTTTCTCGCCGATCCGCAGGCACTGGGCAAACAACTCGACTGCCTGACGCAGTTGCAAGGCAAGGAACGCATCGAACAGTGGAAAAGGCAAAGCACCTCAGGGCAGTGGGACGCGCTGGTGGCCGACCTGCTGGTGCGCCATTACGACCCGGCCT
>JAGXQV010000076.1 GCA_018336195.1 Sulfuricella sp. | reverse complement strand
CCCACCAGCAACAGCGGCAGGCCCATCCCCAGCGCCATGGCGAACAGGGCGGTGCCGCCCAGCACCACGTCATTGCTCTGGCCGATGTACAGCAGCGCGCCGGCCAGGGGGCCGCTACGCAGGGACCGACGATCACCGCCGACAAGGCGCCCATCACGAATACCCCGGCGACGTTGCCGCCCTTGATCGAATTGGCTTCCTTGTTGAACCAGCTCTGGATGAAGTTGGGCATTTGCAGTTCGTTGAAACCGAACATCTTGCTGGTACTAGCATGGCATGAGCAAAAAGCCGTCACCATCCTCCTCGTCCGCCTTAAGCTGGACATCGCGGATGCCAGCCTACGTCATCCCCGCCATCCTTGCCGAGAAGCTAGACCATACGAAACTCGTACCTGTTTAGCGCAAGAGTGCGTAAGACGCCGAGTTTAATCTCCAGCAATGAGATGGACGTATGACTTCCTTTGGACTATAAATTTAGATATCCAGCCAGTAAAGAAGGGGGATAAGGTCATGCGCAACAATACCTTTATCGCGGCGATTTTCGGGTGGTTTTTCCTGTTCTTCGCACTGGCTTGTCAAGCAGCACCTTATACAGCCGATGCCAACACGGTATTGCTCGATCATTTCGATGGAACCACGGGTGCAAGCATTCTTGCCTATCGTGAGACTGGTGCGGCGTGCGGCTCCCAGAAGCCTTCCGCTACCCCAAGTTCTTCATTTGGCACGGGTCCAAGCGGACTAAATCAGGCATTGACCCTGAATCCCCCGGTGGGCCAGCCCGCTGGATCAGGCTCCTACCTCCAGTATCCGGGTGGGCAGTTACTGAGCCAGTCCAACGGCACGATTGAGTTCTGGACCTACCTCACCGCTTACGGCACTGGGGTGTCCCTTGTCGATCAGGGACCGTTTCCTGGCTCGTGCGCCGGATGGACATTTGGCATGTCTGTGACTTCTACCGGTCAACTCACTGCCGGCGCCTGGGCTGCTTTCAGCATGAATTCCGGCACGACTATTGTGCCGCTTAACACCTGGACACATGTGGCGGCAACCTGGGGTAGCACGGGAGCCAAGCTCTACATCAATGGGGTGCAGGTCGGGAGCGATGTAAATACTGGAATGCCCGCCAGCGGGTTTGGCGGATCGGTGTTGATTAATTATAGTGCTCGCGACGTCACTACTCGGATTGATGAACTGCGGATATCAAATATCCAGCGCGTGACCTTTGACACGTCGGCCCTTCTGGCTGCCGGTACTTTACAGTTCAGCAGCGCCTCCTACAGCGTCAATGAGAACGCCGGTGCGGTCACGATTACCATAACCCGCACGGGCGGAAGCAGCGGCATCGTCTCAGCCGAGATCGGCTTTGTCGCCAGTGGCAGCACTGCACAAGTTGACGTCGATTTTTCCACCGCCATTCAGGGGGTGACCTTTGCCGACGGCGATACCACACCCAAAACCATCAGCATTCCCATCATCAACGACAGTTTGGTGGAAGGCAATGAAACCTTCCGGATTTCCTTCAGCACCGGCAGCCCTACCGGGGGCGCCGCTCTGGGGTCGCCTAGTATAGCAACGGTAACTATTGTGGATGACGACTCCGGCGCCAGTTCCGGTTTCGCATTTAGCGGTTCCGCAACCGGGGACATTAGCAATCTTACCTTGGTCGGGAATGTTCAGGTTGCCTCCGGTGATGTCGGTAAGAACGGCATGATTTTTGCCGCTGCCAACGTGGCTGGGTCGTTTTACTTCAAGAGCGGAGGCGGGATATGGACGCTCTGGAGTGGTGGTGCACTGGAGTCTTATTACAGGGGCGTGCTGAACACCGGCCACTCTATTCCAATTGTCCAGAATTTGGACCTCAGGTTCTTACAAGGGACAAATATTTACTTGGGCTACGGCCTTACTGAAGCAGACATGGTGCTTAATACCAAGTATGCAAAGATTTATACGATTTCAGCAGACACTACCCCTGCGGACGGTGTTTCGATTGGGGGCAATGTTTTCATAGCAGGCACCAGCACACCCATTGTAGGTGCGACGATATCTACCTCGTTGGATTCGAAAACGGCAACCACTGATGCCGCAGGGCATTTCTTCCTGCAAACGCAGACCGCAGCTGCCAAATATGCAACTACGCCTTACACCATCGCCATTATTGCAAGCGGATACCTGGGTTACAGCCAGTCTGGGAATTGGGGTGGCAATCCTACCAACCAGGTTTTCTATTTGACCCCCACCGCGGTTTCCCCGCCATCCCCGGTTGTAGGCGCCAAGTTTTCTATGGCCAGCAACTGGGCTTCAGCGGGCGCCGCGTTCGATGGAATCAACTATCTCCTGGCGATGGAGAGCGATACGGCGGCGGCAAGGGTCGCCGCTCAGATGGTGTCGTCTGACGGCACCAGGATCGGTCCGGTTATCGAAACAGGACATAGCGGCCAATCCTGCTGTGCCGCTGGCATTGCTTTTGATGGCAGCAATTATCTAATGGTATGGGAAGAGGACCAGGGGGTTAAGAATAGTTGGACCCCCTTCATGATTTACGGTCAGTTTATCAGCACGGCGAGCACAGTCATCGGGCAGCCTTTTGCCCTTACGACGGCGGGCATCACGCTTGATGGAATGAATGTTCTGGCTTACGGCGGCGGCAAATATCTGCTTACCTATACCAGGCTCATCGTTCCGGCAAGTGGCGGCGCCTCGAACAACCGCTATATTGCCGGACGCATAATTTCACCTGACGGTAGCATGGGGGAGGAATTCCGCATTAGCACGGGTTTTGGCGCTAAAAACAGTATGGTATTTGATGGGACGAACTTCTTCGTGGTCTGGATTGAAGACTCGCAAGATTTTGAGGTGCGGGGTAGGCGTGTCAGTCCAAGTGGCGCTTTGGGACAGGAAATCTCGATAAACGCCAGCCCGGCTCCCAGTGACAACCCGGTTGCGGTAGCCTTTGACGGTACGAATTATCTAGTTGCCTGGAATGACGAGGTTGGCGGAAAAGGAACCCAAGAATGGGATATTCTTGCTCAAAGGGTAAGTCCGAATGGTTCCCTCGTGGGAGAGGTCATTTCCATCGTAACCGAACCGGGTGCACAAAGAATACCTGGCCTGGCTTTTGACGGTACCAATTACCTGGTCACATGGTCGGATGCGAAAAACGATACCAACAAGGATGGTGTCTGTGATGCTGGGGAAGGAACATGCTGGGATGTTTACGGTCGGTTTATTGGCAAAGACGGCACCCTCGTCGGCAGCAAGTTTGCGATCAATACCGATGCGGGAAACCAGTTTGGTGGTGTAGGGGGGAATCGCAATGGCAAATATCTTGTGATTGTGAACAGTGGCATCACGATGGGAAAAGGTGGCCCCAGTCAAGTCGGCGAAGTCTATGGGGTGTTCATCAAGCCCTAAAGTATCCGTGGTCGAGTTACCTGCGATGACGCCATGCACGCAACTCGACCACGGAATTATTTGAGTACCTGCAGCGATTTCAGGAATTTCTCGGGCTCCTCGTACCCGATCACCCGCCCGCTCTCCTTGCCGTCGCGGCCGAAGAAGATCACCCCCGGCGGGCCGAACAGGCCGAAGCGCTTGAGCAGAGCCTTGTCGTCGTCGCTGTTGGCGGTGACGTCGGCCTGCAGGAGGAGCGTATTTTTCAGTTGCTCGACGACCTGCGGGTCGGCGAAGGTGAAGCGTTCGAACTCCTTGCAGGAGACGCACCAGTCGGCGTAGAAATCCAGCAGCACCGGCTGGCCGGCGGCACCCTGGATT
>JAGXQV010000075.1 GCA_018336195.1 Sulfuricella sp. | reverse complement strand
GGACGAGCCGGTCAAGGTCAGGTTTTCGACGTTCTCGGGAAGCACGTAGTCGATGCTCGCGAATACCGTGTCACTTCCCTCACCGAGGTTCTCGGTCACCAGATCACCGGCATTGTCCACCACGTAACTGTCATCGCCGCTGCCGCCATTCATGGCATCCGCTCCCGCGCCGCCATCGAGGCGGTCGCTGCCGGCGCCGCCGCTCAGCGTGTTGTTTCCGGCATTGCCGATCAGCACGTTGTCCAGGGCGTTGCCGGTGCCGGTGAGATCGCCCGTGCCGGTCAGGGTCAGGTTTTCCACGTTGGCGGTGAGGGTGTAGGAGATGCCCGATTTGACCGTATCGGTTCCTTCGTTCAAATTTTCGGTCACCAAGTCCCCGACATCGTCGACAAGGTAAGTGTCGTCACCCAATCCCCCCGCCATCGTGTCGGCCCCCAGGCCGCCGTCGAGCAGGTTGCCGCCGACGTTGCCGGTCATGACGTTGCCCAAGGCATTGCCGGCGCCGTCGATACTGGTCGTGCCGGTCAGGGTCAGATTCTCGACGTTGTCCGTGAGGGCATAAGTCGCGCTGGCTTCCACGACATCCACGCCTTGGTCGGCCTTTTCGACCACCTTGTCCTGGGTGTCGTCGACGACGTAAGTATCGTCGCCCAACCCGCCCATCATGGTGTCGACGCCGAGGCCGCCATCCAGCCGGTTATCGCCGGTATTCCCGGCAATGGTGTTGTCCAATCCGTTGCCGCTGCCCCCGATGTCGGCCTTGCCGGTCAGGGCGAGGTTCTCGACGTTGTCCGTCAGCGTGTAGGTCACGCCGGATTTGACCACGTCGGTCCCCTCCTCCGCTTTCTCGGTTACCACGTCGGCGGCGTTGTCGACGATGTAAGTATCGTTGCCCAAGCCCCCCGTCATGGCGTCGGCGCCGAGGCCGCCGTCGAGTACGTTGTTGCCGGCGTTGCCGGTGATGACGTTGTCCAGTTGGTTGCCGTTCCCGATCAGATCGGCGGTGCCGGTAAGGGTGAGGTTTTCCACATTGTCCGAGAGTCCCCACAGCGTAAAATTGATCCCCGTCACGACGGTGTCGACGCCTTTACCGGCCTTCTCGACGACGAGATCGTCGAGGTTGTCGACGTAATAGGTATCGTCGCCGCCGCCGCCCGTCAGCATATCCCGCCCGGCACCGCCGTCCAGGACGTTGTTGCCGGCATTGCCGATAATCAGGTTGTTGCCGGCGTTGCCGGTGCCTTTCAGGTCGCCCGAGCCGAGCATCTGCAAGGTCTCGACGTTCTCCGGCAGGACGTAGTCGACGCTGGCCACCACGTAGTCATACCCCTGGTCGGCTTTCTCGATCACCGCGTCATCCGCGTTGTCGACGTGATAGGTGTCGTCGCCCGCGCCGCCCGCCATGGTGTCCGCACCCGCGCCGCCGCTCAGGTAATTGTCGCCGTCGTTGCCGACAAGAACGTTGTCTAGCCCGTTGCCGGTAGCGTTGAGGTTGTTCTTTCCGGTCAATACCAGGTTCTCGACATTCTCGGGCAGCACGTAGGTGATTGAGACATAGACCGTGTCGCTGCCCTCTCCGGCTTTCTCGGTTACCGCGTCGCCAATGTTGTCGACGATGTAGGTGTCGTCGCCCATGCCTCCTTTCATGGTATCCGCCCCAGCCTTGCCGTCGAGCAGGTTGTTGCCGGCGTTGCCGATGAGGATGTTGTCGAGTCCGTTGCCCGAGCCGTCGATGCTTGCGCTGCCGCCCAAGGTGAGGTTTTCGAGGTTGTCACCCAGCGCATAGGAAATGCTCGCGATGACCGTATCGGTGCCCTCGCCGCGTTTCTCCTTGACGATATCGCCGACGTTGTCGACGAGGTAGGTGTCGTCTCCGCCGTTGCCCACCATGGTATCGGCGCCGCTGCCGCCGTCGAGGGTGTCGTTGCCGTTGCCGGCGAGCAGGACGTCGTTGCCGCCTCCGCCGGAAAGCCGGTCGCTCAGGTTGTTGCCGGTCAGGATGTTGTCGAGGGCGTTGCCCGTCCCCTGGGTCGCGGTGCCGGCCAGGACGAGGTTTTCCACGTTGTCGGCGAGGGCGTAATCCACCGATGAGAGAACCTGGTCCACGCCTTCTCCGGCGTTTTCGGTGACGACGTCGGCGGCATTGTTGACGATGTAGGTGTCGTCGCCCGTGCCCCCCACCATCTTCGCTACGCCCTTGCCTGCGATCAGGGTGTCATTGCCAGCGAGACCACTGAGGGTGTTGGCGCCGTCGTTGCCGACCAGCCGGTTGTCGAGTTCGTTGCCGGTGGCGTCGATGCCGGCGCTGCCGGTGAGTTTGAGCACTTCGACGTTGGCGCCGAGGGTGTAGCTTACCGAGGCGCGCACGGTGTCGATGCCGTCGCCGGGCTTTTCCAGAACCTGGTCGGCGCTGTTGTCGACGCTGTAGGTGTCGTTGCCGCTGCCGCCGATCAGGGTGTTGACGCCGGTTCCGCCTTTCAGGTTGTCGCTGCCCCCCAGGCCGATGAGGATGTCGTTGCCGGCCCCGCCGTCCATCTGGTCGGCGCCGGGGGTGCCGGAGAGGACGTCGTCGCCGTCGGTGCCGGTGCGGCTCGGCGGGGCGTAGTCGAATTTGACGTCGCCCACCAGGCCTGTAGTGCCGTTGCCGCGAGTGAATTGGGTGGTGCCGTAGATAAGGTTGCCATCCATCACTTGTTCGTGGTGGTTGCTGGCGAGACCGATGGAAGTGATGCCGGCGGCCGCCATGGAATACAACTCGCCGGTATCGGAAATGCCGTTTTGATTTCTATCCTGCCACAGCAGCAGTTTGTTCCATTGCTCGTCCTGGCTGGTGAGCTTGCCGTCGTGGTTGGTGTCGAAGGCGGCCAGCCCTTCCAGGTCGGTGGCGGCGCCGGGGAGGTAGCCGGTAAAGGAAATCTCGTTGAAGTGGTCGATGGCGCCGTTGCCGTCGGCGTCATAGGCGAGCAGCGCGTCGCCGGGTGCGACCCAGCCGGTCTTCAAGCGTTCGCCAGTGCCGGCGATGTCGAAGCTGGCGGTGGATTGGGCGAGCGACACCAAGCTCACGCCGTTGCCGTCCAGATCGAACACCACCGGGGTGCCGGCGATGATGGTGCCGTTCGATCCTACCGAGTATTGGCTCAGGTTGGTGTCGACGTAGTTGGTGACGCTGCCGCCGCTCCAGGTGCCGGCGCCGGCCACCAGGTTCAAGCCATCCGCTACCTGCGACGCGGTAAAGCCGGCGGCGGCCGCGGCGGCGGCAATCTGCGCATCGCTCGGGTTGGTTGCGAGGAAATCCCGGATCGCCTGCTCCATCGCGGCGGAGAACCCGCTGGAAGAACTGCCGCTGGAACTCGACGAGCCGCTGTCGGTCGGGGAGGAGCCGCTGGACGACGAGG
>JAGXQV010000074.1 GCA_018336195.1 Sulfuricella sp. | reverse complement strand
GACCGGCGAGGGCGCGGAGAAGGTTGCTGTGGTAGTCGCCCTGCAGCGTGGCACTCGAACTGTCTTCGATCAGATACTCCCGAGCGCCAAGGCCACTGACTTGACCGAAGCGTTGCGGCCAGCGCTGGGTGCCGATGCTGTATTGAGCACCGACGGTAATGCGTCCTACTGGACCGTCGCCAAGGAACTGAATGTGCAATCGGGCTTCTTCATCTCCGCCTACCATGGCAATGGCGGCAATGGCACTTGGCATGTCCAGGGTGTCAACCGTTACGACTCCAGCCTCAAGTCCTGGATGGCACGCTTCCATGGTGTCGCCACGAAATATCTGGCGAACTATCTCGGCTGGCGACGCCTCCTTGACCGCTTCCAAGACAACCTCACCCCTCACCAGTTCTTGTTCCATGCGCTTCGGACCTCCTACTCAGGTGCTGGAATCAACACTTAAATTGAATACAGCCGCGTAGTACGAGAAACTGCTGATATCTGCTACGTCCGTTCTGGGGCCATCAATGGATTTGATCCTGCCTCGGCTTAACCACGTGTATTTCCAGGTGCGACTGACATTGCGCACTACGTCAGTCTCGGTATATGCGGTGAGATTGCCTTCGTCACCATAAACATATTTGATGCTCTTTACTTGGATGCCGACTGGGTCTCCGTTTTCAGATGCATCGCCTGTGTGGAAATATTCAAAAGCCGGTTTCCTCAATGTTGTATGCCATTTTGTTTTTATGGTGCGCGTTTCAGGTGTGACGCGTTCAACCCCATTCTCGACAACAAGCCCTTCTACTCGAATAATCTCCAGGTTTCTTGGGTGATCATACCAATAGCGGGATCTGTTTCCATTAAAGTCATCTTTCAAGACCATGTTGCCGTGGTCATCATATTTCATTTCCTTTGCTGCAGCGGGACAGTGTGGCCCGGCTGGCTGAGAAACGGATGAAAGCTTCAGGACGCCATTAATCGTTGTGAAGCCATATTCCTTCGTTGCGCCATGCGAATCAGTTACAAATGTATGTCCGTCAGGGCCGTAAGCAAGATGGATATTACCTAGCCCGTTTGTGTGAACTGAATCAGAAATCTTCCCATCGGCATAATAGAGGTAGGTTCCATACTCGTTGCCATTTTCATCTATTATTCCGGAAAGCAATGAGGTTTGATTTACGTCGTCGTAACGATAAACAACCTTGTCACCCTCTCCATCGTCAGATGGATATTGAACTGTCACAAGTTTTGTCCAGTCGGTTGGGTCATAGAAATATTTTACATATTTCCCGTCCGGGAGTTTGACTGCGATCAGTTGCCTGCCTTTGCCGTACTCAAAGCCAAGCTCGTTACCTACCGAATCAAACAAACGTTTAGGTGCTCCGTTCTCGTTGCGTTCTATGGTTAACCTTGACGTTCCAATTGGCGAGATGTACAACAAACTTCCATCAACGCCAAATCCAAAAGTAACGTCATTTGTATCCACATATTCCCATCCGATGGGGGTGTTTTTGTTGTCAAGAACCCTGTATACAATCAAAGACGGATCGTGTTTTGCTGAAAATGCGCCATTGTCGTGATTCAGATCAAATCTTGTTTTGTTTCCATTTGGCTGATAGATAAACAATGAAACGGGATTTTTTAAATCCTGAATTTCGCCGCGCGAGTCGAAACTGGGAATGACGATCTTGTGCTCAATCCCCAGTCGCCAAAAGCTGCCCAAGACCCCGGGGGATTGATGCTTGGTGTGCAGGTAAAATCTGGAAATGTCAAAAAACTCATTAATCGTTGACTTGTAGTCGACTATCTTCTGTAATTTGTGTCCATTGCCATGATTAACAGGATTTCCAACGGTGCAATAATCAGGTTCGCCTGCATTAATGTCAGGGTTGCCGCACGCACCAGTTGTTCCGGATTCAAGATAACATTTTTCTTCCGTCATGGATTTTTTATAGCCATCGGGACAAAAGTAATGTTGATACATCATGGTTTTGATGCACCCGTATGATCCATTTGGCCAGCACAGATTGGTCTCGTGTGTCTGCCCATCCATATGAACGCCGTCATCATACACATCGTAAATGACCCACCCACCAAGCGCCGGGTCGCTTAATGGAATTAGTTCGCGTTTTGTGTTGAACTTTAAAAGCCAGTCTGTTTCGGCCGCTGATCTGCATTCGGCTTCTACTTCTGAAAAAGAGTTTCCGAAAGCGTATGCGTGAAAGCCTGTTGGGCAGTAGGCAAATATCCCATATGTTGGATCAATGACTTTTTCACACTCCCCGGCGTATGCGGCGATACTTAAGGTAAGAAATAAAAATTCTGCAAAAAACCTTACGATGTGAGACATAAAATCCCCATTGATTTTTCTGGTTTTGGAAGATGTCAATTGGGTGGGGCGATGAGCGTCGTTGGGGCGGCGCAATCGTCCGGGCTCTTGCACGCAGAGTTCAGTATAGGGAGACCTCCCCCTTGCCTGTTTTTTGTGGCGAAGATAACCGTTTGGCCCTTCAGAGGACGGCCTCTTCTTTTGTCCTCGTGGCGATCGTGACGGTACTCGCGCTGGAACACCGTGTAAATTAGCCGAAAGTTATAGCGAGCCTCCATCGCGGCGGCACACCGGGGCGGCGGGGTATCCGCATTTTTGCGGATGTCGCATGCAGGGGGCCATGAAAAACGGCGGTACAAGACCGCCGTTTTTCATGAGATCAAGCCGAAATATTCAATCGGCGTAGAGCTTCTCAAGCCGTTCGTGTTTTTCCTGCGCTTCGATGGAAAGCTCTGCCGTGGGGCGGGCGAGCAGGCGGGGCAGGCCGATGGGGTCACCGGTTTCCAGGCAGAAGCCGTAGTCGCCTTCTTCGATGCGTGTGAGTGAGGCGTTGATCTTTTTCAGCAGCTTGCGTTCGCGGTCGCGCACGCGTTGTTCCAGCATGTTTTCTTCTTCGACGGTGGCCCGGTCGTTGGGGTCGGCAAACACTTCGTTTTCTTTGAGGTGCTCGTTGGTCTCGCGGGCGTTGTCGAGGATCTCTTCACGCATGGCGAGCAGTTTGTTCTTGAAGAAGGTGAGTTGGGCCTCGTTCATATAGGCGTCTTCGGGCATGGACAGCAGTTCTTCTTCTGTCACGGGCACACGGGCGGCGGATTTGGCGGATTTGCTGCCAACTTTTTTTGCAGGGGCTTTGGCGGCAGGTTTCGCGGGTTCGGGCGCGCTTGCAGTGGGGGTTTCAGCTTCGCTAGCAGCGGCTTTGCTGGTGTTGGCTTTGCTGCTTGCCTTGGCGGCGGATTTTTCCGGGGTGGGCTTGGGGGTGCTGGCCGGTTTTTTCGCGGTGGTTGCCATGTCGCCTCTTGGGTGTGCTGTCTGACTGAAAAAATTAGCGGCGGATTATGCCATGTTCATCTACACAAACTTCGGTTTTAAACCTCCCCCTTCATGGGGGCAATCGGGCACGGGAGAGGCGTCACATCTTCCGTGCTGTTTCGCCCGGTCACGGGTGCGGATTGAGACGGATTGAGATATTCGTGCGTCAAACGATATCCAGATTGAGCGGGTTGTCCGGGTTGACGTTGTCCATGAAGGGCTTGCGCCGATCCTGGTGCGTGACTTGGTACATGCAGCCCATCCAGTTGCCCAGAACGGCTTCGGCGGTGTCATGCCAGGTGTTGTCGAGCACCGGTGCGATGAGGTGTTCGGGGAATTCCGGCAGAGGTTGGCCGTGTGCGCTGGCGTGCAGTACCCGGTCGCGCCATTCGAGCAGGATGGCCTGTTGCTGGGTGGGCAGGTAGTGCGCGGGAAAAGGGGGGAATC
>JAGXQV010000073.1 GCA_018336195.1 Sulfuricella sp. | reverse complement strand
GGCTGGCCGCCGCACAATTCGGCGGCGCGCTGGCGGGCGGCGCCATCCTGCAGGCACACGATGCTCACCTGCTGGCCGTTGATCGAGGACGGCGCGGCCTGCGCGGCCAGAACGATCTTGTCGATCTGCGCGGGGCTCAGCGGTTCCTCGCTATAGCGGCGGATGGAGCGGTGGTCGGTTAGGGTTTTCAGCACATCGGTCATGGTGGGTGCCTCTATAAATCCATTTTGCGGGCGAATCGCGGCGTCGCGTGCTCGTTCGCTCCTCGCCTATCCACTCGATATGTGGCTCTGACATAACCTGCTGCGCAGGTTAGTCTCCGCCGCAACAGGCTATCGCGTGTTGTCTCGTCGCTCACTGCGCGGCTCCTTGCGCTTCATCCCGCAAAAGTGAATTTCTAGAGGTACCCATCTTTTCAGTCACCCGCATAATCCCCGGCAACGGCGGCGTCCTTCTCCGGCGGGGCTACCACGCCCATCGAGATGATGGATTTGAGCGCGTCGTCGACGCTCATGTCCAACTCGATGGTGTCGCTTTTCTTCACGAAAAAATAAAAGCCGTTCACCGGGCTGGGGGTGGTGGGAATGAACACCCCCACGTATTCGCCGTCCAGCTTGCGGCTCACGCTGCCCGGCCCGGCGGTCTGGAAAGCCAGCGACCAGGCCTGGGGATGCGGATAACGGACCAGCAGGACTTTGCGAAAGGCGTCGCCGCTCCCGGAAAACAGCGTGTCGCTGACCTGCTTGACGCTGTAATAAATCGACTTCACCACCGGAATGCGCGCCAGCAGACCTTCCCAGAAGCGGATCAGGCGTTGCCCGACGATGTTCGCGGTCAGCACCCCGGTGAGGAATATCACCCCCAGCGTCAGCACCACGCCCAAGCCGGGCAGCGAAACGCCGAACTGGCTTTCCGGGCGCAAATGCTCGGGCAGCAGCAGCAGGCTCTGATCCATCGAGCCGATCAGGAAGCGCAGCACCCATACGGTGATGCCCAGCGGCGCCCAGATCAGCAGGCCGGTAATGAAATAACGTTTGAACATGTGGAAAACCTGTGAAATCGCCCGGCGGCGCGCCGCGGGACGCGCCGGAACTTAGTTGGCGCAGCAACAACCCCCGCCGGCACAGGGCGGCGCGGCCTCTTCCTTGGGCTTGGAGCCACCCTTGAAATCGCTCTGGTACCAGCCGCTACCCTTCAACTGGAAGCCGGCGGCGGAGAGCATCTTGGCATAGGTTTCCTTGCCGCATTCCGGGCAAGTGGTGAGCAGGGGATCGCTCATCTTCTGCATATGTTCTTTCTGGGAACCGCAAGAAGAACAACGGTATTCGTAAATCGGCATGACAACCTCCTGCAATGGCAAACGTGGAATTATACCCAAAAATACAAGGGCTAAATGAGGCTAATTTGGGAAATTACAAGGGGCGGGCCCAACCGGACGTTTTCAGTATTTGCGGAACGACCCCACCACCAGGCCGAATATTTCCAGATGATCGTGCGGGCGAATCGGCGGGTAGGCGCGGTTCCCCGGCTTGAGGAAGAAACCGGCCTTGTCGTGGGCGAGATATTTCACGGTGAATTCGTTGTCGACAATCGCCACCACGATGTCGCCGGCCTTGGAAGGCGCGCCCTTCTTCACCACCACGGTATCCCCCGGCAGCAGCCCGGCGTCGACCATCGAATCGCCCTTGATCGACAGCAGCACGGTGCGCGACGGCGTTTCGATGAGATATTCGTCGATGGTCAGCACGTCGCCGGGGCTGTCGTTGGCCGGCTGGGGCAGCCCGGCGCGCACGCTGCCGAGGATTTCCCGCTCGAAAAAGGCTTTCCCCGGCTGCAGGCGCCGGTCCGGCGCATAGTCGAGAAACCCGGCCTCCATCAGGCGTTTCACCATCGCCGACACGGCCGATTTGGATTTCATCCCGACCAGCGTCCCGATCCCCGCGAAGGACGGGAGGATGCGGTGCGAAGCGTAATAGTCGCGGAGTTTGCCGAGATATTCCAGGTCCTTGCTCATGGGGGAATCCGTTTAAGGGTAAGCAGACAGGGTTATTTTATAGAACTTGCGTTCTCTATTGTGGAAAATATAGAACTCATGATCGACCGGCGTGACGGTGCCTTCTTCGCAAAAAAAACCGGCGCCCCTCACGGAAACGCCGGTTGTCCTTGCCACCGGGTTCGCGACCGGGAGGTCGCTCCTACATCACGCTGAATCCCTGTGCCGTCCCGTCGGCGTTCTTGATGTACACCATGCCGCCGTCCACCCACCACGCCGGCTTGGCGGCGGCCTGGGCGGCGTCGAGCAGTTTCCACTGCGGCGCCAGGGTATAGGTCTTGCCGTTTACCGTTGCGAGGGCTGTGCCATCCAGGCGCGGCACCACGGTCAGCCTGGCGTCACCGAGTTCGTTGGCGAAGGTGGTTTGCAAGGTGGTGTAGTCATCGAAATCCGCCACCAGCATCTGGCTGTAGCTGCCGTCGTTATACAGAACGTTGTCGCCGATCCCGACAAAGGCAGCGTCGCCCGACCGGGCACGGCTGTTCCACGCCGGGCGTCCCACGTAGCGGGTGCCATCGGCGGCGGCGATCTTCCAACTGCCGTTCCAGCGCTGTTCGCTGGCTGCGCCGGGCAGCGCCTGAGCCACCTTGGCGGCGAACACCTGGGGATCGCCCACGCTCGGGGCGAATATCGTGACCAGGCCGCCGCCCGCCACTTCGATGTTGCCTTCGGTGCTGACGCTGACGCCATCGGCGCGGCTGGTATCGACGCGGATGCGGCGCGTGGGAATGGCGTTGATCTGGTCGCTGCCGAGCTGGAAAGACAGGACGCCTTGGGCGCTCTGGCTGGGCGTCGCCGGGATGGTAGCGGCGCCCAGTGCCTGGCTGAGCACCTTGAAGATGCTCTCGTCGAGCTTGGCACCATTGAGGCGTAGCGGCGTGCCGGCGAGGCGCGGGATGAAGGCGCTGTTGCGGTAACTGGCGGCGGTGAATTTGCCGCCGCCGGGAACGATGTCGTCACCCACCGCAGCCGAGGTGCCTTCCTTGCTACCGAGATAGGCAGCGACGACCTTGCCGCTCTTGTCGAACTCGGCGGTCTCGCCGGCCCAGACGATGCCGTCCTTGATCGCGGCGAAACCATTGCCGCCCTTCAGGGCCGAGAACGAGCCGACGTCGAGGATGACGTAGCAGGTCATCACCTGCACGGCATCGTTGCCCGTGGCGGAACTGGCCTGCACCACCGTGTTGCACTTCTGGGTGCCGCTGCGCACCACGTTGCCGCTGATGCTGACGATGGGCTGATTGTCGCCGCTGCTGGAGACTTGCGCGGTGCCGGTGACTTCCACCACCGGGGTCTTGACGCCGTCGATGTCGATCACCTTGAAAGTCATGGTGGTGTTGGACTGCTGCGCCTGGACGCTGATTTCCTGGCTGCCGATCTTGACGCTCACCGGCTTGGCGGCGCTGCCGGCGTCCGGTGCCGGCAAGTCGACGCTGGTGCCGGACACGTTTTGCGCGCCGCTCGGCACGACGATAGTGTCGCTCGACTTGATGCCGATCTTGGCCGCAGTGCCGGTGGTATCGACACTGACCTGGCTGGTGTCGCTACCCGAAACCACCACGATGCCGTTCTTCAGGCCGGCCACTGCTTGGCCGCTCTTGGTGGCGGTAAAGCTGGCGCTACCCTGGTCGACGGTGACGGTACTGACCGGCGCGGTGGCGCCGGGCAGGGTGACGCTGGTCACGCCGAGTTTGGTGCCCTCGGAACTGCTGCTTGCCGAGACGGTGCCGGTGCCGGGCAGGGTGACATTGACGGCATTGCCCGACGTGGTGCCACCGGAGGTGGTCTTTGTCGGCAGGGTGATGCTGGAACCCTCCTTGCCGTTGTCGGTGACGACCACGGTCTGGCCGGCAAGCGGCGATGCGGCGCCGCCACCCGTAGGCAGCGTAGTAGTGCTGTTCGAGGGGGCTGCCGGCGGGGCGGCGGTGGTAATGGTGGTGCTGGAGATCGCCGCGGTGGCATTACCGGCGGCGTCTTCGGCCATGACGTGGATATCGTAGCCGGTGCTGTCGGCCAGGCCGTTCAGCGTGATGCTGCCGGCTGCCCCTCCGGGCAGTGCGCCACTCCCGCTTGCGACGATGGTTACACCACCATAGGCGACGGCGGCCTTGATCTGGGCGGGGGTCGGGGCGGTAGCACCGCTCGCCACGGCGATCCAGTAGCCTTTGGCTATCTCGCTAGCCGTGGCGGCAAGGGTGCCGCCGCTGCTGGTGGGGGCGCTGGTGCCGACGGCCGCCAGGGTTGGCGCGGTGGTGTCCAGCGTATGGGTTGCGCCGGCTTCGGTAACCTGGCCGGTGGCGTAGGCGTGGTTGGTCGTGTTGGTCAACGTGCTCGGCGGCGTAACCTTGATGTGGTCGTTAACAGCACCGTTGGTGATGTAGGTGGTCGGGTCGCTCAGGTCGACGGCATTGAGCGTCAGCGTGATCTCATTGCCGTTCGCCAGCGCAACAGTGGCGACGCTATAGATCGGGGTGCCGCCGTTGGCGGTGACTGTCCAGTCCGCACCGGTACCAATGGTGCCGGGCGCGAGATTCTCGCTGAAGATAAGGACAATCTTATGGGGGGCCGACTGGTTGTTCACCCGGATGTTGGCTGCCGGCAAGATCGGCACAGTGAAATAGGTAAACAGACCGGTTCCCGTGCCGGTGCCGCCGGGCGTGGTAACGACTACGTTTGTCACCCCCGCCGTTCCCCCCGGTGCGGTGGCGGTAATGGTGGTGGCATTTACCACGGATAGGCTGGTGGCAGCAGCACCGCCGATGGTGACTGCGGTGGCACCGGTGAAATTGGTGCCAGTGATGGTCACCGCTGTGCCGCCTGCGACTGGGCCGGAAGTGGGGCTGATTGCCGTCACAATGGGGGCTGCGGCATAAGTAAAGAGGCTGGTTCCCGTGTCGGTGCCGCCGGGCGTGGTAACGGTTACGTTTGCCGCGCCGGCCGTCCCCGCCGGCGTGGTGGCCGTGATGGTGGTGGCATTCACCACGGATATGCTGGTGGCCGCCGCGCCGCCGATGGTGACGGCGGTGGCGCCGGTGAAATTGGTGCCGGTGATGGTTACCGCGGTGCCGCCCGCAATCGGCCCAGCGGACGGGCTGATGCCTGTAACGGTGGGGGCGGCGAAATACGTAAACAGACCGGTTCCGGTACCCGTGCCGCCGGGTGTGGTAACAGCTACGTTTGCCGCACCGGCCGTCCCTGCCGGGGTGGTGGCGGTAATGGTGGTGGCATTCACCACCGTGACGCCGGTAGCTGCTACGCCGCCGATGGTGACGGCGGTGGCGCCGGTGAAATTGGCGCCGGTGATGGTTGTCGTGGTGCCGCCCGCGGTTGGCCCGGCGGACGGGCTGATGCCTGTGACGGTGGGGGCGGCGGCATACGTGAACAGGCCGGTTCCCGTGCCGGTGCCACCGGGCGTGGTGACGGCTACGTTTGCCGCGCCGGCCGTTCCTGCCGGGGTGGTGGCGGTGATGGTGGTGGCATTCACCACGGATAGGCTGGTGGCTGCAGCACCGCCGATGGTTACCGAGGTGGCGCCGGTCAGGTTAGTCCCGGTGATGGTTACCCCGGTGCCGCCCGCAGTTGGCCCGGTGGACGGGCTGATACCGGTGACGGTCGGCGTGGCGATATAGGTAAATAGACTGGCTTCCGTACTTATCCCGCCGGGCGTGGTAACGACTATGCTTGCCGCGCCGGCTGTTCCTGCCGGTGCGGTGGCGGTAATGGTGGTGGCATTCACCACCGCGATCCCGGTCGCCGCTACGCCGCCGATGGTGACTGAGGTCGCACCGGTGAAATTGGTACCGGTGATGGTCACCGCAGTGCCGCCCGCGGCGGGGCCGGAAGTGGGGCTGATTGCCGTCACGGTGGGGACCGCGGCATAAGTAAACAAGCCGGTTCCCGTGCCGG
>JAGXQV010000072.1 GCA_018336195.1 Sulfuricella sp. | reverse complement strand
TGAGCTGGATTCGGCTTGCGGCGATCCTCCTGCTGGCAAGCCTGGGGTTGCCCGCCGCTGCCGAACCGCAAGTCGTCGCCCGCCTGCTGGTGCAGGAATCCCCGGTGGCCGGCTATCGCTACCACGACGGCAAGAAAGTGTGGAAAGACCTGCGCGTCGGCGACCGCCTCGACCTGGTCCGCGAACCCGACAACCCCTTCGATCCGCGCGCGGTGCGGGTCGATTGGCAGGGTCACGTCCTCGGTTACGTGCCGCGCCTGGACAATGAGGGCGTGTCCCGCCAACTCGACCTCGGTGCGCCACTCGAAGCACGGATTGTCCGTCTCAAGAAAAGCCGCAGCCCGCGCCAACGGATATTGCTGGAGATTACTACCGGTGTGATGCGCTGAAGTCGGTCGGTGAGTTGAGAGCTTAGCCGGCTTGATCGACGTTGCGCTGCAACCACAATTCCAGCGCCGCCAGATGCCACAGCTTGTTGCCGTTGATCGGGGTGAAGCTGGATTTCCCTTCCGGGTCGGCCAGGAGTTTTTCCACGTAGTCGCGGCGGAATAATCCACGTTTGCGGCAAGCTTCCGAATCGAGGATGGCGCGCATGAATTCGAGGAATTCGCCGCGCACGTGTTTTAAGGCGGGCAGCGGGAAATAGCCCTTGGGGCGGTCGATCACCGCATCGGGGACGATGCCTCGGGCGACGGCCTTGAGTGGGAACTTGCCGCCCTCCTGCAAGCGCAGTTCGGGAGGCATACGGGCCGCCAATTCCACCAGCTCGTGGTCGAGGAACGGCACCCGCGCTTCCAGACCCCACGCCATGGTCATGTTATCGACGCGCTTGACCGGATCGTCGACGATCAGCGTGGTCACGTCGAAACGCAGCACAGCATCGAGGAAACTGTCGGTGCCGGGGCGCGAGAGATGATCCTTGACCAGTTCGGCGGTGACGTCGGCGCAGGCATAGGCATCGGTCACGGTTGCCAGGTATTCGCCGTGGCTGCGGTCGAAATAGTGTTTGCGGAAGCGCTTCAGGTCGTTGCCGCTCTCGGCTTCCATCTGCGGATACCAGAAATAGCCGCCGAACACTTCATCGGCGCCCTGGCCGGAGAGCACCACTTTCACTTCGTCGGCAACCTTTTCGGCGAGCAGGTAAAACGCCACCGCGTCCTGGGCGACCATCGGCTCGGCCATGTTGGAAACCGCTTCAGGCAGGCGTTGTAGGACTTCGGCGTTGGGGATCAGGTATTTGTGGTGACGGGTCCGGTAGCGTGCTACAACCTGGTCGGAATACTCGAATTCATCGGCTTTCTCCGCGCCCTCGCCGACATCCTCGAAGCCCACCGAGAACGTCAGCAAGTCGTCCACATGGTCGGCCAGCAAGGCGACCAACAGGCTGGAATCCAGTCCACCGGAGAGCAACACCCCGACCGGTACGTCCGAGGCGAGGCGATGCCGCTCCACCGCGCGGGTCAGTACCAGACGGCAGGCGGCGACCCAATCCTTCTCGGATAGCTCCTGGGCAGGGCGGGTAGCATTGAGTTGCCAGTAGTTGCGCTGGGAAAGTGCGCCTTCGGCGCTTATCGTCATGGTCGTTGCCGGGGCCAGCTTCTTGACCCCGTTGAGGATGGTACGAGGGGCTGGAACCACGCCATGGAGGGTGAAATGGTGGTGCAGCCCAACCGGGTCGAAACTGGTGTCCACCCCGCCGCCGGCGAGCAGAGCCTGGGTGGTGGAGGCGAAGCGCAGCCGTGCGCCGTCCAGGTTGTAATACAGCGGCTTGATGCCGAAGCGGTCGCGCGCCAGGAACAGGCTGCGGTGGCGCATGTCCCATACCGCGAAGGCGAACATCCCGAAGAAACGCTCCACGCAACGCTCGCCCCAGGCATGAAAGGCTTTGAGGATCACCTCGCTGTCGCCTTCCGAGAAAAACACGTAGCCCATTTCCTGGAGTTCGGCACGCAATTCGCGGTAGTTGTAAATGGTGCCGTTGAATACCAGGGCGAGGCGGAGTTCCTGGTCCACCATCGGTTGTTCGGAAGTGGCGGACAGGTCGATGATCGCCAGGCGCCGATGGCCGAACGCCAGTGGCCCGTCGCTGTACGAGCCGCTGCTGTCCGGCCCGCGCCGGGCGAGCTTGGCGCTCATCCGCGCCAGGGTGTCGAGGTCGGGGGATTGGGTGTCAAAACGAAGTTCGCCGCAAATGCCACACATGATTTTCGAAGTCGGGTTTAAAGCGCGAAGGATACACCGGGAACCAGTCCGCAACCAACGCGCCACTGGCAAAAACTGGTAGCATGAGGCCCATTCATAAACGATAGCCGGGTAGGGCAGAGGCCTTTCCCGATCACTCGATTTTCCCCATGCGCATCCTCCACACCTCCGACTGGCACCTTGGTCAGACCCTCTACGATTTCGACCGCACTTTCGAGCATCAACGCTTTCTCGACTGGCTGCTGGCAACGCTAAGGGCCGAACAACCCGATGCGCTGCTGATTGCCGGCGATGTCTTCGATAATTCGAATCCTTCCGCCGCCGCGCAGCACCAGTTGTACCGTTTCCTGACCGCCGCGCGGGTACAGGTGCCGCATCTTTCTATCGTGATGGTGGCGGGCAACCATGATTCGCCGGGGCGGCTGGAGGCGACCGCGCCTTTTCTCCAATTGTTCGATGCGGCGGTGGTCGGGTATGTCCAGCGCCGCGCCGATCACGGCATCGACGTGGAGCGCCTGGTGGTGCCGCTGCGGAATGCGCAGGGCGAGATTGCCGCCTGGTGTCTGGCGATACCCTTCCTGCGTCCCAGCGACGTGCCGCGCGTCGAAGCGGCGGCGGATCCTTATCTCGACGGCGTCGCCGAGCTTTACCGGCAGGCGCTGGCGGTGGCGCTGGCCCGTCGCGAGCCGGGCCAGGCCATCATTGCGATGGGGCATTGCCACATGGTGGGCGGGCAGGTTTCCGAGACTTCCGAGCGGCATATCGTGATCGGCGGCGCGGAAGCGTTGTCGGCGGGAATCTTCGACCCGGCCATCGCCTACGCCGCGCTCGGGCATTTGCACCTGCCTCAGGTGGTCGGTGGGAATGCGCATATCCGCTACTCCGGCAGCCCCTTGCCGATGTCGTTTGCCGAAATCGATTACCCCCACCAGGTGCTGCGCGTCGAGCTTGAAAATGAAACCGTCGCGGCCATTCAGGCGATTGCGGTTCCCCGTGCCGTGCAATTGCTGCGCGTGCCGAAGAAACCGGCGGGAATTGACGAAGTGCTGGCCGAACTTGCCGCGCTGGAACTCACGGAGCTGCCGGAATACGAGCAGCCTTACCTCGAAGTCCGGGTGCGCCTGGATGCGCCCGAGCCGGGGCTGCGCGCACGGGTGGAAGCCGCCTTGCTCGGTAAACCGGTGCGTCTGGCGCGCATCGAGCCGACTTCGGCGCGCCATGAAACGGATGAGAACGAACCCGCCGCACC
>JAGXQV010000071.1 GCA_018336195.1 Sulfuricella sp. | reverse complement strand
CGGTGGCGGCATGTCCGACACTGCTGCCCTCTCCCCCAACCCCTCTCCCGCACGGCGGGAGAGGGGAGCAAACCGTGGAGAAGTGAAATGTACCAAGCCCGAGAAAACGAACCCGATTACGCCCGCCTCAACGACCCGCTGTGCTTGACGCAAAACCGCTACGGCAGGGCCATTGAAACGGTCGCCGAAGACGACCCGCGCCGCGCGCAAACACTGGCCATCAACCAGGACGGCTGGGTGAGCGACAACCCCAACCGCTACAAGCAGCACGGCTTCTATTTCAACGCCGACAACTGCATCGCCTGCCACGCCTGCGAAGCCGCTTGTTCGGAGAAGAACGACAACCCCGCGCACCTGGCTTTCCGTTCGGTGGGTATCGTCGAGGGCGGCACTTATCCCAACGCCACCCGCATCAACATCTCGCTGGCCTGCAACCATTGCGACAACCCGGTGTGCCTGAAAGGCTGCCCGACCCGCGCCTATACCAAATTCGCCGAATACGGCGCGGTGCTGCAAGACCCCGACATCTGTTTCGGCTGCGGCTACTGCACCTGGGTATGCCCCTACAATGCCCCGCAGCTCGACCCGGTGAAGGGCCAAGTCACCAAGTGCAATATGTGCGTGGATCGCCTGGAGGTCGGCCTGAAACCGGCCTGCGCGGCGGCCTGCCTGGGCAAGGCGCTGGATTTTGGCGTGATCGAAAACCTCCCGGCGGGGCGCACCCAGGCTAGGGTGGATATTCCGGGTTTCCCCGACCCGTCCATCACCCAGCCCAACGTGCGTTTCCAGCAGACCCGCACTCTGGCGCGCGACATGGCGCGGGTGGACAGCGTGCCGCTCAAATATCACCGCGACGATGCCAACGGCGCCTACCGCCCGATGCTCGATCCTAAGCACGGCGTCCAGCGCGAATGGAATCTCGGGAAACTATTGGGTTCCCATGAAAACGCCCACATCGTCTTTACCCTCGCCGCGCAGGCGGTGGCCGGCGCCTTCCTGCTGCTCACCCTGGGCACCGTGATGTTCGCTCCGCTGGCGGAACTCGACGGCGGCCCCGCATGGCTGCCCAGTCTGTTCCTGATGGTGGCGCTGCTGAGCGTGGGCATGTTCAAGCTCAACATGCACCTTGGCAAGCCGCAGCGCTTCTACCGGGGCTTCTACAACCTCAAATACTCGCCGGTGAGCCGGGAAATCGCCGGGGTGTCGGCATTCTTCGCCGGGTTGGCGGGTTTCACCCTGTTCGCCATTTTCGACGAGCAATGGGCTGCATTCGGACGGGTACTGTGCGCCGCGCTGGGCTTGGGCGGCATCGCCTTCGGTGGTCATTACATGATTAAGCTCTACCGCATCCCGGCGCGCCCCTACTGGAACCACTGGCACACCAACGCCGCCTTCATTGGCGCGGCGCTGGCGCTCGGCCCCTTGTTGCTCGGCCTGGTTGCCCTGGCGATGGGCAACTTGAATCCCGACACGGAAAGCTTCCTCGCCGCCGTCGCGGCAAGCGGGTTGGCGCTGGAAGGCATCGGACTGCTGGCGCACCGCACTTTGCACAAACAGGAAAACGAAGGCGCCGCCTCGTTCTACGAGCAATCCACCACCTACGGCTGTGCCTACCGCTTGCGTAACGTCCTGCTCGGTGGGTCTTTGGCATTGGCGCTGACCATCGCCAACATGGACGCCGCCGGCAGCGAAGCGCTGCTACTGCTCTGCATCCTCGTGCTGGTTTCCGCCGTATTAGGTAGAGCCTTGTTCTACGTGCTGGTAATCCCCACCACCCTCCCCGGCGCCTTCTTCTGGCGCAATCCCGGTTTCGTCGAACACGCCCGCGAAACGGGGCTGGCCGACATGCCGCAAGTCGGCGTGGCGTACCCGCGCCACCACGCTTTCAAGCTGGGGGAGTTCCTGGAAACGCTGCGTACCACGACCTGGAAGGACAAGCTTGCCCAAGTGCGGCGGGTGTTTACTGGTTGAGCGGCGCCGCAGTCAGGGCGCTCAGCAATGGCATGGTGAGCGGAAAAATGGCGGAAAACGCCTGAATGGTGATATTTCGAAAAAAAAGTTCAAAAATAATTGACGTAAAAACAGCATGTTAGTGTGGTACCTGTAATAAGTGACAGGTACGCAAATAAATAAAAGTGGATACACTTCAATCCAGCTCAATTTTCACCTTGCTGATGTTTTTGTCCCGGACAAAAAACAAGAAATATAAGTGGTTATCCCACTTTCCATCAGGGGCGCATGATCTGGATTGAGCAGCCAAGGGAAAGCGTTTTCGTCGCTGCTTTATTTGTTTGCCTGATGAAGGAGGTAATGCGTCATGTCCAACTTGCAACAGTCGGATTTTGTGTCTTGTCTCAATACGGTTTTTGAGGTTTATCCGCAGGGCTGGAAAAGCGTGCTAAGGATGGAACTGTTGGAAATTTCGGAAATAAGCAGCAGGCAAGGCGGATCGTTTTCTCTTTTGTTTCGCGGCCTCAACCAAAGCGCTCTGGAATTCGGCGCCCATGTCGTCAAGCATTCCGTACTCGGCGAGTTTTCCTTGCTGATCGGCCCGATTTTGCCGGGGATGTTTAGCAGTGTTTGCTATCAGGCTATCTTCCTCCCGCTTAAACGGGACGAGCAACCGTCGGGGCATTTCACCCGTCCTTATGAACCGGTGGCACGCTGCTGTCATGCCTGAATCTCATTCGGCGGTGTGCGCTTGCGCACCGCCGAGAACTGCCGATCAGCCGGCTGTGCGGGAATGGCTGTTTCTCCGCCATTCCATCAAGCGGTGGCTATCTATCCCGCCTATCGGGGCAAACCCCAAGCGTCCGTACAGATGTATGGCCGGGTTGGTTACGAAGCAATTCAAGCGTAGCGGTACTCCGGCACCCGCCGCCTCATCCTGCAAATCCCTGATTAGGCGGCTCCCGATGCCGCAACCACGAAGCTCCGGGAGCAAGGCCACGTCCGCCAAATGAAGCATCTCCATAGTGCGCAGCACGATTAGCCGGCCTACCGACGACTCGCCCAAGCGTACAACCGTGTCGTCGGCACCGGGGAAATTTACCCGGAAATGTTGTTCATGCGCATTGAATTGCATGCGCAGGAAGATTTCCCGCGTTTGCTCATCCCACGACCACGCCCCCAATTCGTCGGCCTTCAAGGTGCTGAACAAGCGATAAATAAATTCGTGATCGGCAGTTGAAACGGTGTGGAGGGAAATGCTGCTACTGCTCATTGGCGTGCTCCCTGAAACAATTTGGAAAAAGTCCTCACCCGGATAAGTCCAAGGGGGCTGCTAAACTGCTGTCAGTAAGCGGCGGTGTTCAGGCTGCCCGGCGCCTGTCCCTGCGCCACTTGTCCGCTCACCCCTCGCGCAACCGCATCCTGGCAACTGTGATCTGCACCCAACACTTGTTCGATAAACAGCATGAGTGTTTGCAACGGGTCGTAGAGGCGCCGACGAAAGACGCCGGTTTCTTCGGCAACCCATTGCATCAGCAACGGCGCCGTCAGCACATCGCCCAACACGGCGCCCATCGTCTGCACAAACCGGGCGCGAAACCGCTTTACTTGTTCGGCAAGGTGCCGTTTTTTGTTACTATTCATGGGGCTGATCCTTTCACGTTATTTGGCACGGATTCGACACCCGCATGATAACGCGACAAGGCTCTCAGCCACCTTCTATCTCCATGATAAAACAGATACTTCCGTTAAGTTAGTGCCATTGGAGTCTGACCCCATTGATTGATTGTAAAGAGAGCTTGAAAATGAACGGATCAGTGGCAACCGCACAAAAGATTGAAACATCGGCAGGGGATGTCATACACACCTCGGCGTTGATGAAAGGGGAGATAGTGGCTCGATTCCGCCATGGGGCGCGTGGAACGCACCCTACGCTTGCTGCGCTATGCCAGTGTTCGGTGCGCTCCTTTCATCGTGGAGAGACAGCATGAATCCCGCCGCCGCATCAAGCTTCCCGGAAGCACAATTGCCAGCCGTTGATCCGCAATTCATGGCCCAGGCTTTGGGTGTGCCGCTTTATCAACCGCCGTATTTCATGCCCGAGTATGCAGTTGGTGAACAAGGCAAGTGGAAAATGATCAAAGGCGGCTTTCTCCTGGATCGGGGCTACTACAGCGGCGTATGGGGCGTTTCCGGGCTGCCCGCGTTGCTTCGTACCAGTCTTGGCGACGGTCAGGGCTGGGACACCTGGATGTCGCTCTCTCCCCACGAAATCGAAAGTCAGGAACTTGCCGTCCGCTATGCCCACGGGCACAGCGTCGTCATGGGACTGGGCATGGGCTGGGTCGCGGCCAACGTCGCCCTCAACCCGGCAGTGAGCAAAGTCACCGTCATCGAACGCGACCCCGAAGTCATCGACCTCTTTTCCCGCGTGCAGAATTTTGCCGGCCTGCCCGCCGAGGCGCGCGCCAAGCTCAACCTGGTCGAAGCTGACGCCTTGTTCTGGCAACCCGGCGAACCCGTCGATTTTCTATACGCCGACATCTGGCGCACCCTCGAAGAACCGCAAACTCTCGACGACGTGCGGGCCATGCAGGCCAACGTCGCGGCGAATGAAGTGTATTTCTGGGGGCAGGAATTGTTTATCCACAAACTCGCCACCCCTGGCCCGCAGGACGCCGCCGGCCCGGAGCAGTGGGCGGAATCCGTTGCCCGTTGCGTGCGCGAGTGCATCGCCCTGCCGCTGCTGATGCCCAGCGATTTCGACTATCCCGCGCTGATTGCGCAGATTGTGAAGCAGCGCCGCCAGTTCCCGTCCAGCTAGTACAGTGGTTGCCACTCCAGTAGAGAATGTGCAACGCCCGGCTCGATGACCTGGAAGCCCAGGCGTAAATAAAGACGCAAGGCCGGGTTGCCGGGATTGCACTGGAGGCGCAACGACAGTCCTTCGCCTGCCGCCTGCGCTTGCAAATCACCGATAAGGCGACCGCCGATCCCCCGGCAGCGGAATTCCGGCAACAAGGTCACATCGGCCAGATGTAGCCCCGTGCCACGCAGGACAACCATCCTCCCGATGGATTGCACAGCGCCGGTGACGGGTTCAACCAGTACGATGCTATCGCTGACAGTCTCCCGGCATTGCCGAAAATGCTGCTCATGCGCGGCGAATTGCATGTGCATAAGCCTGGCGCGCAACGTTTCGTCCCATTGCCAGGCTTGCAGTTCCTCGGTTTTGACCAAAGAGAAAAGATGCAGGCAGAAGGGCTGATCTTCCGGCAAGGTAGGGCGCAGAGTAATGGTGTCGGTGGACATGAGTCTAAATTCCTTGGTTCGGCGCATCGGCTGACGACAAAGCGCGAAAGGGGCGGCAGGGTAAATTTATTCTTCAGGAAAAATGTTGAGCGGATAAGTGCTGGTGGTCAGTCAACATGAAACACCCCGATGTAGAACCTATGATTAGCTTGAGTCGGCTGCAAAGCGATCCTAACTTGAAGTGTGAACATCAAATTGAGGAGAGCGAAAATGCAACCGACCCAAGTAAATTATTTTACGCCAGACGAAGAACTGTTGGCGGTATCGCTGGAATTATCTTCGGGCAGCTGGAAGATCGCCCTGCATGACGGCAGGCGGGACAAACCGGCGGTGCATACGGTGGCG
>JAGXQV010000070.1 GCA_018336195.1 Sulfuricella sp. | reverse complement strand
TTGGCCTTTTCAATGACCATCTCAGCCACTTGCACATGGCGGTTGGCGGGTTCGTCGAATGTGGAGGCCACCACCTCACCCTTCACCGTACGCGTCATTTCCGTCACTTCTTCCGGGCGCTCATCAATCAGCAATACGATGAGCACGGCTTCCGGATGATTGGCCGTGATGGCGTGTGCAATATGCTGCAGCATCACAGTTTTGCCGGATTTGGGCGGTGCGACGATCAACCCACGCGAGCCCTTGCCGATGGGGGCGATGATGTCGACGATACGCCCGGTCATGTTCTCCTCGGCGCGGATATCGCGCTCCAGCCGGAAAGGCTGATTGGGGAATAGCGGCGTCAGATTTTCAAACAGGATCTTGTGCTTGAGGGCTTCGATCGGTCCACCATTGGCCACATCCAGCTTGGTCAGCGCGAAGTAACGCTCACCATCTTTGGGCGTGCGAATCTCCCCGGAAATGGTGTCACCTGTGTGCAAGTTGAAGCGCCGAATCTGTGAGGGCGAGATGTAGATGTCATCAGGGCTCGACAGATACGAAGTATCGGGTGACCGCAGGAAACCAAAGCCATCGGGCAGGATTTCGAGCACCCCATCTCCCTGAATGGTTTCTCCCGCTCTCGCCTTTTTCTTCAAAATGGCAAAGATGAGTTCCTGTTTGCGCATGCGGTTGGCGTTCTCGATGCCGTTGGCCTCGGCCATTTCGAGAAGCTGGGAAACGTGCAATTGCTTGAGTTCTGAGAGGTGCATGGCCTGATTTTTTGAAAAGGACGGGCCAGGATGGCCGCGAACAGGGAGGGGAGAGGAGGGAAACCGGTGCCCGGCAGAATGCGGACACCGGGAACTAGCGAAAATTAGATGTTGCTATCAACAAACGCAGTCAGTTGCGATTTGGAGAGGGCACCAACCTTGGTGGCTTCAACATTGCCATTCTTGAAGATCATGAGGGTGGGAATGCCACGGATACCATATTTGGGGGGGGTGCCCTGGTTTTCATCGATATTCAGCTTGCACACCTTCAGACGCCCGGCATATTCCTTGGCCACTTCATCAAGAATGGGGGAAATCATCTTGCACGGACCACACCAGTCAGCCCAGTAATCCACCAAAACGGGAAGGGGGGACTGCAGGACTTCCTGCTCGAAGGTGTCATCAGTGACGTAATGGATGTGTTCGCTCATGTTGGGAACCTCTTTGTGGAAACTGGCTGAAATGGGGTAGGTAGACGTGCGGTAGAAATAACCTGATGGCGTTTGCTACAAACTCAACAGGCTGAAACGCTTATGAACTTATGTCGCGCAATGCTAGCGAAAAAGTTATGTCGAGAAAAGCGTAATTACCTGTCTAAAATTTCGCCGTTGAAATCAGGCAAAGACAAGATGGATTATGTCGTCATCATCGGCCTTGGACAATTGGGTCGAGTTTTCGCAGCAGGCTTGCTCCGCATCGGGCACGTCGTTATTCCTGTCAACCGTGGCGACGACCTGCAACGTCGCTCGGCTGAATACCCAACACCCACGCTGGTTCTGGTCGCAGTCGCCGAAAAAGATCTGCCCTCTGTGCTGGCACAGATGCCTGCGCCATGGAAATCCAGGCTGGGGTTTCTGCAAAATGAACTGCTACCGCGTGACTGGCTGAAATACGGCATCGAATATCCGACTATCGTTTCCGTGTGGTTCGAGAAAAAGAAAGGTATGGATGCCAAACCCCTGATCGCTTCCCCTGCGTTCGGCCCGCAGGCAGAGCGCCTGACCACTGCGCTCTTGGCACTCGAACTCCCCGCCGTGCGGTTGGATACCCCTCATCAATTGTTATGGGAACTGGTTCGCAAGAATCTCTACATTCTTACAACCAACCTGGCCGGCCTGGAAACACAAAGCAATGTCAGCACGCTCTGGCAGCAACATCGCGTGCTGGCCGAAGCGGTTGCCCATGACGTGCTCGATCTCCAGGAATGGCTGACCGGTGAGATTTTCGAACGTACAGCATTGCTCTCAGGCATGTTGGCAGCCTTTCAAGCTGATCCTGAACACACCTGTGCCGGACGCAGTGCCCCCGCAAGACTGGCTCGTGCCCTCGGTTACGCCAATCAGGCTGGGCTCGCTGTCACAACACTGCGTGACCTTGCCGCACGCCATCTCCCGAGTTGAGCAACCTCAAATCAGCACGATGGATCACTCCGGTGTCGCTTCAAGCAACTCCAGTGTGACCGATGACATCAATTGCATCTCGGCCACATCAATCACATAAGGCGGCATGAAATACACGGTGTCGCCTATCGGTCGGATAAACAGCCCCTTTGCCAAAGCTCGCTGGTGGAAATCCTGAGCAAATGCGGGGGGGGCATTGGCGACTTCAAACGCCCAGATCATGCCCAGATGACGAAAATGACGTACCCGTCTGTGCGCCGCCAAAGGAAGTAGGCATTGGTTGAATAATGCAGCTTTCTCGCGGTTGGCCTGCAATACGCCATCTTCGTCAAAGATATCCAGCACCGCCAAGGCCGCCCGACACGCCAGAGGGTTACCCGTATAAGAATGTGAATGCAGAAACCCCCGTGCCGTGGCATCGTCATAGAACGCTGCATAGACGGCATCCTGGGTCAACACGCATGACAGCGGCAAATAGCCTCCGGTGATGCCCTTGGACAAACACATGAAATCGGCGCGGATGTTTGCCTGCTCGCAGGCAAACATGGTGCCAGTGCGACCAAAGCCCACGGCAATTTCATCAGCGATGAGGTGCACGCCGTAAGCATCACACAACTGCCGTGCCCGAGCGAGATACACCGGGTGATACATGCCCATGCCTGCGGCCCCCTGCACCAGAGGTTCAACAATCAGGGCCGCAGTTTCATCGGCATGTTGCGCCAACAACATTTCCAGGCTGACTGCCGCTCGCAGGGCGTAATCATGGGCACTCTCGCCTGCTTCTGCCAAACGCCAGTCCGGGCTCATCACCTGCCGTGTCGAGCACAGCAATGAAGCATAGGCTTCCTTGAACAGAGGCACATCGGTCACGGACAACGCACCCAGCGTTTCGCCGTGGTAGCCGTTTTTCAGGCTGATAAAGCCATGTTTTTGGGGGTGCCCCTGGTTACGCCAGTAATGCGTGCTCATCTTCAAGGCAATTTCGGTTGCCGATGCACCATCAGAGCCATAAAAAGCATGCCCCAACCCAGTCAATGCAGCCAGCCGCTCAGAGAGCTCAACAACCGGGCCATGCGTACATCCCGCCAGAATGACGTGTTCGATGCGTTCGAGCTGGTCACGTAGGGCTGCATTGATACGCGCATTGGCGTGGCCAAACAGGTTGACCCACCAGGAAGAAATGGCGTCGAGATAACGCTGTCCCTCGTAATCCACCAACCAGGGGCCCGAACCACTGGCAATGGGCAGGGGCGGTGCCTGTTCGAGATGTTTCATCTGCGAACAGGGGTGCCACAGCGCACGACGGCTACGGTCAAGCCAGTCGGCGTTGCTCATGTCCATCGGGGAGATTTACTCAAAAAAACCTTTGGAGAGCAGCTCCATGGTGAGAAGCCGGTAATCATGTGCACCGGTAGATTCAGATGCATAGGAAAACACATCCATGCCGTGGGCAGGGCTTTCGGACAACGCCGGATCATCGCTGATGCGGGTTTCACACAAGCGGCTGCCATAACGGCTCTTGAGCGTAACCAATGCTTCTCGGCACAACGGCTTGCCTTCATCGAACCGGGTCAGTACGACGCGACGCTCGATCTGCCGTTTGAGGGGGCCTTCCAACACATTCAAGGCCAAATCCAGACGATTCAGCCCCTGAATCGCAAGGTAATCGGCTGTCACCGGTATCAGCACCCGCTTGGCCGCAAACAGGGCATTCAGTGACAACACACCCAACGCGGGTGCGCAATCGATGAGAACGGGCGATTCCGGTTGCTCGGCAAACCGCTCCAAGCCCTTTCTCAAGGTACCAGCCACACCGGGCGCAGAACCCAACAAGGCATCGACTTTGGAAAGGTCAGGGTGTCCG
>JAGXQV010000069.1 GCA_018336195.1 Sulfuricella sp. | reverse complement strand
CAGCGAACTGTCCAAGGACGTGGTTCACGTCAAGACCTGCTACATCATTCTCCCCGCCGGCACCTTCTCCGCGCTGAGCGGCGGAATGGGGAACGACTTTGCCGCCATCAAGGACGGCATCGTATGGGCCGGCGAAACCGCCGAGTTCGACAAGAACGGCATGGTGATCGGCGCCTACCTCGGCACCCAGGCCGGCACCAGCGAAGCGGTGGGCGACGACACCGTACCGGGCGGCGCCAAATTCACCGCAAGCGGCTACCGCAACAGCGCCTTCATTCCCCGCCTCACCGGCACCCCATTGCGCCTCAACGGCGCCAAGCTCGACGAGAACATCTTTAACGTAGTCAACCAGACGCTGGGCACCAGCACCTTGCCGGCCACCCCCAGCCAGAGCGCCCAGGGAGTTCTCGCCTTCCAGGTCGGCGGCGACGCCAGCGCCAGTCAGAAAGCCCAGGCCGCACTGACCTTCGGGCTCAGCGGCGACCAGGTCAGCGTCTTCCCCAGCCGTCGCATCCGCGTCGACACCAGCCGTACCGACGGCGTGAGCGTCAGCAGCGAAGGCAACGTCGAAGTCGCGACCAGCGGCCTGGTCACCACCTTCGTGCCCAGCGTTCCCGACCCGCAAGGGTTTGCCGCCGCCGTCGCCACAGCGCTGCCCGGAGCGACCAGCGAAATGCGCTGGAACGGCTCGTGGCAGGTTATTGGAACAGACGGCACCACCTACGTGGGCCGCCCGCAATGGGGCGTTCGCGCTGCGGTGAGTGGCGCCGCCACCTTCAGCGCCAGCGCCGACGGCAATCTCCAGTACAGCGCCGCGGGACTCAGCCAAACGTTGTTCCCCGACTTCCACGATTACACCACCCTGCAAGCGACCTTCAGTGCGGAATTCAAAGACCCTGCCCTGAAAGTGGTGCCGCGCATGAACGGCACGGCACAAGCCACGGTGAACGGCATGACCTACCTGCTGACGCCGCAGTGGAGTCTCGTGAAACCCGCTGCGGTTGCCCAGAAACCGGCATGGTGGGTGGATAACGGCAGCATCTATATCCGGAATGCCGATGGCTCGGCACAGGGGTTTACGGTGAGGTAAGGCTGGTAGGAGCGGCTTCAGCCGCGATGTATGTCTCTCAGTGAGACACCGCGTCGCGGCTGAAGCGCGCTCCTACAGGGGCAAACAACCGGCGCGTTTCCCGCAAGGGCCGCGCCGGTTTTTTTATGGGAAGAAGATGAGCGAGGAGGGCACCTGACGGTGATGCCGTCCGGTTCTGCGTTACAAACATCCCCCGCAGCTTCCGCAGCGCCAGTCGTGGGGGTTGATGGCCTGGTAGAACCAGCGGCGGTGCGCTGCGTCGCAGGGGATGGCGTGGGCGGCGAACAGTTGGTCGAGCCAGCCGGTGTTTTCGGCGATCCACTGGTCTTCATCCAAGCCTTCGGCGAGGTCTTCGTCATCGGGAAAAATCCAACTGAAGATGCCGAACGTCCCCATGTCGGCCTCTCCGCGCTCGCTGCCGAGGTCCAGGCGGCGGCCGGCGTAGTCGATTTCCCAGGCGCCCAGGCACAGGTTGTTGCCGGTGGCGCTCCAGCGGGCGCGGAACGGGTTGTCGCTCACCGCGGAGCTTGCAGGATGGCCGGTTCGACCGGCACGGTTTGGCTGCCGTCGGACAGCCATACCTGGCCTTCCTGGACGGTGCAATCCAGCTTCATGGTGCGATTCACCAATCCCGCCAGCGCCTGGGTGGCCTCGACCGGAAGCAGGGTGACGCTGAGGTTGTCGAGGCGTGCCAGCTTGCCCTGGTTCTGGCTCCACCACATGTCCGCCACCCGCCCGCCGTAGAGATACACCGCCACCTGCTTGGCGCGCCCGCAGGCCTTGCGCAGTTCCTTCTCGTCGGGCAGCCCCACCTCGATCCACAGGGCGATGGTGCCATCCAGGTTGATGCGCCACAGCGCCGGTTCGTCGTCGCTGGAAAGCCCCTTGCCGAAGGCCAGCGCCTCGTCGGCGTTCAGCGCGAAAGCCAGCAGGCGCACCATCATCCGCTCGTCGGTTTCGGAGGGATGGCGGGCCAGCGTCAGGGAATGGCTGGCGTAGTAGTTGCGCCCCATGTCGGCGATCCCCAGTTCGGCCTTGAAGACCGTGGCCTTGAGCGCCATCAGTGCTTGCCCTTGACCACGGTGATGCGCATCCCCATGCATTCGACCACTTGCCCGGCGTGGATCTTCGCGGTCTTGCGAATCTCCGGCTGGCCGTCGACGCGCACCTCGCCCTGTCCGACCAGAGCCTTGCCGTGGCCGCCGCTGTTGGCGAGGCCGGTGAGTTTGAGCAGGTTGCACAGTTCGACGTACTCGCCGTTCAACTGGAATTCGGTTTTGTTCATGGGTTCCTCCGCTATGAGTGCGGCACGGTACGGCGCGGCTGAAGCGCTGTCAACCTGCGCTGTGCCAGATTACACGGTTGTGCCATATGGCGCGCGGTGATCGCCGGTCTTGTCGATGATTATAAAGGGGTTTCCGGCTGGTACGCGGCTTGCACGGCAAAGCCGGTTTTTACTCATTGGATAAAAAAGGGAGAAAAATGAATTTACGCAAAAAACACCTGCACCAGGCGATTGCCCTGCTGTGTGCCGGGCTGGCCGGTACGACGGCCCAGGCGGACGGCGCGCAAAAACTGGGGGAAGTGGTGGTGACCTCCACCACCATCGACGATCGTTTCGAATCCAAGCGCGACGAGCCGTCCAACATCAGCGTCATCAGCGGCAAGAAGATCGACGCTGCGCACGTCGAGAACATCATGCAGGTGTTGCAAGCGATTCCCGGTGTGACCGCCGACCTGTCGTCCGGCGAGGAGATTAAGATCAAGCTGCGCGGCATCGAGAACCAGCGCTACATGGGTGAGAAACCGGGGGTGGCGATTGTCATCGACGGCGTGCCGGTTTTCGAGCGCACCGGCAAGGTCAATATCGGCCTCGACAACATCGAGTCGATCAAGGTCATCAAGGGCGGCGCCTCCTACATGTTCGGCGACGACGGCCTGGCCGGCGCGGTGATCATCACCACCAAGCGCGGCGCCCAATACGCCGGCGTCACCCTGGGCGCGGAAGCCGGCTCCTACGGTTTCAACAAGGAAGTTGCCCGCGCCGGTCTGGCCGGGGAGATGGGCAGCGGGCATGTGCAAATCTCCAAGCGGCAGTCCGACGACTACTATTACCAGTCCGGTTATCGCAATGAAACGGTCAACGGCAATTTCAACCTTTATCTCAGCGACACCAGCGACCTGACCTTCGGTTTCGAGAAAAACCAGCGTGAGAAAGACAAGCATGGCAGCGTCAAGGGTTCAATCCAGGCCGAACTCGACCCGACTGGCACCATCGGGCGCGACTATGCGCGCAAGTTCGACGTGGACCTGCAAAAGCTCAACCTGACTTATTCGAACAGCTATGCGCCCAACAGCAACCTGCTGCTGCTCGGCTACGAATACAAGGACCACACGATTTTCTGGTCGGCGCCGCAGCGCATGAACCTCGACGGTTCCACCAACAACGACGTGAATGCCTACACGGTCAACAACGATTACCACCAGGATCAGCGCGGGGTGAAAGGCGAATGGCGTTCCGGCGCGGACAAGCTGGGCTGGCTGGCGGGCTTCGACGTGCGCCGCAACAATTACCAGAACTTCAACACCGCCAAGGTCGATTATTGCAGCACCTACGATTACCGCAAAAAGACCTGCACCAGCGTGACCCGCACCGGCGCGGTGCTCAGTAACGACGCCACCGACGAGAACGTCAACGCCGCTTACGGCGAACTGAAATTCATGCCGAACCAGCAATGGACGCTGACCTTCAACGGGCGCTACGACAATATCGGCCTGGATTATTCCACCGGCAGCATCTACAACGCCGACATCAATGCCATGGTGAAAGGTTTCAACGCCGGCAAATCGTTCAACGTCAGCTCGTGGCGCGGCGGGGCGAACTATGCGGCCAGCGACAGCGTATCGTTCTACGGCAACCTCTCCACCGGCTTCCGCGCGCCTACCGCCGACCAGTTGTATCGCGGCAGTCTGTCGCCCACCGGCAAGACCGAGAACAATACCGACCTCAAGCCCGAACAGGCGATCAACCTGGAGTTTGGGGTGCGCAACAAGACCGAACTGCTCGGCGTGGGACTGGACATCGACGCGGCGATTTTCCAGATCGACCGCAAGGATTTCATCATGTCCACCCTCGGCCAGTACGGCGCGGGCGGCAAGACCATCGACAAATACGACAACATCGGCGGGGCGCGCAACCGGGGTTTCGAACTGTCCCTGAAGAGCGACCGCAAGCGCGAATTCACGCTGGACATGGCCTACACCTACATCAGCGCCTTCTTTACCCAGTACGACGCCTTCTACCTGCCGCTCGGCAGCCCCTACGTTACCAATCCGGTGTCGGCGCTCTACAACAACACCGGGCGCCACATTCCGCGGGTATCCGCGCATCAGTTGAACAGCACCGTCGCTTGGCAGCCAAGCTCGGCGTTCCGGGTCGGCCTGGAAATGGACGCCAAATCCTGGGCGTGGGCGGATGAAATCAACCAGGAAAAACAGCCGGGGCGCACCCTCTTCAACCTGCTCGCCAATTACGACATCAAGGGCGACGCGCTGGTCAAAGGCGCCAAATGGTCGTTCTTCGCCCGCATCGACAATCTCTTCGACCGCAAATACTGGGTGACGGCGCGCGGTACCGGCGACCAGGGCAACTACGTTACCGGGGTCTACGACGGCGTTTACAACGCCCAGGATCCCTCGATCATCGTCGGCCGTCCGCGCACTTGGACCGCCGGCGTGTCGGCGACCTTCTGAGGAGTTGAGCCATGAGAAAAATCGACATGCTGCTCGGCATTGCCTTGCTGGCGGGGTTGCCGCTAATCGTCGCCGCCCAGGAAGCCCCGCCCGCCCACCGCCATGGCCCCGCTGCCGAGGCGGGCCAGGCGGGGCGCCCTAGTGCGCGGATGGGGCGGGACTGGACGCGCTACCCGCTGATCGTCGCCGCGCCGGGCGGACGCGGGGAACGCGGGGCGAACCTGCTTGCCGTGAAAAACCTTGAAGCCGCCACGCTCGACGTGTACGCCCCGGACGGGCCGCCCGAACGCGCCCACCGTCGCGTGGACCTGACCCCGGAAGGCGCGAAGGTCGAGCCGGTGTCGCCGAAGAACGGCAACTACTACTGGGTGAGCGCTCGCGAAGTAAAGGACGACCGCATCAGCGTGGCGAGCAGCGCCACCTATTTCAGCAACCCCGGCAAAGCGCCGACCCAAATGCTGCTGGAGCGCCGCAACGAGTTGGAGATCATCCCCCAGCCCTTGCCGCGCGAGCACGGCAGCTACCGGGAAAGCGAGAAATGGCGCTTCCTGCTGCGCTTCGACGGCCAGCCGCTGGCCAACCGGGAAGTCCGCATGGAAACCGAGTTCGGCAGCAAGAGCACCTTCACCAGCGGCCCCGATGGCCTGGTGACGGTGCTGTTTCCCTACGACTTCAAACCCGAGGAACCGGGCAAGGCCGACGACCCTCACCGCGGGCCGCGGCGCGGCCGTTTCGTGCTGGCGGCGGAGCATGAAGCGGACGGCAAGCACTACCTGACCGCTTTCAATTTCGCCTATTCGCCCGACGCCGAACGCGGCAAGAGCCTGTGGGCGGGCGTCGGCTTCCTGGCGCTGGGCATGGGGCTTGCCGTGCCGCTGTGGCGGCGCAAGGCGGTCTAGGGAATTGAATGTTGTCGCGACATTCGCCACCGCTGCCCTCTCCCCCAGCCCCTCCCCCGCTCCACGGGGGAGGGGAGAAAGTTGCGCTTTGTCAATGGGTTGGTGAGCCACTATTCCCCTCTCCCCGCGGGGAGAGGGGCAGGGGAGAGGGGGCGCGGTGCTGGCAACAGGGAACCACCTTTTCTTGCGGCCCTCTCGTCTACGGGAACAAATATCGAGGTAAATTGAAATGTTGAAAAATCTATTCCCCACTCTTGGACGGCTGCGCCTCGCGGTGCAGCTCGTCATGCTGCTGGTCACCGTGTACGGCGCCAACCTGGTCGGTTTTTACATGGCCGAAAAGATTTCCAGCGCCTTGCCCGCTTTGTCGTGTGCCTACGACCAGCAAAACGGCGGCTATTGCATCCTGATCCCCACCCAGCACCAGTTGCATCACCGCGTCGGCGAGGCCATCGTGCGCGCCCAGCAGTTCACCGTGCAAATGGTGATCCCCCTGCTGTTCACCCTGCTCAGCTTCTTCGCTTTCTTCTTCGTGCTGGGCAAGGCCTTCTGCGGCTGGGTATGCCCGCTCGGCACTTTGCAGGAATGGCTGGGCAGGCTGGGGCGGCGTCTCAATCTGCCGCTGCGGCGTTTCGATGCCGACAACGTGGGGCGGGTGCGCCCGGTGAAATGGCTGCTGATGCTCACCCTGGTGCTGGCCTTGCCGCTCCTCACCGGGCTGGGCGTCACCCCGCACGGCCTGGGCAACCCGTGGTGCGAGGTGTGTCCGTCGCGCATCGCCACCACCCTGCTTACCGGCAGCACCGAGCAGTTGGCGTTGCGTAGCGGTAGCCTGGAATTCGTGCTGGGCGCCATTGCCAATACCCTGATCGGCTTTACCCTGGTGGCGGCATTCGCGGTGCGCCAGCCGTTTTGCCGGATTTGCCCGCTGCTCTCCTTCAACGCGGTGTTCCAGCGCTTGTCGCCGCTGCGCCTGGTGAAGCGCGAGCACGACAAATGCGCCAAGTGCGGGGTGTGCGCCAAAGCCTGCCCGATGGACATCCACGAGATTGCCCGCGAGCACGGCGCACGCGCCTATCACGAGGACTGCACGCTGTGCGGACGCTGCGCCGAATATTGCCCGGACGACGGGGTGATCCAGATCAAGTGGGGGCCGCTCGCCCTCTTCGAATCGCGCCGCGACTATTACAAAGCGCGCATGAAAAGCGAAATGCCCGACGGCATCTTAAAGCCACGTCCCATGGAAAACGGGGAGGCCCATGTTTGAAATCGTGCCGCTGGGCGGGAATATCAGCTTCGTCACGGTATGGCTGCTCGGGGTGAGCATGGGGCTGACCGCCTGTACCGTCACCTGCCTGCCTTTCATGGGCACCTGGGTACTCGGGCGCGGCGGCGGTCACGCCCAAGCCCTGCGCGACACCGCGATTTTCCTGGCCGGGCGGATCACCGCCTACAGCCTGCTCGGCCTGTGCGCCGGGTTGCTGGGGCGATGGCTGGTCAACACGCTGGACAGCGGTATTGGTCAGCTTTTCATCGGTGGTGCCAGCATCGCCGCCGGAGTCTGGCTGATCTGGCCGATGCGCCGCGCCAGTGCTTGCTCTGCGGCACGGCGTGGGGCGGGAATGCCGCCCTTCCTGCTGGGCTTTTCCCTGAGCCTCACCCCCTGCGCGCCGCTGGCCTCGCTGCTGGCCCTGAGCGCCGCGTCGGGCGGGGCGCTCGCAGGGGGCGGCTACGGGCTGGCCTTCGGGCTGGGGGCGGCATTGACGCCGCTGCTGCTGATCGTCCCGCTGCTCGGCTGGTTCGGCCGCACCCTCAAGGATGAACGGCCCTGGCTGACGCGCTGGCTGCGCTGGGGCGCGGCGGCGGTGCTGGTGCTGGTCGGGCTGCGACGTATGATATTCTAGGAGTATCGTAATAATCATCGCTATCGCAATGCCGCAACAACAGGCCAATTTCAACTGGCTGCCCGCGCTCCTGCTGGTATCGGCCCTGCACGTCGCCGCGTGGTGGGCTTACACCCATTTCAAGGACGAGACGACGCGCCCGCTGCCGCTGCCGGAGGTGACGGTGGCGCTCCTGCCGCCGCCCGAGCAGCCGCGCGCCGCCCCGCCGCCACCGGTTCCCGAGCCGCCCAAGCC
>JAGXQV010000068.1 GCA_018336195.1 Sulfuricella sp. | reverse complement strand
CATGGCAGGACGCATCGTCGCAGGAGACGCGGACACCGTCATTGGCCCAGTTGTTGGGGTCGTAGCCGGTGGGGATGCGGTGGTCGGTGGCCTTGTGGCAGTCGACGCAGACCATACCCTTGGCGGCATGGACATCGTTTTCCTTGGTAAAGGCGAAGCCGCGCTTGACGTAGACGCCGCCCCCTGCCGCTTCATGGCAGACCATGCAGTTTTTCACGGTCGGCTTGCCGATTCCCAGCGCAGCCTTCTTGCTTCTGTCCTGGCCGAGGACGACATCACCCTTTTCGTTCTTGAACGGCTTGCGTGCCCTGAAATCGTAGCTGGTGGAGTGGCAGACCAGGCAGTCGATCGCCTGTTCGGCTTCCGGCCCGGTGCTCCCGACATCGTGGAGGTGGTTGCCGGGGTGGCAGGTATTGCAGCCGGAAAACTTGGTCTTGCCGGTTTCCGGGCTCTTGGGGATCTCTTTCAGGTTGTTGACGATATCATTGCCGTTGCACATGGTGTAGACCCGGTTCTTCATGCCGTATTCCTTGGCCGGGTCGAGGTTCTCCACGTTGTCCACCTTGGAGGCATGTTTCCAGTGCACGGTTTCAAGAAATTTGACAGCGGTGCCCGGATGGCAGACCTCGCAGGTTTTCGGCCCATCATAGCCGTTCTTCTCGATGTATTCATTCCCTTCCTTGTGCTCGGCGGCAAATGCCCCGCATGCCAGGAAAGTGCCCATAACCAGTCCGGTGGCAATAATGCGACGTGTCTTCATCAGTTACCTCGTAGGATTGAATGTATTGAATATAGCAATAAACAAAATATATAAATAAACAGATATATTTAGCGGGAAAAAATGCAGCCCGGGACGTCAACAGGCTGCACGGTCATGTTTGTGGTCAATGTGCGTCGTCAGCAGCCGGCGGTTTTTCTGAAGTACTTGCTGACGTTCTTTCCGTCCTGGCTTTCGTATTTGAGACGAATCTCGTCTCCTTCGACGATCCGGTGATCCTTGAACTTGTCGAGGGTCTCGGAATCGCTTACGGTAACAACTACTTCGGCTTCGGTTTTCGAGTCTTTGAGGGTTACGGTTGCGGCAGTGGCATCCTTGCCTGCCAATTCGATCTTAGTGATGACACCGACCATTTTCACATCTTCGGCGGAGGCTACCTGGCTGAAGGAAAAAACCCCCAGGGCAACCACTGCCACCAGAACCAACACCGAAACTACTCTTTTCATCGTTGTACTCCTTTGCTTGGGTTGTTAATGCTGATTAATGCTACCAGGTTTCCAGCGGGTTGCAAGTAGCGATTCCGCTGATCCGCACGAACCGAGAGGGGCGTTGCGCCCCTCTCATAGTATGCATAATAATATAGTCTGCAATATATATCAATACTAAAATTTAACCTCGAAGGTGCCGTAGATATTCTGGGCGCTCTTGAGCGGGGTCATGAGCAGCATGTCGCTGGGCTGGATATCGTCGATCTTGACCGGTGCGCCGACCCAGTTGTTGCTGCCGGTGTACTCGAAGTTGTAGTACTGGTAGCCGATCTTGAAAAAGACCTTGGAGAGGTAGGAGGAGATCGGCTTCAGGTTCAGTTCCTGGATCAGGTAGGTCTCGTACACGTCGCCGCGGGTACCGACTTTCGAGGTCCACATGTCGTCTGCGGCCGGGGCAAAGGTGATCCAGTCCTTGGAGCCGTGGTTGTATTCGAAGCCGAGCTTGGTCTTGGTCGGTTCGTAATCGTAACGGGCGCCCACATAGGCGGCCCAGCCGGTCTTGGAGGTCGGTGCCTCGGGTTGCATGAATGCACCGGTCATGAGACCTTCAAATCCGGCATTGGCGGAGACGTTCTGGTTCGGGTGGGTCACGCTCAGGCCGAACTCGCCGAACAGGTTCAGGTTGCCCGGGCCGACCTTCTTCAGGTTGCTCAGGATGCCGGTGCCGTACCAGTCGATGTCCCCCAGGTCGATGGAGGGCGAGGTGTTGCCGAAATAGGTGTTGTCCATGGTCGGGAAGTCGAAGATGTTGAAGCCGCGGTTCCACTGGAAGTGGACGCGGAGCGGGTCGGTATCGACCGGGATGACGGCGATGCCGAGCATGTCGGTGTCTTTGAGGCTGTTGCCGTTATCGACGCCGCTCTCGAAGCCGCGGCCGTAGCAAATCTTGGCATAAGAGCCCGGCAGCATCTCGATGTCCGGTGCATAGCCGATGGTCATGCCGTCGAAGGCGTAATCGACCAGGAGGGCAGGGGTGCCGCCGTTGCCCGGACGCTCGTTATTGAGGCGCAGATGCTCGGGGATGCCGTTGGTGGAGGGACGGCGGCCGACGGAGAACCAGATCGGCTGGTCGGCGATGTTGGACCAGGTGACGTAGCCGCGGTCGAGGTTGAGGTAGTCGCTGGAGGGGATATGGCCGAGGGTGCCGTCGAAGGCGCCGACCCGGTCGGCGAAGTAGGGGGTGCCGCCGCTGCCGGTGACCGCCGTGTCGTCGTTGGAACCGAAGGTCTTATAGGCGAGCATCCGGACGTTGACGGTCACGTTCTGGGTTGCTTTTGCGTGCAGGTCGAGACCGAAACGGTTGGTGTAGAGGGTGTCATTACTCGGTTTTCCTGCAGGAATGGCGAAATTTGGAGTGGTGGCAGCACCAGCAGGTGGTAATTGAGCAGCAATTTGACCAGCAAGAGTATTCAGCATTCCGGAGAATTGAGGAGCAGCAAATTTGGCTTGCTCATATGTTTTCACATTTTTCATCTGGCTGCTGGCCATGGTCAATATTGTTCCTACCGGGAATGTAGATCCAGCAGGAAATCCGTAAGGTGTCCCATCAACAGTCAGTAGAGCATTTTCCCCCATCCACTTGAACATGCCCTGTGCGCTGGTGAAAGCCTTGGTCTCGCCCCGGAGCGAATCGATCCGGAACCGGTAGTCGCCGCCGATGGTGAGCCACTTTTCCATGGACTTGTCCTCGTTCTTCTTCACCTGCAGTTTGAGGGAGTCCATCTCCTTCTGCAGTGCATCGAGCTTCTGCTGCACGTCGTCCGCGGCAAGCGCGGATGCCGGCAGTGCAAGCCCTGTCAGCAGAGCTGCCGATACGAATTTCTTTCCGATTGCGTTCATTGTTCCCCCTTTGTGTGTGGATGCGGTGCTGGTTGTTCAGCCGTCAGTTTGCGTTCCTCGGAAGTTTCAGTGGACGGTTAGTGCAAATTTATTAAAATATACAATTGTGAGCTGTCGTGTCAAGCCAAAGATGCGAATATAGAAATATCTGTATAAATGCAAGTTATAAGCCAACAGGTTAAAATCATTAATTGTAAGGATATCCTTTCCGAGACTTTTGGGGGATATCCGTGCAATGACCGAAATGGTCGGCAAATGGCGGAACCCCCATTATCATGGGATCATCGGGCATTGTCCCGAACATCTGGCAATTCATGTTGACGTCTTACCGGCAAATTTCGTAGTATTCACGTTTATTCTTAAACGCGCAAACCGGATGGGTGATGGTAAATACCTATATACATATACATCGTTAGGTCTATCGTCATGAAACGGGCGAACTTGAGGGAAATGATACCTGTCAAATATTTGTACCTGCAGACCATGGGCTGTCAGATGAATGTGAGCGATTCGGAAAAGATCGCCGCGCTTCTGCAGCGGATCGGCTATGAGCTGACCGACGACCAGCGTCGCGCAGACCTGATCTTACTGAACACCTGCAGTGTCAGGGCACGGGCAGAGGAAAAGGTCTATGCCCATCTCGCCAATTACGTGGGGATGAAGAGGAAAAAACCGGGACTGCTGCTCGGTGTGGGGGGGTGCGTCGCCCAGCAGGAGGGGGAGAGGCTCTTGGACCGGGTGCCGCATCTCGACCTGGTGTTCGGCACGCACAACCTGCATCGGCTGCCGCAGATCGTGCTGGCGGCAGAAGAGGGGCGCCGGCTCGCCGAGGTAGATTTCATCGACAACGATACCCGGGTCAACCTCTTTCCGGTCGACGACCGGCCCGGTGGCGTGACCCGTTTCGTCACGGTCATGCAGGGGTGCGACAATTACTGCTCGTACTGCATTGTTCCCTACGTCCGCGGGCGCGAGGTGAGCCGCAGGGCCGGGGAGATCGTCGCCGAGATCCGGCAGATGGCCGAGCATGGCGTCAGGGAGATCACCCTGCTCGGGCAGAATGTCAATTCCTACGGGGCCAAGAGCCCGGACGAGCCCGATTTTGCCGGGCTGCTCCGCATGGTCTCCCAGATCCCCGGCATCGAACGGTTCCGTTTTACCACATCGCATCCCAAGGACTTCAACCGGGCGCTCATCCAATGCTTTGCCGAGCTGCCCAAGCTCTGTTCCCACATGCACCTGCCGGCCCAGTCGGGAAGCGATGCGGTTCTTGCCGGAATGAACCGGGGTTACACCCGCGAGCATTACCTGTCGATGGTGACGGAGCTCAAGCAGGCCCGCCCGGATATCGCCATTACCGGGGACATGATTGTCGGCTTTCCCGGCGAGACGGCGGAGGATTTCGCCCAGACCCTTTCGCTCATGGATGAGGTTGGCTATGCGGACCTTTTCTCGTTCATGTATTCCCCGCGTCCGGGTACCCTGGCCGCCGGGCTGAGCGAGGAGCTGTCCTACGAAGAAAAGCGCGAACGGCTTGAACTGTTGCAGGATATCCAGCGCAAGGGCACGCGCAGGCAGAACGAGGCGTTGGTCGGCACGATAGATGAGGTGCTGGTTGAAGGGGTGAGCAAGCGTGGGGACCAGTTGTACGGCAGGACATCGGGAAATCGCGTGGTGAATTTCGCCGGCGACCCGGCCCTCATCGGCACCATGGTTGACGTTTGCATGACAAAGGGATATCAGAATTCGCTCCTGGGGACCCTGGCGGTCGACAGCGAAGCGGCGTGAAGCATGACAACGAGGTTTGCATGTACCAAGAAATGACCGTGTACGGATTCACCATCGATACCGTTTCCCGCAGGCCTGTGGTGCTCCTCAAGAGTGCGGACGGGGGGACCACGGTACCTCTCTGGATCAGTGTCGTCGAAGGGGTTTCCATTGCCGCAGACCTGATCAGTCACGACCTGGCCAGCAAGGGAGAGAGGAACGACTTCCTGACCGCCCTGCTCAAGCGGGTCGGTCTGCAGCCCGACCGGATAACCGTTGAACGGGACGTGAGAGGTACCGTCACGGCAGCGGTCTGGCTGAAAAACGGCAGCCAGAAACTGCGGGTCGATGTGAATCTCGTCGAGGCCCTGAATCTGACCCTGACCTACAAGATTCCGCTCATGGTTTCCTCCGGCCTGATGGATTGGGCAACCAAGTTTTCCCTGCAGGAAGAGGCGGTGATCCGCGAAAGCGACGAGCAAAGATACGCCGACTATCTGGAAGGGCTCGACCCGTCCCAGATGGGTAAATATCCCATGTAGCGCGGGGAGGGCGGAGCACGGGGTGACTGACCGTCCGCTTATCCGCTCTGCTGTCCAGCCCGGGAGCCGTAGCCCGGCACAAGAGGAGTCTCGCCGATGCGCACAGAGTCGTTTGCTTTTCTATCCAGCCTGGTGGCGGCACCCAGTCCGTCGGGATACGAGCAGCCTGCCCAGCGGGTTTTTCGCGCGTATATCGAGCCGTTTGCCGCGGTTACCAGTGATGTGCTGGGGAATGTCTACGGCTGCATCGAGGGGAAAGGGGCGGGACGCCCAAGGGTGATGCTGGTCGGGCACTCCGACGAGATCGGCCTGCAGATCCGTTACATCGATGACAACGGCTTTCTCTGCTTCGGCGCCATCGGCGGTGTGGATGCCCATCTGACGCCGGGTCAGCGGGTGACCGTGCAGAGCGGGACCGGTGCTGTTGCCGGTGTCATCGGGCGCAAACCGATCCATCTCATGGAGGCCAAGGACCGGGATTCGGTGACCAAGCTGGAGAACCAGTACATCGATATCGGCGCTGCCGACAGGAAGGAAGCGGAAAAGCTCGTCCGGATCGGTGACCCGGTCACCTTT
>JAGXQV010000067.1 GCA_018336195.1 Sulfuricella sp. | reverse complement strand
CCCATCCCGCCGCCGCCAACGCCGCCGGCCGCTGCGGGCTCAATACCGGCTGGCGCGCCCCCACCCGGCGCGAACTGCTGTCCATCGTCCACTTCGGTGCGCCCAGTCCGATGATCGACGGCAACTATTTTCCGGCAACCTTAGCCCCCGGCGGCTTTGCTTACTGGACCAGCGATGTCTATGCAACCACTCCGACCAGGGCCTGGCGCATCGACTTCATGGACGGCACAGTCAGTTACTTCAGTAAGACTGCCTTTGCCCAGTACGTTCGTCTCGTGCGTAGCGGGCCGTGATTCGGCCCTTTGGATCGGCGCGGCCATGGCCCCTCGTCGGCGCAATGCCCCCTCCTACCCCACCCATCACGGTTTCATCCCGCAGAGGTTCATCATGACTCGCAAACCGACACGCTTCTCTTTCCTGGTCTTTCTTGTCCTGTCTGCCGCCGCGCCGGCCTGGGCGGCCTTTACCGACAACGGCGACGGCACCGTGACCGACAGCGTCACCGGCCTGATGTGGGACAAATGCACCTGGGGGCAGACCAACAATGCCGATTGCAGCGGCGGCAGCGTGGTCAACTGGAACACCTGGGCGCAGGCGCTCGCGCGGGCCGCCACCGCCAATGGCAGCGCCTACAAAGGCCATGGCGACTGGCGTCTGCCCAACATCAAGGAACTGGAATCGCTGCTGAAAATCGACGCCACTTCCAGCCCGACCATCGACACCACGGCTTTCCCTAATACACCGTCGTCATCTTCTTATTTCTGGAGCAGCACCCCCTCTTTTACCCAGCCGAACAGCGCCTGGATAATCTATTTCGACAACTATGTCATGATGTCCTCCGTCAGCGGCAAGATCAATTACGTCGACGCCTTTGTTCGTCTCGTGCGTGGCGGGCAGCCTTCCGGCGCGTTCGATTCCCAGGACGGCACCGCGCCGGTCTATCAAGGCGCCACGCTCGGCGCCGGCAACACCGTGGCCACGCTGACGTTCGATGAAGCACTGGCCAACAACCTGGCCGACCTCGCCGCGCTCAAAGCCGCCGTCACCTTCGCCGCCGACGGCACGAGCTTCACCGCGCCGGCGGCGGGCGATACGGTGGCGCTTTCCGGTTCCACCCTCACCGTGACCTTCGCCACGCCGCTGACCGGCGGCGCCAACCAGCTCAAGGTCGCCGCCAACAGCCTGAAGGACGCCTCCGACAACGTGGTGGCGAGCGTCACCGCCACCGGTTCGCCCGCCTACCAGAGCGTGGCGATCAACGGGAGCAACACCGTGGCGACGCTGACCTTCACTGGCACGCCGCTCAACAACCTGGCCGACCTCGCCGCCCTGAAAGCCGCCATCACCCTCGCCGCCGACGGCACGAACTATGCCGCGCTGGCGGCGGGCGACGCGGTGGCGCTATCCGGTTCCACCCTCACCGTGACCTTCGCCACGCCGCTGGTCGGCACCGCCAACCAGCTCAAGATCGCCGCCAACAGCCTCAAGAACGGTATGGGCACCCTGCTGGCGGGCGCCACCACGGTGCCCCTCGCGGCCTACGACATCATTCCACCGGTCTATACCGGCGCCGCGCTCAACGCCGGCATGACGGTGCTGACGGCGACCCTGAGCTTCGACGAACCGCTGGTCAACAATCTGGCCGACCTCGCCGCCCTGAAAGCCGCCATTACCTTCGCCGCCGACGGCACGACCTTCAACGCGTTGGCCGGCGGCGACACGGTGGCGCTGTCCGGTTCCACCCTGGTCGTGACTTTCGCCGCGCCGCTGACCGGCAGCACCAACAAGCTCAACATCTCCGCCAACAGCTTGAAGGATGCCATTGGCAACGTGCTGGCGAGCGCCGTCACCACGGCGGCGCTGGATGCCGCCGATTCCACGCCCAGCACTTTCAGCTTCACCGCCGCGACCGGCGCGGCCTTGAACAGCGTGATCGAGAGCGCCGCGATCACCGTCACCGGCATCAATATCGCCGGCGCGATCAGCATCGGCGGCGGGCAATATGCCGTCTCGACCAACAGCGGCGCCACCTGGGGCGCTTATACCGCCAGTGCCGGCACGGTGAATTTCAACGACCAGGTCAAGGTCAAGCTGACTTCATCGGCCAGTTACAGCACCGTCGTAACCGCCATGCTGACCATAGGCGGGGTGAGCGGGGCATTCGTCAGCGTGACCCAGGCGGCATCGTCCGGTTCCGGCTCCTCCACACCTACCGTCATCAACGTCACGGGCGGGGAAACGACGTTGACCGGCACCACCCCGGTCAGCCCCGCGCCCGGCAGCACCCTGGTGGTTGCCGCCGGAGCATCCGTTTCCGGCGTGCCCATCACCCTGGCCGCGCCGGTTGCCGGAACGGTGACCGCGCCGGTGACGATCAAGGTCGGCGGCAACACCCTGACGGTGACGCCCGTCGGCGCCACGGCCATCGTGACGCTGAAAACCCTCACGCTGAACGGTGTGCCGACCCCGGTGCTGGCGGTAAGCAGTGGCACGGTGACAGTCAGCGCCGCGCCCGGCCAACCCTTGCTGACGGTGGGCAACAGCGGCGTGGTGGTTAGCGCCGGTACCGGCGGCGGGACGGTGGTTTTCGACGGCAGCGGGGTCGCAACCCTGAGCGTGACGTCCGGCTACGTGGTGCTGCCCGCCAACGCCTTCGCCGCGATCCCATTGACGAAGGACGGCAAGCTCTACGCCGGTGAAATCGCCCAACTCGACGTGAACGGCAAGGTGACGCAAGTGCGCCTTGGCAGCCCGGCTGGCGATGGCGGCGCCGTGGGCGACCCGCTCAAGCCCGCCGACTTCATCAAGGCCGTGGTGCCGAACTTGAACGGAAAGGTGGCGCGTATCTCCGCTACCCGGATGTTCGCCGACGTCCTCGCCGCAGCCGTCGACCAGGACGTCACCGCTCAAGGGCAAAATAGCGACGGCGTGCTGCACTTCGCCATCCCCGGCGGATCGGTCAACGCCCTGCCGGTCGGCAGCATCACGGTGGACACCAGCCGCCCGGACGGCGTCACGCTCACCGGCACGGGCAACGCGGAAGTGGTGAAAAGCGGCGTGGTCACTACCATCGTCCCCGCGATTGGCGACTTCACCCGATTTGTCAGGCAACTCGCCAAGCTGGACAAAAACGCCATCCTGTCGGTGCTGGAAGACGGCACGGTGCATGTGCGGCTGAATAATGTCACCTATGTGCTGCGACCTGCCTGGACGGTAAAACCCGCCGACGGCGGCCAGGCGGTATCCAGCGATGAGCAGGGCAACCTCGTCTACCAGGATGGCGCCGGCAATCGGCAAGCCCTGTTCCCGGCGTTCGCCGACCTGCCGCAACTGATCGCCGCATTCCAGCCGCTGGACGTAGGCGCCACTGTCGCCGCCAACGGCGACGGCAGCTACAGAGCCAAGCTGCTGGGCAAAAGCTACGTGCTGACGCCGGATTTCAACCTGAGCGTAACCCCTGCGGACCAAGCTGCCAAAAGCTGGTGGCTGGACGCCGGCGGCAAGGTGTTCATCAAGAATAGCGACGGCAACGCGCAGGGTTTTGGGGTGAAGTAATCGTTGTGATGCCCGTAGAGCGGCCTTGGCCGCGATCACCCGAGCCACGAAGGCTAGCGCAGAAATCGCGGTCAAGGCCGCGCCCACAGAGGGCGTCGCCAATTTGTGAAGTTTCGTAGCCCAACAATTCGTGCCTGAGTGTGCTCTGTTCAGCGCTTGTTGGGCTTCGATGCGTACCGTGACACGCGCATCAGGCGCAACCGGCAGTCGAGCGCGCCAGGCGGCGGGCAATTCATTGAGCGCCACCTGTTCAATCACGACGGCATTCATCTGAGGCCTCCTTTTTTGCCTGTCATTACACCTTGCACGGCAACAAATCGCGCTTTTTCACAGCGCGTGGCTGGCGCGTTGCGGTACGGTATTGCATGAGCGGGTGGTCGGACAGGACGAGGCGGTGCGCCTGGTAGCGGACACAATTCGTCGCTCGCGCGCCGGCTTGGGCGACCCCAACCGGCCCTACGGCTCGTTCCTGTTCCTCGGCCCGACCGGCGTCGGCAAGACCGAATTGTGCAAGACCCTGGCCGGTTTCCTGTTCGATAGCGAGGAACATCTGATCCGCATCGACATGAGCGAATTCATGGAGAAACATTCGGTGTCGCGCTTGATCGGCGCGCCGCCCGGCTATGTCGGTTATGAAGAAGGCGGTTACCTGACCGAAGCGGTGCGCCGCAAGCCCTACAGCGTGATCCTCCTCGACGAAGTTGAAAAAGCCCACCCCGACGTCTTCAACGTGCTGCTGCAAGTGCTCGACGATGGGCGGATGACCGACGGTCAGGGGCGCACCGTGGATTTCAAGAATACCGTGGTGGTGATGACCTCCAACCTCGGCAGCCAGATGATCCAGCAGATGTCCGGCGACGATTACCAGGTGATCAAGCTGGCGGTGATGGGCGAGGTGAAAACCTATTTCCGCCCGGAATTCATCAACCGCATCGACGAAGTGGCGGTGTTCCACGCGCTCGACGAAGCGCACATCAAGTCCATCGCCCGCATCCAGTTGCAGTACCTCGACAAGCGCCTGGCGCAGATGGAAATGAAACTGATCGTTAGCGACGCCGCGCTTGCGGAAATCGCCACTGCCGGTTTCGATCCGATATTCGGTGCAAGGCCGTTGAAACGGGCGATCCAGGCCCGTCTGGAAAACCCCCTCGCCAAGGAAATCCTCGCTGGGCGCTTCGGGCCGAAGGATGTCATCCGCGTGGATTTTGGCGGGAGTGGCTTCGTGTTTAGGGCCGGCGCGTAACGGTACTGCGGACTACTTGGGGGGGCGGTCAAGCGAAACGGCTGGCTTTGAGTGCGGAAGTGAGCCGCTGAATGAGTACATCCGGCGCTACGCTTCGCAACCGGTTGCTTTGATCGGGCGCCTGGCGGTAGATAATCAATTTCAGGCCAAGGGACTGGGTTCAATCCTGCTTGCCGACGCTTGCCCGAAAGACTCCCAGGCCAGCGATGTTTTGGCCGTAGCCGAAATCATCGTGGATGCGAAAGATTGCCAAGCCGCCTCGTTTTATGAACATTTTGGATTTATCCCGCTACCAGGGCAGGCAGATAAAATGCGGCTTCCTGCATCCGTATTTCGATTGAGGTAATTCTGGATTGTCCAGTGGTTCGAATGCTACGAATCTAGACCTGATCCTGATGATGCTGCTCGGTTATCAAGATGCCCGCGACAACTAAAGCAAAGATTTCATCGTCTCTTCACGAATCAATTCCATCACCTGCTTTTTAATCTGAATAAATCTCGGTAATTCAAAAACCCTTCGATCCCTTGGTCGAGGTATGTCCACGTCAATGCACGCCTTGATCTGTCCAGGCAGAGCCGTTAAAACATACAGGGTGTCCGACAACAATATCCCTTCATCTATATCGTGCGTGACAAACACAACGGTCTTGCTCTCGTCACGAAAGATTTGAAGGAGGAGTTCTTGCATGATCAATCTTGTCTGAGCATCAAGCGCGCCGAACGGCTCATCCATCAATAACACCGTTGGGTTGTTGACCATCACGCGAGCTATACCAACACGCTGCTGCATACCCCCGGAAAGTTCGCCGGGATAAGCGTTGGCAAAACGCTGCAAGCCCACCAACTCAATAAATTTTCGTGTACGTTCAATTACGTCCGCATTGGGTAAGCTATTGCACCTGAGTCCATATGCCACGTTGTCCCACACTGTCATCCAGGGAAATAGTGCATGGTGTTGAAAAACAATTCCGCGATCACGTCCTGGGCCAACAATTAGATTTCCATCGAGGGTTGCGCTTCCTCTAGTTGGCTGTATGAACCCCGCCAACACATTCAAAATAGTAGATTTTCCGCAACCGGATGTCCCCAAGAAGGATACGAACTTTGCAGCCTCGACGCTAAAGGTAATGTCTTTTACGGCCTGAACCTGTCTAGCGCCGGTGATAGTGACACTGACATCAGTGACTTCTATGGAACCCTGTTTCATTTACTTTCCACTGTTGAGTTCGCGGTCTTCATCCAAGGAAACACTCGAAGGAACACTATGCTGAAAATTCGGTCTGTTGCGGCCCCCAGTATTCCTAACATGCAGATCGCCACAAACATCTTATCCACGCGAAAAACAAGATGCGATGCGATGATTCGGAAGCCAATCCCTTCATAGGCGCCAACCATTTCCGCTGCCACAAGGCAGACAAAGCCTACAGCTATTCCGGTTCGCAAACCGGAATAGATAAAGGGCAATGCTGCGGGTAGGATGACGGTCATTACCGTGCGAATCCTTGATGCGCCCAGACTCTGGGCAGCCCACAAATAGTAACGATCAACGCCGGATACCCCGATGTGGGTGTTAAGCCATATAGGAAAGAAAGCTCCCCACGCCACAAGAAAATACTTCGCAGATTCACCAATTCCAAACCACACGATTGCTAGCGGCACAAAAGAAATTGCCGGAACGGGCCGGAAGACTTGGATGACCTGCTGCAACGTCGCTCTAAATAATTCCAGCCTGCCGGTAAGTAGGCCGCAGAAGATACCAAGCAGCGTTGCGACGATAAATCCCATGGACCAACGGCCACCACTCGCCAGCAAATCAGAAACCATTTCGCCACTTTGAAACATCTCGATTCCAGAGATAAGGATGCTGGACGGAGGAGGAATGAGCTTGCTATTGATGGCTCCTTCCACGCACAGGAATTCCCACAAAATGAGCAGCGTTGGCAGCGTCGCGTAGCGGAGCAAGTGTATAAGCTGCCGTTTCACTCCATTGATACCTTAGATGGGGCCACTTTTTTCAAATGTCGGGCGTCAATGAACACTTTGTAGTCAGGGATAGCTACAGTAGCCGGAGCGATTCCCGCCTCCTTTGCCCACTTCGCTTCGCGTTGGAGTGCATCCAGCAATAGCGGTGACAACTCCACGTTGAACTCGTAGTCTGACCAGATGGCCTTCACAACCCTTTCATCGGTGCCAATACGCTTGCTGACGATGGAGATGGCGTCATCTGGATGCTTATTGATGAATTCATTGGCTTTGATGACTGCCCGAAGGGCGCGCTCGACCGTATCTGGGTTCCTCTCTGCAAAGTCCTTCCTCACTGCCATGTTGAACGGAAGGGTATAGAGATCGCCCCGCATGAAACGAATGGCCTTCTCGTCACCCAACTTTTGGTACGCATTGTAAACAAAGGGTTCCCAAATAACATAGGCGTCAATATCTCCTTTAATCAGCGCCACGGGCATGTCAGAGGGGTTTAAATTGACGCGGTTTATATCTTTGAACGAAATGCCATATGCATTTAAAAACAATCCGGCAAAATACTCTGACGTCGCACCAAAAAGCATGGCTACCTTTTTACCGCGCAGATCTTCCGGCTTGTTGATGCCATGATCCTTTCTTGCGATTACCTTTATATCGTTCTTTGCTGACGAAATCGTGCTCACCACAACGACATTTTGGCCTGAAAAACCGGCAAACACGATGGGGGTCTCCGCAACGGTGATGATGTCGGCAGAACCAGCCAACAGAGCATCCAAACACATGCGGCCTGATGCGAAGTACTTCTCGGTCACATCCAGCCCCTCAGCCTTCCAGAATCCCTTCTCTGCCGCGATGTAGAAAGGACCAGAATATGCGTTGATAGCAGCTGCCGTGACAACTTTCGTCGCGGCGGACTCAGATGAATGCTGTCTCTCGCATGATGTTTGCGTCCCCAAAATAACGAGGATAAACAGGGTCGGCGCAAGATTAGCAAATGAGTGGGCTAAGCTGGAGCGAAACGATCCAATTAATTCCATTAAGCAGTGCATATCTAAAGAGGCTCCTTATTTTTAACTTTTCATCCCGCGCTTAGCGAAATGCGCTGCCGCACGTATAATCGCTTTTAGATTTTATTATTGATAATTTTGGCCAGTATTTCATGGATAGCTAGCTTTGCTGGTATTGGACTCATGTTTGTGATTTCAAAAATCATAAATAAGAAGAGAAGTCCGAGCCCCAGCGAAAACAAAGTTATTGCAGCCAAGCCAACGTGCAAGAATCCATGTATCGGAATAAAAGCGACTATCATCGTACATCCAAGCAGCGTAGCACTGGATTTCAGCGCAAACCGAAACGCTGTTCTACCTCTCATTACATGTGAGGAGAGGTCAGCCATCTTCTCAACGCCGCCTTTGCAAACAATTCGCAGTTGTGATAATTCCTCTTCACTTAGATTTCCTCTACGGGCAACCTCACTTGCATCCTTTAACGCCTGAAAAAGTGAGTCAGACAGTTGCTGCCATGTTGTCAAATACAGCGGCCCGGAGATGGCGATGCCGGCTGTCAAAATAGACGCCGACACCTGTATGATGCACATAGTCTCATAGATCAAAGAGTGAAGCTCTTGGCGCCCGTTTCCACCCGCGTTTCCGGTCACCACGAAGTTTGTGTCGAAAATTGAAATATCCAATTCCTTTGCCGCTTTCCCTATGATGTCAAAAAACGAGCCTTGCTTTCCCCAACCGAATTTATAGTGAATTATCAAGAAAAAGAAAATGGCCAACAAAATCGAGGCGATAAGAATAAGAACAACAGGAATTGGTAATTTCTCTCTGATATCCTTTTTCCCACTCATTATCGGATTACCTAATTTTGGCAATATAGATTCTTGAGTCATTGCAGCTTAGCTCCGCTCCAAGATAATTGATTTGGATAGACGCATAAAAACAGTCTTGGGAAGAAGATGCTCGCCCTTAATTCCAAAGCGGCTAACTCTTTGGCAATATTCTTCATATGAATGTCGGAACTGTTCGCGCATTGCATCCTCTTCAGCAAGGATTCTAAGCCTGAACACCGCGCCTATGAGCAGTATCGCAAACGGAAATGTTACCCAGCTACCTGAAATCAGCGGCGCGCAAATTCCTTCCATGATACCGTTCAGATAGCTCGGATGGCGCATGAATGCATATGGGCCGGATTCAATCAGTGAATGTTTCTCTTTGTGTATCTCAACGTGTGGACTCCAGTAATGCCCCATGGCTCTGATTGCGGCGACTTTCAGAATTTGGCTCAAGATAATGAGAAAAACGCAGCCGACAGAAATTGTCCAGTTAAATAACCATTTCCCCCATACAAAGTGTTCTGAAAGGCTGAGCGCGAGGATGAAGTAGAAGGTTGCCAGTTGCAACGGCTGGAGCCATTCCTTCTTCACCCGAGTATTCTCTTTTTCGCGTCTGTGGTAAGTACCGAAAAGGAAGATCGGACGCAAGAAAGCCAGCATCCCAAAAACGCTTAAAATGTAAATGTCTGAACCGATCACCTCAAACGCCTCCAAAATATAATGCTAAATTTTTGTGTTCATCGCCAGATTTTTTCTCAATTGCTGACATTTGGTTGGTACGCTGGAAAGAATTACGCAACCCAAGTTGCCGACAGTTTAACCGATGCGTCTTTATTGGCATACGCCCAAGCACCACCTTCCCACCTCCAACATGCTCAAGGGCGCACTAACCAGCGGCCAGTGCGCCGGATGCAAACAGCGAGCTTGGGTAGCTCCAACCCGGGACGCTGTCGAAAAAATCGGCATCCACGTTTCAGCCGACTGTCGGCGTTGGTCACGCCGAGCGTAATTCCTCCAACAATTCAGGATGGCGATCCAGCAGTTTGAACAAATTGGTCACCGCTGGCAGAGGCTTGGCTTTCCCATGTTCGTAGCGAGAAAAGGCATTCGCGCCGCCCCCTGTGATTTTGGCGGCTTCTGACTGGGTGAGCTTCAGTTTTTTTCGAATGCGCGCCAATTCAGCCGCCTCCTGCTTGTCGACCTCCTGAGCAATCGCCTTGATCGCTTCTGCGAAGCGGACGCCTTCTCCTGCATCGAATTCGACTTCATGGCAGTGCGGGCAATGCCAGCCGCGCACCGCCGGAATTACCGCGTGGTGCCCTTTGTATTCGTAGGCCACATCCTTGACAGCATGCGCCATTTCGCCCTGCCCGCAATTCAAGCATGTTCTGGACATATTATTTCTCCTTGAACTGGATCACGATTGACCCGTCCTCGCGCAATGTAACTTTGACGTAAGCAAGCTTCCCGGTAGGCGTCTTTGGGTGATACACGTCTTGCCAAACCTGACTTGACGCATGCGTCGTCATGCTCTTGAAAAAGTCCGATCTTTTCATGTTGCACACAACGTCGATGGCCTGCGTTATATCCAGCCCCATCGATTGCACGCCGATCAATGCTGTTCCGGTAAAAGCGTCGGCGCCGCGCAATTTCACCGCCGCCTGGACGGCGGTAATGTCGTACTGTGGCTTTCGCTTTTCCATTGATCGATACTACCCTTTAAGGTTAATTTCCGCAATGTGGCAAATTAAGCCCTACGGTTTCTGGCGGTGATGGGCGAGGTGAAGACCTATTTCCGCCCGGAATTCATCAACCGCATCGACGAAGTGGTGGTGTTCCACGCGCTCGACGAAGCCAACATCAAGTCGATCGCCCGCATCCAGTTGCAGTACCTCGACAAGCGCCTGGCGCAGATGGAAATGAAGCTGGAAGTCAGCGACGCCGCGCTTGCGGAAATCGCCACTGCCGGCTTCGATCCGATATTCGGTGCAAGGCCGTTGAAACGGGCGATCCAGGCTCATCTGGAAAACCCCCTCGCCAAGGAAATCCTGTCCGGGCGCTTCGGGCCGAAGGATGTCATCAAGGTCGTTGCCGCGACGGGATGTTTACGTTTAGCAAGGGATAGCTCTGCGGATTGACGGCGAGTGTCGAGTAACGTGTCGCCGGGCGGTGCCCTGGCGACATCTCCTTGTTTCGTGATTTTGGTTGCCAGTCCAGCGCAAAAAACCTACATTGCGTAGCGGCATACGAGCCGTTGCGATTCCCGCGGGTCGCGTCGGGCGTTTGCCGCCATTTCCGAATAAGACAAGGAGCCGGCATGTTGACACTTATCCGCTATCTGATTCTGGTTCCCGCATCGTTCCTCGTCGATCTTTCCGGCCTGATCGTGGTGCCGATCGCCCTGCTTTTCACCACCAAGCAATCCAACCATCTGTTGCCGATCTTCTGGCCGTGGGATAACGACGCGGAGGGGATTAACGGCGACCCCTACTGGAAGCAAAAATATGGTGACAAAGTCACTTCGTTTTGCTGCCGCTTCGTATGGCTGGCCTTGCGCAATCCCGGCAATAATTTCGGCTACTTTTGCGGCTGGCTGCAAGCGCCCGATTGCAGCTACCGCCATTGGGGGGACCCGGAGATAAGCAATCAACCCTACCATCCGGGTTGGCTCTTCGTCCTCGGCGATAACGGCGAAAGCCGGGCGTTTTGCTTCTATGCCGTCTGGCCGAGCTTTCCGGGGCGCTGTCTGCGGATATTTCTTGGCTGGAAAATCCACGACATGGTCAAAGACGACACCAAGGCGCAACTGGTGTGCATCATCAACCCTCTGATGAGCCGCAATTAGCTTGGGTGGTGGCGCAAAGCCGTTAACCCAATAATTTGCCGCGTTTGCCGCCGCCGCTCGCGCTTCCGGCGCTGTCGGCTTTCACCTTCCGAGGGTGGCAAAAACCCGGATTCAGCTATAACATAGGCAAAAAGAACAATATTCCCAGTACTTCATTCTTCATCCCCTTGGTCGGTAATTAAAGTGACTGAAAAAGAGCAGGATACCCCGGACGGCGGTTTTTCCCTTTTCGAGCAGGAAGAGCGCGTTCTGCAAAGCGCGGATTCCATGATCGGGATGCTGGAGGATGTCGCTGGTGGTGTCCGCGAGTTGGCTGGGGCGTATCGCCAGAGTTATCGCGAGCAGCGTCGTTTGTTGCGGATCAGCGATCGCCTGCAACTGGATTTGCATCAAGCCAACCAGACGCTGGCGTCGCAAGCCACGGAACTCAAATTGCTCAATGAAACGCTGCACATTGAGGTCGACCTGCGCGAGGCATTGGCCGAGCAGTTGCGCCAGCTCAATGAGAATCTGGAGCAGCGCGTTGCGGACGAGGTGGCCAAAAGCCGCGAACAGGAGCATTTGCTGATCCAGCAATCGCGCCACGCGGTGCTCGGCGAAATGCTCGGCAACATTACCCATCAGTGGCGCCAGCCCTTGTTTGCCTTGAGCCTGATCGTGCAAAGCATCGAACACGATTACGAAGGGCAGGTGCTGGACAAGAATACCCTGGGTGAACATGTTTCCAACGCCAGTCGGGTCATTCGCCAGATGTATGAAACCATCGACGATTTCCTGAATTTTTTCAAGCCGAACAAGCAGCCCGAGAATTTCAGCTTGAAAGAAGGGACCGAGGACGCGTTCCATCTCATCCTGAAAAGCATGAATTTCAAGGTGCGGGTGCATGGCGAAGATTGCGACGATGCGCTGGTTCGGGGTTTCCACAACGAGTTTTCCCAGGTTTTGATCAACGTTTTGACCAATGCCAAGGATGCAATTGTCGAACGCAAGATTCCGGAAGGCTGGGTGGACATCTATTATGGTCAGGATGACCAAACGGCGTGGGTGGATGTTCGCGACAACGCCGGCGGCATTCCCGCGGAGATGCTGGGGTGCATCTTCGACCCGTACTTCACCACCAAGGCGCAGGGAACCGGCATCGGTTTGTACATGTCGCGGGTTATCATGAAAAACATGGGTGGTGGAATCGAGGCGCGGAATGCTGGCGATGGCGCGGAATTCCGGGTCATATTACCGAAAGCGGATTTGGTGTAATTTTTTGCGTTCGGGGCCGCACCTTGCGGTTGGCCCCATTCAGGAGCGATTTTCATGCTAGTGCAGGAATACTATGGTTTCCAGCAGGATCTTAATAGGAAAGGCATTGTTTTTTCCTTTACCGGCTATGTTTCGGAGGGCATCCTGTTTGCCCTGGGCGAGGCGCTGAAACAGAAAATGGCCCTGGATGAAACCGACGCCAATGTCACCCGCAAGGTATTCTCGGTTTTTGTCGAGCAGGTGCAGAACATCATCCGCTATTCCGTTGATCGCGTGGAAGGCGAACTGGATAAGAAAGTGGAGTTGAGTTCGGGCATGATTGCGGTGGGGCGCGAGGAACAGCGGTTTTTCGTGGTTTGCGGCAATATCGTCAGCCAGAACGATGTACCGATGTTGCGCGAACGCCTGCAAAAACTGGCTACCATGGACAAGGATGCGCTTAAGGCGCACTACAAGGAAAAACTCCGCGAACCCTCGGAAGAGCAAAGCCGGGGAGGTAGCATCGGCCTGATTGAAATCGCCCGCCGCGCCAGCGAGCCGATTGAGTTCGATTTCATGGATATCGACCCGGGGCGCGCCTTTTTCTGCCTGAAGGCCTACATTTGACCCCGTCCGGACGTCCCATCCGGGCCATGTCGTCTTTTCAGGTGTCGAACATGTTCAACTTCAACAAAACTACGATGATAGTTGCCCTGGCGTTTGCGGTGCCGACGGTGCGGGCCGGCGAACTGGACGAGCTCAAGGCGTTGCTGGCGCAGCAGCAGGCGGTGATGACACAGCTTCAACAGCGTGTCACGCAGCTTGAAACGCAGTTGTCCGTCGCGCCGCAGACCCCGTCGAAAACTCCAGTCCTTCCCGTGACTGCCGGTGATTTGCCGGGATCATTCAAGATTCCGGGAACCGATACTTCCCTCAAGATTTACGGTGCTGCCCGTATCGATACCACCTACGATCTGCGCGGTCGTATCGTCGACACGTTCAACAACGACTGGGCCGCCTCGGTGTTTGCCCAGCCTTTCGACAATTCGGCCAATGGACGGCGGCACGGCCAGTTTTTTTCGACCGCGCGCGCCAGCCGCCTGGGCTTCATGACCAGCACGCCGACCCAGGCGGGTAACCTGCTGGTCAAGGTCGAAGGCGATTTCAATGCGCCCAACCAGTACCAGGCTGAACTGGGGTCCAATAGTACCCTGTTTCGTCTGCGTCACGCCTACGGGCAACTTGGCAATGTCCTGGTGGGGCAGACTTGGTCGAATTTTACCGACCTGCGTTCCTTTCCTGAAACCGTGGACTTCAATCCGCCTGGTTCGGCAACCCTGCTACGGCAAAGCCAGCTTCGCTACACGTTTCCCGTGGGCGGATCGTCGCTGGCATTTTCTATCGAAAACCCGGAAAGCCTGACATGGCTCCCGCCCGCCTATGATCGGGCTGGCAATC
>JAGXQV010000066.1 GCA_018336195.1 Sulfuricella sp. | reverse complement strand
CTCGCCCAATTGGCGAGCCGTTGCCACCTGCTGGTGCGCCCCTACCGCCGCGTGCCGTAAAGCGCCGCTCCGAACGTTTTCCCCTCACCCACCACTCAGGAGCCGCACATGCCATCACCCCGAACCCTGAACCGAATCGGATCATGGGCATTCATCGCCGTCGGCGCCGGGCATCTCGCCAGCCAACTGGCCGCGCCCCAATCCCCCGCCCATCAGCGGATCGTCGCCGCGATGCAGGCTTTCGCCATCGACATGCCCGGACGCACCGGAAACCTCTACGAATACCATGTGGGTTTCAGCGTGACCATGGGTTTTCTGCTGATGGCTTATGGCGCGCTGGCGCTCCTGAGCGGACGCAGCCAGGTTGAAGAAAGGCCGATCCTCATCCTGCACACCCTGGTAGCGGCGACCGCGGCAACCTTGTCCGCCAGTTTCTTCTTTGCCGTCCCGCTGGTTCTGACGCTGATTGCCTTGGCGGCCTACGCCACCGCGCTGTTGCAAAGCCGGCGAAACGCGCACTAAGCCGGATTGCGCCGCCAGCCGCTTACCGCCATTTCCCGACGGCCTTGCCGATGCGCGCGCAAAACACCTGCACCGCCGTAGCGGTGGGCTTTTCGCTGCCATACCCAGCACGATCAAGCCATCCAGCGCCGCCGGATAGCCGGCGTAGATGCCGACCGGCAACAGCGCTTCAACGATGTATCAAAACTCGCACCGTTCCCGATCGCCAGTTCGAGGACGTTTTCTTGGCGCCTTGCGGCGGCCCCGTACGGCGTTGAATCCGTGCATGGTCTGGACGATACCGTGCCGGACGGGGAGCTTTTTCGCCATGTCAGCCTGCTACTCAGGAATACCCGAGCATATCGATCGGCATTCCGTGAGGTTTCGTGTGGCACGGTTAGAAATGGTTAGAAATCGTGTGTTTTCATGGGTATGTTGCTGGCATACGGTGTTATTACAATGGGTTCCGTTGGTTTCGGAGCGCGTTTACGCCTTTTCGTCTGCGGCAAATTCCCGGCGATTCATCCACTCAGCCTGCACCGTCCGGTGCAACTGAGAAACCGCTCCAACATCATTTTTGAGCAACGCACGCCGGCGGTTTTCGGACACGCGCCGGCGCGCGCTTCATCAACCTGAACAAAGGAGCATCGCCATGAAACGACATCTTCCCGTTTTGCTCGCCGGTCTTTTGCCCGTCGCCGTAACAGCGGCGAGTCTCAACGACACCGGCAGCACCATCTGCACCGACGGTGGCACCGTCTATACCACCTGCACCACCTTGCTGGACAACGGCAGTTCCCTACCCCATCAGGACGCCCGCTATGGCGTGTCGGCGATGGATAACGCCGGGGTTTATTACAGCAAGCAGGGCGGCAGCGCCACCAAAGGCCGCGATTACAGCAAGGTCTGCAACAGCGGCGAACCGGCTGGAACGGGCGCTTGCCCCGCCGCCCCGGTCTTGGGCGTGGCGGCCAACGAGTGGGGCTGCACCAAGGACAACGTGACGGGACTGACCTGGGAAATGAAGGTCAACAATAGCGCCAGCCTGCACCACAAAAACTGGTACTTCTCCTGGTATGACTCCAACCCGGCCACCAACGGCGGCGTCAAAGGCAAGATCAACGGCGGCACCTGCCTCAACCAATACAACGCCACCACCAACCCCACCGGCAAATCCTGCGACACCCAGGGTTTCGTTACTGCCGTCAATGCCGCCGGCCTGTGCGGCGCGACCGACTGGCGTATGCCTTCGATCAGGGAGCTGGACACCCTCGTCGATTACAACCTGTACGGCGCCGCGAATGCGGAGGGAGCGGGGGCTATCGACAACACCTGGTTCCCCTATACGAAAGGCCACGGCTTCTGGTCGAGCTCGGCCAATGCGGGCAACTCCAACCAGGCTTGGTATTTGGCCTTCCAGGACGGTTACGCGATGCCCACCGGCAACCCGAACGACCCCGGTTCGGTACGCCTCGTCCGCGGCACCACCCCTTGACGCTGCCAGACCGCCTCATGGGCGCTCCCGCCACCTTATTCCTGAACTGGAGAACTCCATCATGAAACGACCGAATTTTGCTTTTGCACCGTTATCAGCTGCGCTGGCCGCCGCCTTTGCACTGCTGACCGTCCCTGCCCTGGCCGGGGACTGCTCGGTAGGCCACACTCCCACCAGCGACTTCGCCATCAACGGCGACGGCACCGTCACCCACACGAAGACCGGCCTGACATGGGACCGTTGCGTCCAGGGCCTGACCGGCACCGATTGCGCTGGCGGTACGCCCAACAACCACACCTGGGCATCGGCGCTGTCCATCGTCACTACCGCCAATAGCGGCAACCACCGGGGCTATGCCGATTGGCGCCTGCCCAACGTTGCCGAACTGCGCAGCCTGATGGACGAATGCCGTGCCAGTCCGGCCATCAACACGACCGTCTTCAATCGTGCTCAGTTGGCGGCCGGTTTCTGGTCGAGCACGCCGCGCCGGGCGTGGCCGGGCCACTCGTGGTACGTCGTTCTCAGTACCGGTCAGTCAGGTTGGGACGGACAGAGCGCCACCCACCAGGTGCTCCTCGTGCGCGGCGGCGATCCGCTCCATGCCTTCGACGTCCGCAAGGTGTACGCCCCCGTCGGCCTGACCAACTTCACCACCGTCACCAGCGCTGCGAAAAACGTGCAACTCGTCGCCAGCGACACCAAGACCCTCGCGGGGTTGACCACCATCACCGGGATCAAGATCGCCGGCGCCGGCAGCCCGCAATACCAGGTCAACGGCGGCGCCTGGACTTCCCAACCGGGCCTGGTCAAGGTCGGCGACAAGATCAAGGTGCGCTTGACCAGCGCCAACGCGGACAACACGGCGCAAGTGGCGACCCTCACCGTGGGCGGGGTGGCCGCCCAGTTCAGCGTGACCACCGCCGCCGCCGCGCCCGCCAAGCCCACCGGCGTCACCGCCAGGGCGGGCAACGGTTCCGCCACCGTCACCTGGGTCGACCCGAGCGACCCCAGTATCGCCAGCTACACCGTCACCGCCAATCCCGGCGGCGCGACCTGCACGGTCAACGCCCCGGCGACGTCCTGCACCGTTCCCGGCCTGGCCAATGGCACGGCCTATGCCTTTACCGTCACGGCGACAAACAGCTTTGGTGCAGGAACGGTTTCCGATCCCAGCAACAAGACCCCGATTTCCACCGTTCCCACTGAGCCCACCGGGGTCAGCGCCACACCGGGCAACGGCAAGGCCACCGTGAACTGGACGGCGCCGGCAAACAATGGCGGCAGCGCGATCACCGGCTATGTGGTGACCGCCTATCCCGGCGGCGCGACCTGCACCCCCACCCCGGCCACGGCCACCACTTGCGACTTCACCGGTCTCGAAAACGACAAGGCCTATACCTTCACCGTCGCGGCCAGCAACGACAGTGGCACGAGCTACGGTTCGGCCTCCGATCCCATCACCCCGGTCACCCCGGCGAGCACCGCGCCCGACAAACCCACCGGCGTGACCGCCACGGCGGGCAGCGGCCAAGCCGGCGTGAGCTGGATCGCCCCGGCCAACGACGGCGGTGCCGCGATCACCAGCTACACCGTGACCGCCAGCCCCGGCGGCAAGACCTGCACCGCCGTAGCCCCGGCCACCTCCTGCGTCGTCACCGGCCTGACCGGCGGCCAGGCCTACACCTTCAGCGTCACCGCCAACAACGACAAGGGCACCAGCGTCGCTTCCGACGCCAGCGCCGGCGTCACCCCCACCGCCACCGCGCCGGCCACGCCCGGTGCCGTCACCGCCACGCCGGGGGATGGTCAGGCCACCATCAGTTGGGCAGCGCCCGCCGATGGCGGCAGTGCCATTACCGGCTACACCGTCACCGCCCAACCCGGCGGCGCCACCTGCACCGCCGTACCGCCCGCCACTACCTGCACCATACCCGGCCTGACCAACGGCACGGAATACAGCTTCTCCGTCGTGGCGACCAACGGCGCCGGCGACAGCGCTTCCTCCAGCGCCAGCACCCTCGTCGCGGGCGCCCCCGGCAAGCCCAGCGCAGTCACTGCTGCTGCGGGAGACGGCCAGGCCACCGTGAGCTGGACCGCCCCGGCGGACAACGGCAGCGCCATCACCGGCTACACCGTGACCGCCAGCCCCGGCGGCGCGACCTGTAGCGCCGTGCCGCCGGCCACCTCCTGCACCGTGACGGGCTTGCCCAACGGCACCGCCTATACCTTTACCGCAACGGCCACCAACAGCCGAGGTACAGGCCCGGATTCGGCGGCGTCGGGCGCGGTCACGCCCAGCGTGCCTGCCGCACCATCCGGCGGCGACAGCGCGCCCCCCGTCACTACCACCACCACCCTGCCCAGCGGCGGCGGCACGGCAGCCCCGAGCAGCGGGCAAACCGTGGTGGTCACCGATAACGGCAGCAACGGCTCGACGATCAATCTGCCGTCGCCCACCGGCGGCGGCACCGACAACGTCGTCAAGATCGAGCTGCCTCATGACACCGGCACGGTGACCGCCACGAGCAACAGCGAAAACACCAAGCTGGGCGTGCAGACCACCACCCTGCCGGGCTCCACCACCCCGGTCACCCTCGTCACCGTCGATCAAGGCAGCTCCACGCTGACCGCCACCAGGAGCGGCCAAGCGGTAGCGGGCTTGAAGAACGGCATCATCGTCGTCTCCGGCACCAGCAATTCCAAGGTCACGGTGGACACCAGCGGCGGCGCGCCACAGATCGGCGTCGCCAGCAGCGACACCATCATCGTGCCCAAGGGAACCCAGAACGTTTCCGGCACGGTCGTCGATCTGCCCGCCCCGGCCACCGGCGGCAATGCCACCCCGGTAACCGTCAAGGCCGGCGACCAGACGCTCTCCGTCCAGGCCAACCGGCCCGGTGCCAAGATCACGCTCAAGGTCGTCGATATCGGCGGCGTGCAGACCCCGGTGGTGGCCGTGACGGGAACCGCGCAAGTCGGCTCCGGCGAAGACGCCCAGCCGCTGGTCAGCGTCGGCGGCAGCGTCATCACCTCGGGCAGCAGCAGCGCCACGCGCAAATGCAATACCCTGGTCGAAGTCAGTTCCGAGACGGCCAAGGAGATCGTCCAGGTCAACACCTGCTACATCGTCCTGCCCGCCGGGACTTTCTCGGCGCTGGGCCAGGGCAACGGCTTCGCGGCGATCAAGGACGGCATCGTGTGGGCCGGGGAGACCGCCGAGTTCGACAAGAACGGCCAAGTCATCGGCGCCTACCTCGGCACCAAGAGCGGCACCAGCAGCGCGGTGGGCGACGACACCGTTCCCGGCGGCAACAAGTTCAGCGCCGACGGCTACAAGAGCAGCGCTTTCGTCCCGCGCCTGGCCGGCACGCCGCTGCGTCTCAACGGCGCCAAGCTCGACGAGAGCGTCTTCTCGGTCGTCGACAAGACGCTCGGCGTCGCCGTCGTTCCGGCCACGCCCGCCCAGAGCGCCCAGGGCGTGCTGAACTTCCAGGTCAGCGGCGATGCCAGCGCCGAGCAGAAGGCCCAGGCGGCGTTGACCTTCAATCTGATGAGCGATCAGGTCAGCGTCATTCCCACCCGCCGCATCCGCGTCGATACCAGCCGCGCCGACGGCGTGAGCGTGAGCGGCGAGGGCAACGTCGAAGTCGCCAGCGGCGGGCTGGTGACGATCTTCGCGCCGAGCGTCGGCGACCCGCAGGTCTTCGCCGCCCAGGTGGCGCAAGCCCTGCCGGGTGCCACCAGCGAACTGCGCTGGAACGGCACCTGGCAAGTCACCTCGGCAGACGGCAGCGCTTACGTGGGCCGTCCGGTATGGAACCGCCAGGCCAACGCCGCGACCTTCGCCGGCGCGACCTTCGCCGGCGTCGCCGGCAACGTCGCCTACCACGATGGCGCCTACCGCCAGATGATCGTGCCCGATTTTGCCGACTACACCTCCTTGCAGGCGACTTTCGCCAAGGAACTCGGCGACGCCAAGCTGACGGTGCTGCCGCGCATGGACGGCACCGCCATCGCCACGGTCAACGGCCAGAGCTACACGCTGCTGCCGCACTGGAACCTGGTCAAGGCCGATGCCGCCAAACCGGCATGGTGGCTGGACAACGGCGTGCTCTACATCAAGAACGCCGACGGCACCGCGCAGGGGTTTACGGTGAGGTAGGAGGGGCTTCAGCCCCGATGCGGTGTCTCACCGAGAGACATACATCGCGGCTAAAGCGCGCTCCTACAGGGGCAAACAACCGGCGCAGTCCCGCAAGGGCTGCGCCGGTTGTTTT
>JAGXQV010000065.1 GCA_018336195.1 Sulfuricella sp. | reverse complement strand
GGCCGCCTTTGGCGCACGGCTACGCCTTGGCTTGGGGGGGGGGGCGACCGGAGTAGGTTGCTCGGCAGGCGGAACGACCTTGTCGGGACTGGTTTCAATCATTACCAGATCACCCAGTGACGGCGGCTCTGCAACCACTGGGAGCTTTCTGCGGCGCGTTGCCTGGAGCTTGCTGTCTTCTTGCTCAACCGTGGGCGGCGCGGGAGGTGCTTCCGTAACCGGTTCGTTGGTCTCGATCGGGGCTTGAACTGGGATGATAGGTTCCGGTGTGGCTTCCGCTATCGCCACTGTCTGTACTGGGGCAGGGGGAGTAACGACAACCTGGATATTTTCCTCGATGATTGCAACCGGTGCGGTCGGCGTCGACTCTATCGCTGCTGGCTGAAGGGCCGGGACAGCCGCGGGTTCCACGCGGTGGACGGTGGTGGCCGGGATGGATTCCTGTGCAGCAACAATTTCTTTAGGCATCGCGGTGTTGTCTGTGCTGCCTTCAAACGCTTGGGACTTTCCGCCTTCACGATCACCACGTTCACGGCGTCCGCCGCGGCGCCCGCGGCGACTGCGCGATTCACCATCGGGTTTGTCGGTGACTGCTGGAGTTGCATTCTCGTGCCCGCTTTCCAAGGCTGGGGAAGGCTCCTTTTTTGCGGGAGCATTACGTGGCTTGGGTGTTTCCCTTTCTTCGTTGCGAGGACCACGGCGTTCTTCATTTTTGCTGCTGTCACGGTCGCGCCGGTTGCCGTCACGCTCGCCACGCTCGCCTCTTTCGCGGCGGGGACGGCGCTCGGACTGGCCTTCACGTTCACGCGACTTAGGTTTCGCCGGCTTGGTCTCTTCCTTGATTTCGCTGCCGAAACCAAAAAACTGTTTGACCTTCCCGAGCCAGGACGTGGTTGGTTGTTGGGTTTTTCGCTCTGCAACCACCGGTGCCGGCTGCTCGGGCGTGATGCCGCGTACGGCAGCGATCTGCCGCTGCGGTTTGGGTTCGTTGCCGTTGGGTTTTTCCTCGTCGGTTTCCGGCGGGATTTCCACCATCTGGTAGCTGGGGAGTACGTTGTCTTCGCCGACTTCGTCTTGACGCAAGCGCTGGATGCTGTAATGCGGGGTTTCCAGGTGTATGTTGGGGACCAGGACGATGTCGACTTTGAAACGCGACTCGATGGTGTGGATTTCGGCGCGTTTTTCGTTGAGCAGGAAGGTGGCGACATCCACCGGCACTTGGGCGCGGATAGCCGCGCTGTTTTCCTTCATCGCTTCTTCCTGGAGGATGCGCAGGATGTGCAAGGCGGAGGATTCGGTGCCGCGGATATGGCCGGTGCCGTGGCAGCGCGGGCAGGGGATGTGGCTGGATTCCCCCAGGCTGGGCTGCAAACGCTGGCGCGACAGTTCAAGCAGGCCGAAGCGCGAAATCTTGCCGGTTTGAACGCGGGCACGGTCGTAATGAAGTGCGTCGCGTAGGCGGTTTTCCACTTCGCGCTGGTTACGGGTGCTTTCCATGTCGATAAAGTCGATCACCACCAAGCCGCCCAAGTCACGCAGGCGGAGTTGGCGGGCGACTTCGTCGGCTGCTTCGAGGTTGGTACGGAATGCGGTTTCTTCAATGTCGGAGCCGCGCGTGGCGCGCGCCGAGTTGACGTCGACCGAAACCAGCGCTTCGGTATGGTCGATCACGATGGCGCCGCCCGAAGGTAGGCCAACTTCGCGGGCAAAGGCGGTTTCGATCTGGTGTTCGATCTGGAAACGCGAGAACAGCGGCACATCGTCCTTGTACAGTTTTACCTTGACGACGTTCTGTGGCATGACGTGGCCCATGAACTGCACGGCTTGATCGTAAATCAGTTCAGTATCGATCAGAATTTCGCCGATGTCGGGCTGGAAATAATCGCGGATGGCGCGGATCACCAGGCTGCCTTCCTGGTAAATTAGGAAAGCGCCGGTTTGCGATTTGGCGGCGCTTTCGATGGCGCGCCACAATTGCATCAAATAGTTGAGATCCCACTGGAGTTCTTCGTAGCTTCGTCCGATACCTGCGGTTCGGGCAATGATGCTCATGCCGGCGGGTACGTCGAGTTGGGCCATGGTGTCGCGCAGTTCATTGCGATCTTCGCCCTCGATGCGGCGCGAAACACCGCCACCGCGGGGGTTGTTCGGCATCAGGACCAGATAGCGCCCAGCCAGGCTGATGAAGGTGGTCAGCGCCGCGCCCTTGTTGCCGCGCTCGTCCTTTTCAACTTGGACGATCAGTTCCTGACCTTCCTTCAACACATCCTGAATGCGCGCACGGGAAACGTCCACGCCTTCGGCAGCGTTAAAGTTGACGCGCGAGATTTCCTTGAAGGGGAGAAAGCCGTGACGATCCGTGCCGTAATCGACGAAAGCCGCTTCCAGGCTGGGTTCGATGCGGGTGATAATACCCTTGTAGATATTGCTTTTGCGCTGCTCTTTTCCTGCGGACTCGATGTCGAGATCAACGAGCTTTTGACCATCGACAATCGCGACGCGCAACTCTTCAGCCTGCGTCGCGTTAAACAACATGCGTTTCATTTTATTTTGTTCTCCCGCGCTCTACACACGGGTGCGGCAAACCATGATGCGGCATGGCTGGCGTGAAGTCTAAAGGCGGTTTTGATTATACTTGCCTGTCATAACACCCAGAATTTGTATGTGCATTAATGTGTTGATTTGCCAAATTTAAACGCTTCGCCTTCGGGCGAAGCCGAAAATTCATTCAGTGCTTCGAGCGCGTAATTCGTTTATTATCGCTGCTTTGTTTGGTGAGCGAAATTAACCAGTTGTATCTCTGTCCATTGCGCGGTTTCGCGCATTCAATCGACTGGGTGAAGCAGCGGCTAAGTGCTCGTTACATCACACAGTTTTCTGCAGACCGTTAAGTATAAGCAAAGTGAATAATTTAAGCAAAGAATCTGTAACACGGCTTACGGTCGATGAAGCGGGGGAAGGGCAGCGTATCGACAATTTCCTTACCCGTCATTTGAAAGGCGTCCCGAAAAGCCATATCTATCGCATTTTGCGCAGCGGCGAAGTGCGGGTGGATAGCAAGCGGGTGGATGCCACGCATCGCTTGCAAATCGGGGAGGTATTGCGGATTCCCCCGATCCGCATGCGCGAAAACATTGACAGCATTCCCGAGAGTATTCCTCCAGCGTCTCGTTTAACCCCCCGCATTATTTTCGAAGACGAGGCGCTGATTGCCCTCAACAAACCTTCCGGGATGGCAGTACATGGCGGCAGTGGTGTAAGTCGAGGGGTAATCGAGCAAATGCGCCAGGAGATGCCTCAAGCACGATTTCTTGAGCTGGTTCATCGCCTTGACCGCGAAACTTCCGGGGTGTTGCTGCTCGCCAAAAAGCGCTCTGCGCTGACCGAACTGCATCGCGCCATGCGTGATAATGACATGGACAAACGTTACCTCACGCTGGTCAAGGGGATATGGACGAATCCCAAGCAAAGCGTCAAATTTTCCCTCCTGAAATACACTACCGCCGAAGGTGAGCGGCGCGTTAGCGTCAATCCAGAGGGGCAAACGGCACATACCGTCTTTACTCTGAAAAAATCCCTGGGCGATTTCAGTCTACTTGAAGCCGAGTTGAAGACCGGACGCACTCATCAGATTCGCGTTCATCTGGCGCATTTGGGGTTCCCCATCGCCGGGGATGACAAGTACGGCGATTTTCCCCTAAATAAAGAATTGCAGAAACGCGGCTTGAAGCGCATGTTTTTGCACGCATATAGAATCACCATCAAACATCCATTGTCAGGGGGAAAGTTGCTCTTGGAAGCGCCGCTTCCCAGTGACTTGGAGTCGTTTTTGAAAAAACTGGAGGTTGCGGGCTGTGCCGAAAAGATTTGATTTGCTGGTGTTCGATTGGGACGGGACGTTGATGGATTCGGCGGGAACCATCGTATCTTCAATTCAAAATGCCTGTCGCGACCTCGATATGCCGATCCCCAGCGATGCGGCAGCCAGTCATGTTATTGGGTTGGGCCTGCAGGAAGCGCTTTCGACGCTGCAGCCGGGGTATGCGCAGGAAGATTACGAGCGGCTGGTGGACCGCTACCGTCATTATTATCTCGGGCAGGACATGCAGATTCCCCTTTTCGAAGGCGTTGCCCAGGCCATCGCCGATTTGCATGACGCCGGGTTTCTTCTCGCCGTAGCGACCGGCAAGAGTCGCCGCGGATTGGATCGTGCTCTGGAACATTCCGGGTTGGGGCGCTATTTTCATAGTACGCGCTGTGCGGATGAATGTTTCTCCAAGCCCCATCCCTGCATGATAGAGCAGATTATGGACGAAACGGGCATGCCCGCCAGCCGCACCGTGATGATCGGCGACACCAGCCATGACCTGCAAATGGCCATTAACGCTGGGGTCGATTCCTTGGCAGCGGCATATGGCGCTCATCCGCGCGAGCATTTGGAAGGGCTGTCGCCGTTAATTTGTGTTGATAGCTTTATTGAGATAAACGAATGGATTAAAGAGAATGCTTAATGTTGTTTGTGATGTTAATTTGAGGGGTGAGTTCGGTGTCTGATTCGGAAAATTGGGAGCGCCAAGCTATCGAGAAATTGGCGTTTGCCGCCCTTCAGGAGCAGCGCCGTACCCGCCAATGGGGCATCTTTTTCAAAGTGCTGACTTTCGGCTACCTGTTCGTTCTGTTGTTTCTGTTTGGCGGATGGTTTAATCGCGGCGAAGGCCCGATAGGCGGAAAACACACGGCGTTGGTGGAAATGCGCGGTGTCATCGCCCTTGGCGGCGAAACCAGTGCCGACCGGGTCATAAGCGGTTTGCAGGAGGCTTTCAAGGACAAGAACACCAAGGGCGTGATCTTGCGCATCAACAGCCCCGGTGGCAGCCCTGTTCAAGCTGGCTATATCTACGACGAAATCAAGCGGTTGCGCGCCAAGTACCCGGAAATCCCACTCTATGCCGTGGTCGAGGATATCTGTGCATCGGGTGGCTATTACGTCGCCGCCGCAGCTGACAAGATATACGTGGACAAGGCCAGTCTGGTCGGTTCTATCGGGGTGCTGATGGACGGATTCGGTTTTACCGGAACCATGGACAAACTCGGTGTCGAACGCCGTTTGCTGACGGCCGGCGAGAACAAAGGATTTCTTGATCCCTTTTCGCCCATGAATGCCACGCAAAAAGGCCATGCCATGAAAATGCTCGGGGAAATTCACCAGCAATTTATCCAAGCGGTACGTAAGGGGCGGGGCAGTCGCCTGAAGGAAACTCCGGAAATGTTTAGCGGGCTGATCTGGACAGGAGAGAAAAGTCTAGAATTGGGCATGGCAGACGCTCTCGGTAGCATGGATTTTGTTGCCCGTGAAGTGTTCAAAGCCGAGGATGTTGTCGATTTCACGCCGCAGGAAGGGATCGCCGAGCGTTTTGCCAAGCGTTTCGGCGCTACCATGGCGAAAGCCATCAATCCTTTGGCACAAGGCAGCGCTGGAATTAGCTTGAAATGAAAGAGACTTACCAACCGATCCCCTGCATCCAGCACGAACGCCTGGAATTCAGCATATTGCGCAGGCTCCATCTAGAGTTGGAATATCTCGAAAATGGTGTTCGTAAAATAGAAGTGGTGTCGCCGCTCGATGTGAATACGCGGGAGGCGGGGGAATGGTTGAAATTCGGACGAAGAAATGGAAAGGTCGTGGAAATTCGTCTGGATACCATTCTTGCTTTCAAGGAAGTATTTCCTCTGAAATAAGGGTAAGGGGGGGGCGAAGAAAGGTGAGTGTGGCGAAGGGCCAGCCAAACTATCGTGAGTTGCACTGAGCGTAAACACACCCAATTCTTTTAGTCTATATGCCACACATGCCTTGTGTTCAAACTGGAAGTACTAGTAGCATTTGAATGGCGTATATTTTTGTGGCTGCAATTGAGGGAACGCCCCAGGGGCGTGAATGTTCTTAAAACGCGGATTTCAGTCGACTGAAATTGGGATCGGCGGGGCGGCAGTCTTAAACCTGTTTTCCCGAATGGTTCCGATTGCTGTCACAAGCTGATCAATTGACTTCAAGAGGTGCCGTATCAGTATTCCAGCATCAGTAGGTTCCAAGGAGTGCCAGTCTTCTTTCAGTTTAAAGCTGGGGCGAGTGCTGGTGGTGGATGATGTCGCGCTTAACCGCGAAATTCTCACTATGCATCTGGAAGGAGCCGTTCAATGCACTGACGAAGCCGAGGATGGTTATGCGGCGTTGGCTCTGTTCAAAAAGCAACGTTACGATGCAGTACTGCTGGACATCGAAATGCCTGGACTCGATGGTTGCCAAACCCTGGTTGAGATGCGCGCCTGGGAATTGCAACAGCGGTTGCCAAAAACCTTGGTCGTTGCGGTGACTTCCAGTGATTTTCCTGATGATGAGCAGCGAATCATGAGTGCTGGTGCTACGACTTACCTGGTAAAACCGGTCAAGCAGCGCACGCTGTTGGCCGCATTGCAAGTCCATTGTCGAGAAGAGGCACGTCCGCATCCCATGGCGAAATTGCTGCCAAAACTGTTTACTATCGCGGGTAGCCTGCTGGAGGAGATTGGAAGTATTGACCAACCGGAAACTGTTTCCAACCGGTTGCATCAATTGCGCGGGCTGGTAGCTGTATATGGTTTTGTGGATTTTGCAGAGCGTTTGAGAGAAGTGCATCTACGGGTTCAACAAGGAGAAATGTTGGAAGTTGAAGAGTTCGAGCGTTTGCGGGAGGAATTGCAGCGCCTTGAAGCTGATGCAATTCAGCCCTGATGAGCGTCCGTCCATCAGTTTCCCATGTGAGTTTTCCTATAGGAAAAATAGGGAAATCCTAATTCTGTAGATTTGGTCATGTAGGTTAGAGATTGATCCTGCTTTTATTGGTAGGATTTTTCCTTTGGCGAGTGTTACGCCGTCGCTTTTTGAGCAGTGGATGTTTATGAGACGCTGGGGAGAAGAAAAAAAGACTAGGGCACGTATCGAGATCATTCCCATGATCGACGTGATGATGTTCCTGCTAGTGTTTTTTGTACTCATCAGCATCGACGTCATCCCGGCCTTTGGCATCAAGACGCGCCTGCCCATTTCATCCAGCGCAGAAGTACATGCCGCTAGCTATAGCGCCGTCGTGGCACTGGGGAGGGATGGCGAATTGCAGCTTGATGGCGTGGTGGTCGCTCCGGAGGAACTGGTCCCGCGCCTGAAGGCTGCCCGGCAGAGCCATCCTCAGGTTGCGGTAATCGTCAATGGCGATCAGGCCGTCGAATTGCAGCGCGTTATTGTGGTAATAGACCTTATCAAGGCGGCAGGTTTTCAGAGCTTGTCGATTGCTGCCAAAAAGCAGCCTGGCGGAAAGAATCGGGCGCCATGAGCGCTTTTTTATTTCGTTTTCGCGAGCCGTTGTCTGCGGTCAATGCCGCCATATTATTGCTGTCGCTATTGGCGCTGTTTAATAGGATCACGCCGCTTGCAAAACCTTCGGCAGTAAGTTTGCCGGTTATCGAATTGAATATTGCGATGCCGGAGGTGCAGACGCTACCTGAACCCCCGGTGGTTCAGCATACCCCTCCGGCCCCCCCCGCAGTTCGACGGGAAGCCGTAAAGCCTGCTGCAGCGCCGGCGGGAAGCGAGGTTGTACGGCACGCCGGGAATGCAGGGGATGCCGTGACTTCGCCGGCCCTGCCTGCACTCGGGTCTACATCGCAATTACCCCATTCCGCTGAGGAGGCCGTTGCCGTGACGCCCGTCAGGCAGGTGGCCGCACCGCCAGCGCCGCCGGCAAATGTCGGGCTTGGGGCAGATGTCGCCTATGTCGGCAAGGTGCGTGCCTATTTGCAAGGTATCAAGCGTTATCCGACGGGGCGCGAAGCCAGCCTGCAACGTCCTTCAGGCGTCGCGGTAGTCGGATTTACGCTACGTCGTAGCGGCGAACTGCTTGATGCGGGCATCGAAGCCACGTCGGGTTCGATGCTGCTCGACAATACTGCACTGGCGACAGTGCGTCGTGGCACTTATCCGACGTTTCCGGAGGATGCCTGGGTTGGCAAGGCGCAACAGCGTTTTAGCGTTGAACTGGATTTTTTACCAAAATAATTAATTCCATTGGAGAGTTTTTATGCAGATCGCCCCGAAATATCTTGCACTCGCTATCGCCACACTTTTTACCGGAACTGCCATGGCAGAGGACACTGCCGCTGTGGGCCGCATCGTCGTCGAGGGTGATGTGCCGGGTAACGGCATGATGACTCAGGAAGAAACGCCCAAGGCGCGCAGTTCGGTAGCGCGTGCCGCGATGGAAGAGAAGAGTTCGTTGAACAATCCCTTTCAAATGCTCGACTTGTTGCCGGGGGTGAATAGCTTCAGCTTTGACGCTACCGGCCTTTTTGGCGGCGGCGTGCGGATGCGTGGTTTCAGCAGCGACCAACTGGGAGTGACCGTCGATGGCGTCCCGGTCAACGATGCAGGCAATTTTTCGGTCTTTCCGTCGGAACTTAACGACATTGAAAACTTGCAGGAAATTTTTATTACCCAGGGCTCCACGGATATCGATGCCCCGCATATCGGCGCAGCCGGCGGCAATATCGGTCTGGTTACCTCCAGCCCGGTTGACCAGTCGCGGCTACGTGTCCAGCAGACCTTCGGTAGCAATAATGCCTATAAGACCTTCGTGCGTGCCGATACCGGCTATCTGGGTGATAACCTGTTCAAGGGCTTTATTTCCTATTCCAAGGCGGAGGCCGACAAATGGAAAGGGGCGGGCCAAGCGGAGCGCGAACACGTCGATTTCAAGGGAGTGCTTAACGTTTCGCCGGGTAATAGCATTACCGCAGGTTTGATGTGGAACAAGATGCTCAACAATAACCTGCGCACCCTCTCTTTGACCGAGATCAATACGCTGGGGCGCAATACCGATTTCGGCACTGTTTCTCCCCAGCACCTGGCCGGGGTCAGTGGGGTTGCCCAAGTGGAAAAAGCACCGGCAAACGGTTATTACAACCTCAATCTCAACCCCTTCGAGAACTACATTGCCACCCTGAAAGGCAATTTCCAGCTTACTCCGGAGTTGCGTCTGGATGTCGAGCCCTATTACTGGTATGGCTACGGTACCGGCGGCAGCCAACTCAGAACAACGGCGGAAAGCAAAACCACCAGCAAATTGGGCGGTGGCATACGCGACATCAACCGCGACGGCGACACCCTCGATACCGTGATGATCTACAGCAGCGGCCTGACTGAAACCCATCGTCCCGGGGTCACTTTCAAGCTTTCCACCCAGGTCGACAATCACCAATTGATCGCCGGTTATTGGTACGAACATTCGCGCCATCGCCGCACACAGCCGGCAGTCGCCTTCAGCGACTCGGGAAACAGCGTCGACCCTTGGCTGAAGAACTCCGACAACTTTATCCTGCGCCAGGATGGAACCCCTTATCAGGGGCGTGACTTCCTTACCGTCAGTACCTCCAGCTCTTTGTTCGTGCAGGACACTATCGGGCTGATGAACGACCGGCTCAACCTCCAATTGGGCCTGCGCCAGAGCGGTATCAAGCGCGACTTCACCAACTTCGCCAGCGAAGGCGGCGGGGCTACCTACAATGTCCTGCAAGACTATTCAAAAACCTTGCCCAGCCTCGGTGCGCGCTATCAACTGAACCCTGAACAGCAGGTGTTTTTCAATGTCGCGGAGAATTTCCGGGCACCGCCCGATGCGGTCTATTACGGCCTGATTAAAGGCGGCACCTTCGTCAACAACGTGCTAACCGGCTACACCATAAAAGCGGTGGACGTCACGGCGGAAACCGCGACCAATTGGGATTTGGGCTATCGTTACGCGGGTAAGGAATTTTCCTTCTCCGGGGCGTTGTTCTTCGTCGATTTCAAGAATCGGATCGCTGTCGCCTACGACCCGATCAATGCCGAATCCACCAATTACAATGTCGGCGATTCGACAACTAAAGGTTTCGAACTGGAATCGGCATGGCGTTTCCAGCCGAAATGGAGCGTTTATGGTTCGCTGACTTATACGCGCAGCCGGATAGGACAGAATCTGCAGACTGGGGCAAGCACCTACGAAGCCACTGCCGGCAAGGAATTTCCTGACGTGCCCAACTGGATGATGGGCGCGGCTCTGCAGTATCGGGATGGCCCGTGGTCGGCCAATCTGTCGGCCAAGTACACCGGTAGGCGCTACTCGACACTGGTCAACGATGAATCGATCGGCGGTTTTACCGTGGTCAATTTCGATACCAGCTATCGTATTCCTTCAACCGGTTTTTTCCGCAATCCTGCGCTGCGCTTTAACGTTTACAATCTGTTCAATCAGGATTACCTCTACCTGACCGCCCTCAGCGGCAGCAGTTTTACGACCCGCGCCCAAGGTGTTGGCGGAAGCGCGCCTTCGTACTATGTAGGCGCGCCACGTACCGTGAGCGTCATGTTGGGGTCGGATTTCTAAAGCGGACAAACCGGAGCAAGATGTATGAATTATCAGGCTCTGCACGAAATAACCTTCTATGTGATGTATTTCGCGACAGGGCTGGCGACTTTCGTGATCGGTGAACGGCTGATTTTTTATGTCGTCACCTTGCGCCAGGCCCGCTCTTTCGAATCGCTGCTGATCGCCGAGGGCGGCGACGCAGCGCAACTCGTCGGGCGCCTGGATAGCCGCGAGAGCGTACCCGCCGACGCGCTACGCCGTATGGTCGAGTTGCGTCACCGCATGCATACCCGGCAGGACCAGGAGGACATCTCCGAAGCCATTTACCTTTCGCTCAAGGCCAAGCTTCAGCGCTATCTGTGGATACTCGACACGGTGGTTACGGCGGCGCCGCTGCTAGGGCTGCTCGGTACCATACTCGGGATTATCGAAACCTTCAGCGTGTTGGCGCATTCGGGAATCTCCGACCCCTCCGGTGTGGCGGCGGGTATCGGTACCGCACTTTTCGCCACCGGCTTGGGGATTGCCATCGCGCTTTACGGCCTGATTTTCTTTAACCTTTTCCAGGAGCGGGTGGAGCGTATCAGCGAGCATCTGCGCGTCATCATCCTGTATGCCGGTCTGGAAAAGAGGGAGGGGACGGCTTCTCACGTACCTGACTGACGCCGCTCAAGCATGTCCTTTATCTCCACAAGCTTTCGTCCTTTTTTCGGATTTCGACTGGCTACCCTGATTTTCTTGCTGGTGGTGGCGTTTCCTGCGCTGGCAACGCCACCCCGTGTCTTGCGGTTCGAGAGTATCGGAGATCAGGATGGGGTGAATGGCCAGCAAATTCTGGCCTTGCTACAGGATCGGCAGGGCTTTATCTGGATGGGAACAGAGCGGGGGCTGGCACGCTATGACGGATATCGGTTTATTAACTACCGGAATGACCCGGAAAACTTGCGCAGTCTCCCGGACGATTATGTCTCGTCGCTATTTGAAGACCAGCGCGGCAGAATATGGGTGGGTACCCGTAGTGGTCTCGCCCGCGTCGACTCGGAAACCGGGGGATTTACGCGGTTTGTCGCTGATGCCGAGCAGCACAGCGGCAATCTGGTCCGAAAACTCATTGATGACGGAAAAGGAGGGATGTGGCTGGCGACCTATGGTGGGCTACAGCATTTCAACCCGGATGACGGCCATTTCCGGGTTTATCGTCATGATCCGTCCAGTCCCGACAGCATTGCTAGCGACAACCTGTCTGCACTTGCCCTGGATGAAAAAGGGGGGCTGTGGATAGGCGCTTGGCCAGGTAGCCTCGACTACTTGGCACCGGGCACCGCTACTTTCCGGCACTTCTCCATGACGATTTCCCTTCCGAGCGGTTTGCGTAAGGACAACGTCAGGGCGCTACGTTTCGACCATTCGCACAGATTATGGATTGGTACGGATAGAGGTGTTATCACCTGGCAGCCGGATGGCGACGACTGGTCGCAAAGAAAATATGTCACCTCGCCGCTAGGACTGGACGATTTATGGGTGAACAATATCTATGAGGACAGCGAAGCCATCATTTGGGTTGCTACCCGAGCGACAGGTCTGCTGCGCTGGGATGATGTGCAACAGAAATTCATCGTTTACCGGCACAACTTGGGTGATCCGCATAGCCTGCAATATGATTATATTGAATCTCTCATGCAGGATCGCTTGGGAGTCTTGTGGGTAGGGAGTTATGGTGGGGGGTTAAGTAGGGTCAACTTGGCCAACCGCGGCTTCGAGCACTTGACTCTCAGTGATTCGCGTCCAGGCGAGGAGCGTGTTAACAACATCATTATTTACGGCATTGCGGGCAATAAGGACGGACATCTGTGGTTGGGAACAGGTAACGGCCTGCATCTCTTTGACCCAACGGCACGGAAATTGATCAAAAGTTTTTATCATGACCCGAAACGTCCTGGTTCTCTGAGCAACTCCCGCGTAAATAGTGTATTTCTGGCATCGAATGGTGTGTTGTGGGCCGCTACGCCGTCCGGTTTGAACCGGTTAGATGTCGCGGCAGGGCGCTTTAGGGTGGTTCACTTTGGTGATTCCGCCAGTGATTTCATCAATACCATAATCCCTAGCCGCGACGGTAGCCTGTGGCTGGGTACCGCGGGTGGTCTGATACGCTTCGAGCCGAAATCAGGGGCCGTCATCAGGAAATACTCCCATGATCCCTCCGATCCCCACAGCCGCAGTGTGAATTCCACCAGCGTCGTTTTGGAAGACCGTGCTGGGCAGGCGTGGGCCGGGGGGTGGTATTCGCCGGGGGGACTGGATCTCCTTGATTCCGCGACTGGCAGGTTCAGGCATTTTCGCCGCGACCCGCAAAATCCCGCCAGTCTGCAAGATGACATCATCAACACCTTGTTTGAGGACAACCGCGGCACCCTGTGGGTCGCTACGGGAAAAGGACTCAATCAGCTAGTATTCGAACCGGGTGGGAGGGTGCGATTTCGTCTTTACTCCGTGAAGGAGGGGGTGGCATCCAACTCCATTGGCGCCATCAAGGAGGATGCCGCCGGCCAGATTTGGATGGCCACCAAGGCGGGATTATCCCGGCTGGACCCGGGAAGCGGGAAGATCAGCAACTTTTTTCCTTCAGAAGGGATTGCCGACGGTGGTTTCTTTAGTGGCGCCGCTTACCGTGCCCAGGATGGCACCTTGTATTTTGGCGGCTATCAAGGACTGACGATAGTCCGGCCCGAGGAAGTGCGCCTCGCTACCAAGCCGCCGATAGTCGTGCTGACTGGGATTGGCGTGCCCAGCGGCCTCTTGCATGATGACCAGCGCGAAGAAAATGTCAGTTTGGAAGGGAAAGTCGGACATCCCAAGTCCTTGACCCTGTCGTGGCGGGAGTCCCTTTTTTCGCTGGAGTTTTCCGCTTTGCATTACGCTGATCCGCGTCGTAATCGCTACGCTTACCGTCTGGAGGGATTTGATCGCGATTGGGTGGAAACCGATGCCACGCATCGCACCGCCACTTATACCAACCTGGATCCCGGCGAGTATGTATTTCGGGTGAAGGCTTCCAACCATAAGGGGGTGTGGAACGAGACCGGTCTTACTCTGCCCATAACCATAACGCCGCCATTCTGGAAAACCGGGTGGTTCCGGCTGATTGTGGCCTTATTGTTACTCGCTCTCGGCGCCGCGGCCTACCGCTGGCGCATCAATCGGCTCAAGCGCACCCAGTTCCGCCTTGAACAACTGGTAAGGGAAAGCACCCGTCAACTGGCGGAGAAAAATAACGAGCTTTCGGAAGCTTATCAGGCATTGGTGGTGACTCGCGATGAGGCGCTCCGTGCCAGTGCCGCCAAGAGCGAATTTCTCGCCAACATGAGCCATGAGATCCGCACGCCGATGAATGCCATTGTCGGCATGACGCAACTTGCCCTGCAAAACGAACTTGCACCCAAGCTGCGCAATTACCTGGAGAAGGTCGATGGTGCGGCCAAATGGCTGCTTGGCATCATTAACGACATTCTCGATTTTTCCAAGATTGAAGCTGGCAAGGTGGAATTTGAACACCGAGTGTTTTTCCTGGATGGCGTCGTGGCTCGCCTCAAGGATATGCTGGCAATTAGAGCGCAAGGCAAGGGGCTGCTTTTGTGTTTCGAAGTCGGGAGTGACGTGCCGCGGGTATTGGTGGGGGACGCGATGCGCCTGGGCCAAGTGTTGACCAATCTGGTCAACAACGCCATCAAGTTTACCGAGAAAGGTGAAATCAGCGTCGCCATCCGGCGTGTAGCCAATAAAACAGAAGGTGTATGGCTGCATTTTAGCGTGCGCGATAGCGGGGTGGGCTTGAGCGAGGAGCAGTGTCAGCGCCTGTTCAGTCCTTTCACCCAGGCGGATAGTTCAACCACCCGGAAATATGGCGGGACCGGGCTAGGACTGTCGATCAGCAAGCGCTTGGTCGAAATGATGGAAGGAGAAATAGGCGTTGAGAGTCGACTGGGTGTCGGCAGTACCTTCTTCTTCACCGCCAGATTTGACGAGGAGCCAGAGCAGGCAGAACCGCAGACCGAGCAGCCAGTCTTGCCGGATGTCGCCCAATCGCTGCGCGGCGCAAGGCTCCTGTTGGTCGAAGACAACGCGGTCAATCAGGAACTGGCGTTGGAACTCCTTAATAACGTCGGCATCCACGTTGATGTTGCCAACAATGGTGTGGAAGCCCTGGATAGGTTGGAACACACGCATTACGACGGGGTATTGATGGATTGCCAGATGCCGGTGATGGACGGCTTCGAGGCGACCCGGAAAATTCGGGCCGATGCCCGTTTCGCCAATCTGCCCGTCATTGCCATGAGTGCCGGCGTCACGGTGGAAGATCGCGAGATGTGCCGGAAAAGCGGCATGAATGATTACATTGCCAAGCCGATTTACACCAATACCCTTTTCTCGACCCTGGTACGCTGGATAACCACTGCTTCGTTCCCACCGGAAAAGGTTGAGGCGAGCGAAACCCATCCGGAAACGGAAGTGCCGCGTTTGGCTGGGGTGAATACCGAAGAAGGATTGGCCTGCGTGAACGGCAATGTGGCGCTTTACCGCAAGATACTGAAATCATTCCGCAACGATCAGGCCGACGTGGTGGCGCGTATCCGCGAAGCATGCCGCTTCGGTGAGTGGGAAAACGCAGTACGGCTCGCCCATACCCTGCGTGGATTGGCCGGCAACGTGGGGGCCGATGGCTTGGTTGGCATCGCCAGAGCGCTTGAAACAACGCTCAGGAACCAACGGGACGAGCAAGTCGCCCCCCTGTTGGATGCGCTGGACGGGTCTGTAGAGGCGCTGCTCGGTGAAATTGACCGCGTCATGCCTCAAAGCAGGGGGGCGGCGGAAAATCTGCTCGTGGCAGAGGGGAATTCCGCGCTTGAGAGCGCACCTGGCCAGGAAGCGCGATTGACCTTGCTGGTGGTTGATGACACTCGCCAGAATATTGAATTGTTGTGTGCCGCGTTGGGGCCGGACTACCAGTATCAAATCGCCATGGACGGCGAGAGCGCCCTCCGGATCGCGACCTCGGAGAGCAAGCCTGACCTCGTCCTGCTTGATGTGATGATGCCCGGTATGAGCGGCTACGAGGTCTGTCAGGCGCTCAAGAGCAACCCCGACACGCGGAGAATTCCGGTGGTTTTCGTTACTGCACTGGGGGAACCGGTGGAAGAGGAAATGGGGTTGAGTTTGGGGGCGGTAGATTTCATTACCAAACCGCTCAGACCGCCGGTGGTTCGGGCGCGCGTGCGAAATCTTCTCAACCTCAAGAAAAAAGCGGATCTCCTGGAATCGCAGGCGTTTCTCGACCCGCTAACCGTTATTCCCAACCGGCGCAGCTTTGACGAGGCGTTGCAGGTCGAATGGCTGCGCGCCCAGCGTTCCGGCAAACCGTTGACGGTCATTATGGTGGATGTCGATAACTTCAAGTCTTACAACGACTGCTATGGGCACGGCGAAGGCGATATCTGTCTGAAAGCGGTGGCTTCGGAATTGGCGGTCGAGACGGTCTTACGGCCAGCGGACTTGGTGGCGCGTCTCGGTGGCGAAGAGTTTGTCGTGTTGCTACCCGATACCGATATCAAGGGCGGACGCTTGATTGCGGAACGCTTGCGCAGAAACATCGAGGCGTTGCATATCCCCCATCAACGCAGCGGCGTATCTTCCTGGGTAACGATCAGCGCCGGCTATGCCAGTATGGTATCCACCCCGGATGTTGCTGCCGCAGAACTCATGGCAGAGGCCGACCGGATGCTTTACCAGGCCAAGGCATCCGGGCGCAACGCCGTGTGCGGACCGGGGCCGGACGAGCGCGGCTAACTCGGCGAAATGGAAAAAGTCTTTATGACATCGCCGAGAGATTCCTGCCCTTTCATTCGTGCCGTTAGCGCTTGGTGGACACGCTTTGTTGCGTTGCTCTGTCTCGTGGCATGTCCGTTTGCGGTACCCGCCGCGCCTTTTCAACCGTTGCGCTTCGAGAATCTGCCCCCCGAAGTGTCGGGACACGCCAATGTGGTGTCTCTGATGCAGGACCGGCAGGGATTCGTGTGGATTGGCACTGAAGTCGGGTTGTACCGTCACAACGGCTACCAGCCCACCAAATTCCATAGCGATGACAAGAATCCGGGCAGCCTGCCCGGCGACTTGGTTTCAACGTTGTTCGAAGATGATCAGGGGAGGATTTGGGCCGGCACGAGCAACGGTTTGGCCCGCTATGAGCAGGAAACCGGGGAATTCACCTTGTTTGTCGTGGATGGCGGAAGCTCCGCAAGCCGCTTCATACGTAAAATCATCAGCGATGGACACGGTGGGATGTGGTTGGCGACCCGTGCCGGGTTGCAGCATTTAGACCCCGACACCGGCCGTTTCCGGGTATACCGCCACGATCCGCAACGTCCCGACAGTATCGCCAGCGACAATATTTCCGCGTTGTCGCTGGATGCCCACGGAGGGCTGTGGATAGCCACTTGGCCCAGTGGCATCGATTATCTGGCTCCCGGTGCATCGCTGTTCAAGCATTTTCGCCTGGATACGCCATCCAGGCCCGACCCCAAAATCAACAATGTCCGGACACTGCTTGTCGACCACCAGCAAAGATTGTGGCTGGGAACCGAATCCGCCATTTTTGTGTGGAAAGTGGGAAGCGATTGGTCGCTGAGGAAACGTGTCGATTCGCCTCCCGGCCTGGATGAATTCCGCGTCAACACGATTTATCAGGATAGCGCGGCAACGCTTTGGGTGGGAACCTTGGCCGGACTGTTCCGCTGGGACGAAGACACTCGCCAATTCATGGTGTACCGGCATCGTGCGGAAGACCCGCGCAGCCTTTCCTCGAACAACATTGTTTCGGTCTTGCGCGACAGGTCGGGAATCTTGTGGGTTGGCACCTTGACGGATGGGGTGAGCCGGGCCGACTTGACCATCACGGGGTTTGATCGTTTGATCCCGCGCGACCTGGCTCCCGAAAGCATGGATGTCAGCAACTATATCCTCAGCGTGGCGAGGAGTCCGGATGGCCGTCTTTGGCTGGGGAGCAACAACGGATTGCTGCTGGTCGATCCGCAAACCCGCAAACTGGTAAGAAGCTACCGGCATGATCCCAGGAAACCGGCGGGTACCCTGAGCAGCCATCTCATTTATAGTTTATACCCGGCATCCGACGGAATCGTCTGGATCGGCACACCGTCGGGTCTGAACCGCCTCGACCAGGCGAGCGGAAATATAACCACCATCCACTTCAAAGATTCCGCTAGCGACTTCATCAGCCGGATCGCTCCCGGACGCGGCGGAATCCTTTGGCTCGCGACCGGTGGGGGGGTAATCCGTTATGACCCGAAGTCCGGCGCAACCCGGCAATTTGTCAACGATCCGGCCAATCCACATAGCCGTGCCAGCAATTCCTCCAGCGTTATTCTGGAAGATCGGCAGGGGAGGGTGTGGGTCGGGGGATGGTATTCCGGCAGTGGGGTGGACGTTCTTGATCAAGACACCGGGAAATTCCGGCATTTCCGGCATGACCCCAAGAATCCAACCAGCTTGGGCGATGAGCGAATTACCGCGCTGCACGAGGACAATCAAGGGGGCATTTGGGTAGGCACGGTGAAAGGTCTTAGTCGGGTTGTTCCCCAGGCAGGTGGCGATATCGCTTTTGTACCCTACCATACGGACGATTCCGTCACCCCAAATTCGGTCCAATCCATCGAGTGCGATGGCGACGGCTATCTGTGGGTTAGTACCACAGCAGGGATAACCAGGCTAAATCCGCTCAGCGGACAGGCCTCTAATTTTACGGGCAGCGACGGGATTTCCGAGAGTTTCTATTTCGGCTCGTCGGCTGCGGGTGGTGACGGCGCGCTGCTGTTTGGCGGGATTCGCGGCGTCACGGTGGTGCGTCCGCGCGCAATCCGCGTTGGTGGCGTGAGTAGCGGCTCCAGTCCGCCCCAGGTGGCGATTACCGATATCAGCATTTTCAATCGTTCGCTCAACGAAGCGCCGCATCCCGAAGGTGTAGGGCTGGTGGGGGGCGTTTCCTCTCCCCGGTCGTTGGTCCTGTCGTGGCAGGAATCGGTGTTTTCCCTGGAGTTCGCTGCCCTGCATTATGCCGATCCGGGACGCAACCGTTACGCCTACCGCCTGGAAGGTTTCGACCGGCAGTGGGTGGAAACCGACGCGACCCACCGGATCGCCACCTACACCAATCTGGAACCCGGCAACTACACCTTCAGGGTGAAGGCGGCCAACAATAAAGGGGTGTGGAACGAGACCGGTGTGACCTTGCCGATCACCATTGCCCCGCCTTTCTGGAAGACTTGGTGGTTTCGCCTGTTAATCGTGATAGCTTTGCTGGGCTTAATGACGGTCGTTTATCGCTGGCGAGTCCGGGAACTCAGGCGTCGCCAGACCCAGCTCGAACATCTGGTTGAAGCGCGCACTGGCGAGTTGGTGCTGATGCGTGACCAGGCGTTGGCGGCGAGCCGGGTCAAGAGCGAATTCCTTGCCAACATGAGTCACGAAATTCGCACCCCGATGAACGCCATAATCGGGATGACTCAACTTGCCCTACAAGTGGATGTAACACCCAAATTGCGCAATTATCTGGAGAAGGTCGGGGCGGCGGCCAACGGCTTGCTCGGGATCATCAACGACATTCTCGATTTCTCCAAGATAGAAGCCGGTAAGCTGGAGTTCGAACAGTCCGCTTTCGATCTTGAAAAAGTAGTTGAACATCTAGCCGATCTTACCGTGTCCGGTGCGCAAGACAAGGGGCTGGAGTTCTTGCTCGACATCGGTACCGATGTCCCTTTCGGTTTGGTCGGCGACGCATTGCGGCTGGAGCAGGTGCTGGTCAACCTGGTCAGCAATGCCATCAAGTTTACCGAGCGGGGCGAAATCCGGCTCTCCATCCGTCAACTCGCCGTCGAGAAAGGCTTCGTCCGGCTGCGCTTCGATGTCACCGATACCGGGATAGGCTTGACCGAGGAGCAACAAAGCCGCTTGTTCTGCGCCTTTACTCAAGCGGACAATTCGACCACCCGGAAATATGGGGGTACCGGCTTGGGGCTGGCGATCTGCAAGCATCTGGTTGGCATGATGGGAGGTGAAATCGGCATTGAGAGCCAGCCCGGAAGCGGTAGCCGGTTTTCCTTTAGCGCGGGATTCGGCGTACAGGACGAGCAGAAACAGCGATGTGTATCCGCAACCATGCAAGGGTTGCGTGTGCTGGTTGTCGATGACAATGCCGGCGCCCGCGAGATTCTTCTTGCTATGTTAGCGGCGTTGGGCGTGGACGCGACGGCGGTTACATGCGGCGACGCTGCTCTGGCTGAACTGGAAGCGCAGCAGGGACAAGGCGCCCCTTATGGGTTGGCGCTGGTGGATTGGCGGATGCCGGGAATGGATGGGGTCGAGACTATCAAGCGTATCCGCGCTGAACGGCGATTGCGCCAACTGCCGGTTATTTTGATGGTTTCATCGTATAGCCGTGAAGAATTATCGCAGCGGGTGCGAGGTGTTGGCATCCATGGCTTCCTGATTAAACCGATTTGCACTTCAGCGCTCTACGACGGCATCGCGACGGCTATCGGCAAAGGCATCGCCGCCGCCCCGCAGAAAAGGCCGGTCAAATCCACGGAACACGAGTCTCTGAAAGGTTTGAGCGGTGCCTATCTCCTGCTGGTCGAAGATAATCAGGTCAATCAGGAGTTGGTTCTGGATATTCTTGGTAGTGCCGGGATCCGCGCCGATGTCGCCACGAATGGCGCAGAGGCGGTGGAGATGGTTGGGCTGGCGGCGTATGACGGCGTGTTGATGGATTGTCAGATGCCGGTCATGGATGGTTTCGAAGCCACTCGACAGATCCGCGACGATAGCCGCTTTGCCGACCTCCCGATCATCGCCATGACCGCCAATGCCATGGATGGAGACCGGGAAAAATGTATCGAAAGCGGCATGAACGACCATATCGCCAAGCCGATTAGTTTCGGCCAGTTCTACGCTACCCTGACGCGCTGGGTGAAGCCGCATTCGTCCGATCCAGCAATTCCCGAAGAGCGGGGTGATGCGCCGGTGGTGCCGAGATTGAGTGGTGTTAATACGGATGATGCACTGGAATACGTCAACGGCAATATCGCGCTTTACCGCAAGATACTGGCTGCGTTCCGTGATGATCAGGCCAACGTGGTCGAGTGCATCCGGGCAGCGAGCAAGGGCGGGGAAAGACAATCCGCCGTGCGGTTGGCACATACCTTCCGTGGATTGGCTGGCAATGTCGGCGCACAAGAACTTGCAAAAACTGCCGGGGAACTCGAAGCAGCGCTCAGAAGCGAACAGGACGACGCGGCGGAATCCCGGCTTGCGGAATTGGAAGAACCTTTGGCAGCGCTGATTCGAGAAATCGACCGTGTCTTGCCGCGCACTCTCGAAAATACGCCGCAATCGACGATTGCCAGCCCGAATCCGGCCGAGTTGGACGCTCTGTTGAACGAACTGGCCGCCCTGTTGGCACACGACGATGCGCGGGCAGTCAATCAAACCCGGAAAATTTTGGAGTTGCTGAGAGGCTGCGTAGCGGAAAACAGTTTCCGGGAATTCGGTAAAATTGTGGATCAATATAAGTTCCCAGCAGCATTCGATGCACTGTGCAAGCTCTCCAGCAAGCTGGGTATTCAGGTGTCTGCAAGGGGAGACGAGAACCATGACGGAATTGCGCGGCAAACCATCCTGGTGGTGGATGATTCCCCGGAAAATGTAGAGGCGCTGACTGCGGCTCTTGATTCCGAGTACCGTATCAAGGTTGCCGTGAATGGCGAAGCGGCCTTGCGGATCGCGGCATCAACCGCCAAGCCGGATCTCATTATGCTGGACGTGATGATGCCAGGCATGAGCGGCTACGAGACATGCCAAAGACTGAAGGAAAATCCCGTCACCCGGGAAATCCCGGTGATTTTCGTTACCGTGCTGGATGAATTGTTGGAGGAGGAAAAAGGGTTAAGCCTGGGGGCGGTCGATTACATAACCAAGCCGGTCAGCCCGCCAATTGTCCGTGCCAGGGTGCGCAACCATATCAACCTCAAATTGAAGACGGATATCCTGGAGTCGCGGGCGCTTCTGGACAGCCTGACCGGCATTCCCAACCGGCGCCGGTTTGACGAAACGCTGGCGACCGAATGGCAGCGCGCCCTGCGTTCCGGAACGCCGATGGCGGTGGTCATGGTGGATGTCGATTATTTCAAAAACTACAACGACTTCTATGGTCATGGCGCAGGTGACTTGTGCCTGAAGAGGGTGGCTGCAACCCTGGCTGTTGAAAGCGTATCTCGGTCGGTAGACCTGGTGGCACGCTACGGCGGTGAGGAATTCATCGCCTTGCTGCCGGATACCGATCTCAAGGGCGCGCGGTTGCTAGCGGAGCGTTTTCGCCGGGATGTCGAGGCGCTTCAAATTGCCCATGAGTACGGCGGTGATTCGCCCTGGGTAACCATCAGCGTCGGCTATGCCTGCGCCGTCCCGACCCCGCAGGCATTTGTAGCGGATTTGCTGGCGGAGGCTGACCGGATGCTATACCAAGCCAAGTCCGCAGGACGTAATGTCGTATACGGCGCAGAGTAGGACAGGCACGGGGGAGGATATTGTGGCAGAGGGAATTTAAAAAGCGTCTTGTCGGGCGCTTTTTAAAAAGGATAGTTGGCGGAGCGGACGGGACTCGAACCCGCGACCCCCGGCGTGACAGGCCGGTATTCTAACCAACTGAACTACCGCTCCAGCTTTGGTTTCGTCAAGCTAACGACGAAGCCTTCAACAAAAAGGCTTGGAGTGTTTCCAAGCCTCGAAGTTGGCGTCCCCACGGGGATTCGAACCCCGGTTACCGCCGTGAAAGGGCGATGTCCTAGGCCTCTAGACGATGGGGACCTAGTGTTTCTAATAAAAAAAGCCAACCGGGATCGGCTGGCTAATTTATTTGGCTGGCGGAGCGGACGGGACTCGAACCCGCGACCCCCGGCGTGACAGGCCGGTATTCTAACCAACTGAACTACCGCTCCAGCTTTGACTTCATCAAGTTAATGACGAAGCCTTCAACAAAAAGGCTTGGAGTGTTTCCAAGCCTCGAAGTTGGCGTCCCCACGGGGATTCGAACCCCGGTTACCGCCGTGAAAGGGCGATGTCCTAGGCCTCTAGACGATGGGGACCTAGTGTTTCTAATAAAAAAAGCCAACCGGGATCGGCTGGCTAATTTATTTGGCTGGCGGAGCGGACGGGACTCGAACCCGCGACCCCCGGCGTGACAGGCCGGTATTCTAACCAACTGAACTACCGCTCCAGCTTTGACTTCATCAAGTTAATGACGAAGCCTTCAACAAAAAGGCTTGGAGTGTTTCCAAGCCTCGAAGTTGGCGTCCCCACGGGGATTCGAACCCCGGTTACCGCCGTGA
>JAGXQV010000064.1 GCA_018336195.1 Sulfuricella sp. | reverse complement strand
AAACCCCGGAAAGCCTGACATGGCTCCCGCCCGCCTATGATCGGGCTGGCAATCCCGCTTGGCCGGGCGATTACGACCGCACGCCGGATATCACCGCCAACTGGACATGGAATGGCCCGGACGCCCATCTGTCCCTGCGTGCGGCTTCCCTGGAATACCGCAACGACAAGACCCAGCGGCGCGGTTATGCGCTGGGGCTGAGCGGCAGCTACCGATTGGGTGACGATACCCTGGTGGCGAGCCTGCAGGGTGGTGAGGGCATAGGCCGCTACATGTTCAACTCGATACTCCAGGGGGCGACCGCCACCGGCAGCGACCTGCATTTGTGGAAAGCGGCGGGATGGCATCTGGGGCTGACCCACCTGTGGCATGCCGGAATGCGCTCTAACCTTATTCTCAGCCAGACCCGCTTTGCCCGTGACAATGCCGCCGATGTTGCCCTGCGCGCGGCCTGGCTGGGCGTGATCGACGATTTCGTCCCCAACCGGCGGGTCGATCAGGCTTTCTTCAACACCTTCTGGAGTATCGACAAGCATGTCGAAATCGGCCTGGAATATGCTTGGGGCAAGCGTTGGACCTTCGGGGACGAAAGCGCCAGACAGGAACGGATCAATGCGACGGTCAATTACAATTTCAACTGACGCGCCGCGCCGCATCCCATTCATGAGGCGCCTGTGCGGAATGGCGGCGGCATTGCTGCTGCCGCTGTCGGCATTGGCCGACATCACCGTGGCGGTGGTTGGCCCCATGAGCGGCGAGCACGCTTCAATGGGGGAACAACTGCGGCGGGGCGCGCAGTCCGCTGTGGAAGCAATCAATGGCGGAGGCGGGTTGCTCGGGCAGAAGCTCGTGCTCCTGGTGCGAGACGATTTGTGCGATGAAAAGAAAGCTGTTGCCATCGCCGAGGAATTGGGCAAGAAGGGGGTAGCCCTTGTCGATGGACATCTTTGTTCGGGCGCTTCGATTGCTGCGTCGAACATTTATCGTCAGTACGGCGTTATCCAGATTTCGCCGGCTTCCACCAACCCGGATTTTACCGACCGCAATTTGCCCAACGTGTTTCGTACATGCGGGCGCGACGACATGCAGGGGTTCGTAGCCTCCGATTATATTTCCCGCAATCACAAGAACAAGAAGATTGCCATCGTTCACGACGCTACCGTGTATAGCAAGGGATTCAGCGGGATTGCCAAGCACAACCTGAACAAGGTGGGCATCCAGGAGGAATTCGTAGCCGAAATCGAAAAAGGACAAACCGAATTTGCCGCGCTGCTGGAAAGAATCCAGCGTGAAAAGGTCCGTTTCGTTCTGTTCGCCAGCTATGGGCCGGAAGCCGCCGCACTGTTGCGGCAGGCCCGCGCCAAGGGGGTGAAATTCCGTATGCTTGGCGGCGATACCCTGATGAACAAGGCTTTTATCGACCAGGCCGGACGCTTGGCGGACGGGGTGTTGATTACTTTTCCGCCCGATCCCTCGCATGATCGCCGCAATCAGGCGCTTACCAGCAAGTACCTGGCGCAGGGATACAAGCCCGAAGCGTTCACCTTTTACAGCTATGCCGCCCTGGAAATCTGGGGTAAGGCAGTGGCGGCGAGCAACAGCACGGAGATGAATACGGTGTCTAAAACGCTCAAGAGCGAGAAATTCGATTCCGTCCTGGGCAAGGTCGGTTTTGACGGACGGGGGGACATTTCCGCGCCGGGGTTCGTCATCTACGCCTTCAATCGGGGCGAGATCGACTACCTGGATTGAGATGCCGGTGACGCGATGACCACTGAAAAACACGATCAATTGCCGACTGTCCCAGCGACCGTCTCCCCGGCGGGAGGTGGCCGTGCGGGGCTGGATAATGCCAATGGGCTGTATTTCCTGTCGGTGGTCCTGTTGCTGGCGTTCGCCGCGTTTTTCTACTTCGACGCGCAATTCAAGCATGATGCGGAGAGCCTTCGCAAACTGTCCCTCAACGCCGAGCGTATCCTCAATGCCAACGACGCCACCGCATCCGCGATTCGCCTGACGGCGGGGCTGAAATCGGAGCGTTTCCTGTTTAATTACGACGATCTGTTGGAAACCCGGAACAGTCTCCTGGAAGAAAACCTTTCCATGGTGGGGAATGCCGCAGCCAGGGAAGCGCTGGTGGAAATGGCCGAGGCGGGACGGGAAATCGAAGTCCTGGAAAAAGAGGCGATCCTGTTGCTGGGCCGGGAAAAATGGGATGCGGCGCTTGCGCTGATGATGTCGCCCCATTATAAGCGCCAAAAAGGGCTATATCGCGCCAATCTGTCGCGTGCACTGAGCATGTTGGTAGACGACAGCGAGCGTAATACAAAAAAAACGGAAACCTTGGCGAACGTCATGCGGGTCACCGTCCTCCTGGTGTTTCTGTTGTTCGCCCTGATGGGGCGGATTTATGCAGGAAGGATGCGTGCTGCTTTGGAAACCGAGCGTACCCTCAAACAAAGCCTGGAGGAATCCAACGTGTTCCTGGAACAGCGGGTGATCGAGAGGACCGAGGAAGTGACGCGCAAGGCCGCCGAACTGCGCGAGGCCTACGAGGTGATTTCCGCCAGCATCCGCTACGCCAGCCGCATCCAGCGCGCGGTGCTGCCCGATACGGCGGTGGTCGGTGCCGATTTCCCGCAGCATTTCGTTCTGTGGAAACCGCGCGATGTGGTGGGGGGCGATATTTTTTGGTATCGCCAGTGGGGCGATGGGGTATTGATTGCACTCGGCGATTGTACCGGGCACGGTGTGCCGGGCGCCTTCATGACGCTGATTTCCACCGGCGCGCTGGAACGCGCCTGTATCGAAGTGGCGCCGGGCGACCTCGGCGGTCTGTTGCGGCGGATGCACCGGCACGTCCAGGTGACTCTGGGGCAACATTTGGAGTCCGGCGAATCGGATGACGGCATCGAACTCGGCGTCTGTTATCTGCCCCATTCGCTCGAACGGATGTCCTACGCCGGTGCGCGCTTGAGTCTGTTCCTGGTGGATGGAGACGAGGTCACGGAAGTCAGGGGCACCCGCAAGGGCTTGGGGTATCGGGGTATCGCGCATGACCAGGGATATGAGGTGCATGACATTTCCTTGCACCCCGGCCTGCGTTTTTACATGACCTCGGATGGCTTGATCGAGCAACTGAATTCCGACTTGCCGCGTCCGCGTATGTTCGGCAAGAAGCGCTTCAAGGCTTTGCTGCGCGTTCTTTCGCCAACGGCAATGACGGTGCAGGGCGACGCGGTGTGCCGGGCGTTGCTGGACCATCAAGGCGGCCAAGCGCTACGCGACGATGTTTCCGTTATTGGCTTCGAAGTGCCGCTACGTTGCGGGTGATACATTGTCAAAGGGACGGATTCGCCAAGGAATCCCCATTTATAATGGATACTGGATTTGGGATGAATAAATGGAAAAATTGTACATAGCGCCAGCCAACCGCTCGCCGGAAGTGGATTTCGACTTTTTCGCCAACGTATTTGCGTTGCGCGGCGAGTCGTATCCAGAAGATGTTTCCGAGTTTTACGGGCCGATCATCAACAGGTTGAAATCCCATCTGGAGAGTTTGCGGGACGCGAAAATCACCGTCGATTTCGATATGGTTTATTTCAACAGTTCCACGGCAAAAGTCCTGATGGGGCTTTTTGTTGCGCTGGACAAAACCGCAATTCGGAACAACGACGTCCAGATCAATTGGCATTATCGGGAAGACGATGACGGGATGCAGGAAATCGGCGAGGAGTTCGGCGAGGATCTTGAACATGTCCGTTTCGTCATGACGCCCGTGGCTGTCGGATAGGTAGAAAAATATGGAAAAAATAATTGTTCAAGCCGGCGATCGCACGCCTTACGTGGAATTCGATTTTCCTAACGGACATTTTCTGATGAAGGGCGAATCCTACCCGGAAGACGCCGCAGCCTTTTTCGGGCCGTTGTTGCAATCTTTGCGCAAATTCATCGATACGCTGGACGGCAATGCCCTGGTCATGGATATGGAAATGGTTTATTTCAACAGCAGCAGTGCCAAGGCGCTGATGAATATTTTTCGTTTGCTCGAAGATGCGGCTCAGGGTGGGGCGTCGGTCACCATCAACTGGAGATACCATGAAGACGACGACACCATGCTCGAATCCGGCGAAGATTTTGCCGAAGATTTCAAGAAGGCGGCATTCAATTTGCTCCCCATGGCGGTTTGAGGACCAACAAACATGAAAAAAGGGCCGGAACTGCCCGGCGCCAGCTTTTCACTTTTCGATACCGAAGAGCGGGTGCTGGAGGACGCGGCAACGATGGTCGGGCAGTTGGAGCAAGTTGCGCAAGGGGTGCGCGATCTGGCCGGGGAATACCGGAAAAGCTATGGTGAACAACGGCGGATGCTGCGTATCAGCGACCGTTTGCAACTGGATTTACATCAGGCCAACCAGGTGCTGGCTTCTCAGGCTATCGAGTTGAAGCGTCTAAATTCGGCGCTCGGCGAGGAGATCAGGCGGCGCGAGGAATTGGCGGAAGAGTTGCGCCAGATTGCCATTACCGACGTTCTCACCGGTCTGCATACCCGCCGCCACATTCTCGAACTGGGCAGCCTGGAGGAAAAACGCTGGCGGCGCCATGGCGGAAACCTCAGTCTCGCCTTGATCGATATCGACTACTTCAAGAAAGTCAACGATAGCTACGGTCACGCGGCGGGAGACCAGGCTCTGATAAAGTTTGCCGAAATTTGTCGGGCGGCGTCGCGCGAGATCGACTTGATTGGACGTTTCGGCGGTGAAGAATTCCTGATTATTTTTCCCGAAACCCCTCTTGGAGACGCTGGCTTGGTTGCCGAACGGCTGCGCAAGCAGGCCGAGAATGAAAGCATCGTAATACAAAATGTTGGGATAAAAATAACGGTCAGTATCGGCGTCACGGCATTGCTGGAAACCGACAAGACCCTGGAGCACGCGATATCCCGCGCGGATCAGGCGCTTTATCGTGCCAAGGGCGCCGGGCGAAATCGGGTGGAGTGTGTCGCTACCATTGGAGAAAATGAATGAACAGGAAGTTTTTGGGGGTGTTTGCGGCGGCCGTGTTGGTGATGGCCGCCTTGCCTGGCGGAATAGCGCTGGCGGGGGAAACCAAAACCTACACGGTCGGGGTCGAAGACCTCGACTATTTTCCCGTGTATGCCGTCCAGAGAGGCCAATACGTCGGTTACGCGCGCGATATCCTGGATGCCTTTGCCAAGGAGCGCGGTTATCACTTCGAGTACAAGCCGTTTCCGATTAACCGCTTGTTCGCGACTTTCTTTCAGGGCCAAGTCGATTTCAAATTTCCCGACAACCCCAATTGGCAAGGCGACATGCGGGCCGGCAAGAAAATTATCTACAGCACCCCGGTGATTGCGTATATCGACGGTACGCTGGTGCGCCCGGAACTGAAAGACGCCGGCCCTGATAAAATCCATACACTCGGGACCGTGGCGGGATTCACGCCGTGGGCATGGATGGATCAAATCAAGAGCAAACAGGTGATCCTGCGCGAGAATGCCAACTTCACCGCATTGGCCCAGCAGGTCGTCGCCAAGCGCATGGATGCCGCCTACGCCAGTGTGGCGGTGGTGAATTATCAACTCGACAACGTCCTGAAAACGCCGGGGACGCTGGTATTCAACAGCAAGCTGCCGCACAGCAAGGACAATTATTTTCTTTCTACCCTCCAACATCCCGAAGTAATTGGCGAGTTCGACGCCTGGCAAAAAAGCCATCAGGATTTCCTGCGCGGACTCAAGAAAAAATACGGTGTTGAAAAAGGGGTGAATGACTAACCGACATTTACCCATGGCAAGCGGCAAACGGCCCGATGGCCCGACGGTCAAGGTCAACAAATTTTCCCATGGACTGACTTTCAAACAGGCCACGGTAACGCTCGGCGTGGTTGTGCTGCTGGGACTGTTCGGCTATCTCGTCGAACTGTTCGTCGAATGGCAGAACGTGCGCCAGGAAGTGCGCAGCCATATGCAGCAGACCTTTGCCCTGGTCAAGGGAACGGCTGCGGAAGCCGCTTACCAACTGCATCCCGAATTGTCGCGGCAGGTTGTCGAAGGGCTGTTCGGCTACGATGCCCTGGAAAAAGCCGTGCTCAAGGATAATTTTGGGCGCGTACTGGCGGAGAAGACGCTCAGCCGCAATGGCGGCGGGGCCGGGGTGGAAATGACGCAGGGTATTTTCACGGACGTGACGCAATTCTCGCTGCCCCTCGACTATGCCATTTCCGGCAAGACCCAGGACAATGTCGGGCAACTCGACATCACCCTGTCGGCGCGGGTGGTGGCCGAAAAATTCATCGACCGGGTGGCTTTCAACGGCATCATGGCGCTAGTCCGCGACATCGCGATCAGCGTCGTGGTGGTAATGATTTTTTATTTCATGATTACCCTGCCGCTGCTGCGGCTGAGCCGCGCCATCGCGCAGGTCGATCCCGACGCACCGGGGAAATGGCCGGTTCCCCGCCTGAAAGGACACGATAACGACGAACTGGGGCTGTTGCAGATCACCTTCAATAATCTGTTGCAGGCTTTTCAGCGTGGTCTCGACCAGCGCAACCAGGCTCAGCAGGAACTGGTGCAATTGACCCTGCAACTTGAGCAGCGCGTTCAGGAGCGCACCCACGATCTCGAGGAAGCCATGGCGGCCCTGGCCGAGGAAAAGGCCGAGGCGGAGCGGGCCTTTGCGCAACTCGACCATACCCATAGCGAATTGGAAAAAGCCAACCGCCTGGTGCTGGAAAGCATCCAGTATGCACGGCGCATCCAAAGTGCCATGCTGCCTGACAAACACGCGCTGGGCGATGCGGTAAAGGATATCCACGTGTGGTGGGAGCCGTTGCATGTGGTGGGGGGCGACTATTTCTGGCTGGAGCGCTTCGGCAACAAGAGCCTGCTGCTGGTGGCCGACTGCACCGGCCACGGCGTGCCGGGGGCGTTCATTACCCTGGTGGTGGCTTCCGCATTGGATCGTGTCCTCCACGAGCACAAACAGTTCGACCCGGCGGAAATCCTTCGTGCTCTCGACGAAATGGTGCGGGTCCGCCTGCGCCAGGATCGCCCCGACAGCGAATCGGACGATGGCCTGGACGCGGCGGTGTGTCTCTGGGACAGCGATGCCCTGAGCGTCACTTTCGCCGGCGCTGGTTTACCGTTGATTTATGCCGAAGACGGAATAATCCGGGAAATTCGCGGCGGCAAAGCCAGCTTGGCCTACAGCACCAGCGGCCAGGGCCATGAATACGTCAACCATGTCATCCCGGTCAAGCCGGGAATGGCGTTCTACATGCTCACCGACGGCGTTTCCGACCACATGGGCGGCAAGCCCAAGCGCCTGCTGGGGCGCAAACGTTTGGCTGCCATCATTCAGGCGAATGCCGGCAAGCCTATGTCCGAGCAGGTCAACGCCATCCAGCAAACTCTCGATCAGTACCGGGGACAGGAACCCCGCCGCGATGACACGACCTTGTTGGGCTTCACGCCGCTTTAAGCTGATTAATGAGCAAAACGCAATTTTGAACCGAGCCGATGAGACAACTTAAGGATTATCTAGTCACGCTTTCCTTGCGCAAGCAGTTGGTGCTCGGCTTCGCCCTGACTTTTCTGGTGTCGGTGGTATTAGGCAATCTGATTATCTACACGGTCGTGCATAACACCATCGAGGCGTCCATCGAGAAGGAGTTGACCAACACCACCGACAACATCGCGAACATGGTCAAGAGTTCGGCCGATGCGTCGATCGTCAACCACCTGCGTGCGGTTGCCGAAAAAAATCAGGAAATTGTCCGGTATTTCTACGAGCAGTACCGGCAAGGGCGCTTAAGCGAAGAAGACGCCAAACGGAAAGCCGGTGAAATACTGCTTTCCCAGACCATTGGAAAAACCGGCTACATCTATTGCCTGGACAGCCGAGGGGTGCTGCAGGTGCACCCCAAGATCAGCGGCTCCGATTTGTCGAAGCATGAATTCATCCGCCGCCAGACCGTCTCCAAGGAGGGCTACCTGGAGTACGAGTGGGCGAACCCCGGCGAACGGACGCCGCGCAAGAAGGCGCTTTACATGTCCTATTTCGCGCCGTGGGACTGGATAATCTCCGCATCCTCCTATCGCGAGGAATTCAAGGAACTGTTCAACGTCAACGACTTCCGCAAGAGCATCCTGTCGATTTCCTTCGGCAAGACGGGGTATCCGTATGTGATGGACAGCAAGGGCAACCTCGTCATCCATCCCAAGCTTCAGGGGCAGAACATCCTGGACTCGAAGGATTCGAGCGGGCGGGAATTCATTAAGGAAATCTGCGCGAAAAAAGCCGGCAAGATCATCTATCCCTGGCAAAACCCTGGCGACGCCAAGCCACGGGACAAGCTGGTGATTTTCAACTACATCCCCGAGTTCGACTGGATTGTCGCGTCTTCCGGCTACCTGGAGGAGTTCAACGGGCCGCTGGCGACGATCGGTTATGCCACGCTACTCACGCTGGGGCTGGTCATCCTGCTGGTCGTGCCGATTACCTGGTACATCAGTGCGTCGATCAATCGCCCGATCCAGGGCATCATGCGCGGCTTCGCCAAGGGGGCGCAGGGAGATTATTCGAGCCGAATCGACACCACCGGCGGCGTCGAGGTCAGGCAGCTTGCCACCTACTACAACGACTTCATGGAAAAACTCACGGAGTCGAACCGCAGCCTGCTGGCCTCCGAGGAAAAATACCGGCTCCTGTTCGAGAACGCGGTCGAAGGGGTTTTTACCCTGACCCCGGACGGGAAGTTCCTCAGCGCCACGCCTTCCATGGCCAGGATGCTCGGTTATGAAAGCCGCGATCTCCTGCTGCAGGAGGTGGAGGCGCGCGGCGCCGAGGTCTACATCGAAGCGCATGACCAAGCCCGCCTGCTCGCCGAAATCGCCGGCAATGGCACCTTGACGGGCTTTGAAACCGTGTTGCGGCGGCGCGACGGCAGCACGCTCTGGGTATCGTTGAATGCGCGGGCATTTCCTGATGCCACCGGCACGATTGCCACCATCGACGGGTTCTGCAGCGACGTGACGGAAAGGAAAAAGGCCGAAGAAGCGCAATTGCGTCTCAAGGAGGAACTGGAGCGGCGCGTTGTCGAGCGGACCCATGAACTCCAGGAAACCATGGAGGCGCTTTCCATTGAAAAGGCCGAGGCGGAGCGGGCGCTGGCCGCGCTCGACAAGGCCAATCGCCTGGTATTGGAAAGCATCCAGTACGCGCGGCGTATCCAGCACGCCATGTTGCCCGACAAGCAGGCGTTGGGAGATGCAGTCGCGGAAATTTCCGTGTGGTGGGAGCCGCTGCACGTGGTGGGCGGAGATTATTTCTGGCTGGAGCGCTTCGGCTCGAAGAGCTTGTTGTTGCTGGCGGATTGCACCGGCCATGGTGTACCCGGCGCGTTCATCACCTTGTTGGTGGCATCCGCGTTGGACAATATTCTCCACGAAAAGCAGTTGCCGCCACCTTCCGCGATCCTTCAGGCGCTCGACGAACTGGTGCGTACCCGTTTGCGCCAGGATCGCCCCGACGCGACCTCCAACGATGGCCTGGATGCCGCCGTCTGTCTGTGGGACGCCGACACGCGGCAGATCACCTTTGCCGGGGCCGGGTTGCCGCTGCTGTATTGTCGCGATGGCGAGGTCGGCGAGATCCGCGGCAACCGTGCCAGCCTGGGGTATTGCATGCCTTCCAGCGAGGCGGCCTTTACCGACCATGTCGTCGAGGTGCAGCCAGGGATGACGTTTTACATGATTACCGACGGCGTGCCGGACCATATGGGGGGAGAGCCACGCCGCTTGCTCGGGCGCAAGCGCTTGGCTTCGATCATCCTCGCCAATCGGGATAAACCGGTGGCCGAGCAGGTGCAGGCCATTCAGCAAGCGCTCGACGAATACCGGGGCGAGGAGCCGCGCCGCGACGACACGACCCTGCTGGGTTTCCGGCCTATTTAAGTCACTCTCGAATCAATCAATTAAAGAGGAAGTTATGCGTTTAACTCAACATCTGCTCGCCGCCACCGCATTGTTGCTGCTGAGTGGCGGAGCCGCCGCCATGGACTGGAGCGTCAACGAATTGCAATACCAGCGCGGCAACCTCAAGGCGCCGGGATTCGCGGCGGGCGGCGGGCAGTCCATGACCGACATCGTCACCGTGCAGCACGCCAGCGGCTGGAGCATCGGCGACCTGTTCTTCTTTGTCGATTTTCTCAACGACACTCGCAAGGACGGCTTCAACGACCACGACTACTACGGGGAACTCTACGCCAACTTCAGTCTCGGCAAGATCACCGGCAAGCCGGTCGGCTTCGGCCCGGTCAAGGACATCGGCCTGATCGCCGGGATCAACAAGGGCGGCGACGCCAAGGTGCTGAAATACTTGCCGGGGGTGCGCCTGAGCTGGGATGTGCCGGGCTTCGCCTTCCTCAATACCGACTTCACCGCTTACCTCGACCACAGCGAAGGCGTTGCCAACGGCGGCGCACCCAAAGAAAACAACAGCGCCATGCTCGACATCAACTGGGCCTATCCCTTCAACGTCGGCAACCAAAGCTTCAGCATCGAAGGCCACGTCGAATACATCGGTAGCCGCACCAACGAATTCGGCGGGCCGGTCGCCGCCTGGATACTCGCCCAACCGCAATTCCGCTGGGACTTGGGCAAAGCCCTCAGCGACAAGCCCAACCACCTCTTCGTCGGGGTGGAATACCAATACTGGCGCCACAAGCTGGGTGACCGCGATACCAGCGAAAGTCGTCCGCAAGTGCTGGTGGTGTGGCGGTTCTGATAGATTGGGAATGTAGGGAAATACATGATCTTTGTTTTGTTCGCGGCGGAGAGAGTGATATGGCGGGCACGGCGGCAGGCGGCGAAACGGAAGGTAAATCGAAGCGCCATTAGGCTTCGGGGCGCTATGGCGCGCCTACCTATCCTGCCGCAAGTGCAAACGCCGCACCCGCCGCCCAGTGGTATGAAACACGGTTGCTCGACAACCTGGCGGACGCCGCCCCTGTCTTTATACAGGAAGCAAACCGGTGCTCCTCCCGCGCCTTATGCTTCGTTACCACGCGCCCCAAGGCGCGCGAAATTCATGCCGCCGATTTCAAAGGCCGGGTGGTCCATTATCAGAGAATGCCGGCTCAAGCGCCGCATGCTGCGTCTTGTCTGGTGTCCCGATTTGCTTCACCATCCCTATCCCTGAAAGAAAAGAAACCCTGCCATGAAACCCGATTTGTTCCATTTATTCCGGCGCTTGCCTGCGTTGCTGGCTGTCGTTTTCCTGCTGGCAAACCCGCCAGTGCAAGCCGCCACCACGCCCACCGCCGATTTCACTGACAACGGTGACGGCACGGTCACGCACAAGATCACCGGGCTGACCTGGAAGCGTTGCACAGAAGGGATGACCTGGACGGGATCGACTTGCGTCGGTACGGCGAAAACCTACACTTGGATACAAGCCAACGCGCTTTCCTCAAGCGGCGGCTGGCGGCTACCCACCATCGCCGAACTGGTGACTATCGTTGAGCGCGATAATGTCAGTCCCGCGATCAATACCACGATATTCCCCGCCACCACGCCTTCCTATTTCTGGTCGGCTTCGGCCTATGCCGGCAGTTCGGTTAACGCGTGGTACGTCTACTTTTACAGCGGCGACGACGACCTTGACAGCTATAGGAGCGGCAACTATGTTCGGCTTGTACGCGGCGGACAGTCTCTTGATTCTTTGTGGCTTTACACGCCGACCTCGGATTTCAGCGACAACGGCGACGGCACGGTGACGCACCAGAAAACCAGCCTGACTTGGAAGCGCTGCGCCGAAGGGCAAACCTGGAGCGGTTCGACCTGTTCCGGCACGGCGAAATCCTACACCTGGAGCGCGGCGAATGCCTTGAGCACGGGCGGGTGGCGGCTGCCCACGGTAAACGAATTGCAGACCCTGGTCGAATACTCGATTGCCTACCCAGGTCCCGCCATCAACACCACGATTTTCCCTTCCACCCCGGCATCCGAATTCTGGTCGGCTTCGGCTTATGCCAATAGTTCGGATGGCGCGTGGTACGTCGACCTTTTGTACGGTGGCGACAGCCACTACACCTACGGTAATACGAACAACAACAATGTTCGCCTTGTACGCGGTGGACAGTCTGTTGGGGCTTCTTCCACTCCCGTCAATAGTCCGCCCAGCGCTCCCATTTTCCTCTCCACGCCGAGCAGCGCGCTGGTCAACGTCGCGATAGACATCACCGTCCAGGCGGGCGTCGCACCCAAAGGTGCGCAGGTCAACGCCAATTGCAGCGCGACCAACTCCGATCATCCGGGTTCGGCGAGCGCTTCGCTTTCCGGGTTGGGGCGAGGCGGCAGGAGCGTGCAGCACAGCTTCACCTTCTACGCCACCGGCACGCAATCGATTTATTGCACCAGCTTCGATGCGAGCGGCAATGCCAGCGCGACGGCGAGCAAGACGATTACGGTGGCGGCGCAAGCTGCCACCACGCCCACCGCCGATTTCACTGACAACGGTGATGGCACGGTCACTCACAAGATCACCGGGCTGACCTGGAAGCGTTGCGCGGAAGGGATGACCTGGACGGGATCGACTTGCGTCGGTATGGCGAAAACCTACACTTGGGCACAAGCCAACGCACTTTCCACAGGCGGCGGCTGGCGGCTACCCACCATCGCCGAACTGGTGACTATCGTTGAGCGCGATAATGTCAGTCCCGCGATCAATGCCACGATATTCCCCGCCACCACGGTTTCCTATTTCTGGTCGGCTTCGGCCTATGCCGGCAATTCGGATAACACGTGGAATGTCCTCTTCGGCAATGGCAACGACAACCCCATCTATAAGATGGGCTACTGGTATGTTCGGCTTGTACGCGGCGGACAGTCTCTTGGTTCTTCGGGTCTTTACACGCCGACCTCGGATTTCAGCGACAACGGCGACGGCACGGTGACGCACCAGAAAACCGGGCTGACTTGGAAGCGTTGCGCCGAAGGGCAAACCTGGAGCGGTTCGACCTGTTCCGGCACGGCGAAATCCTACACCTGGAGCGCGGCGAATGCCTTGAGTACGGGCGGGTGGCGACTGCCCACGGTAAACGAATTGCAGACTCTGGTCGAATACTCGATTGCCTACCCAGGTCCGACCATCAACACCACGATTTTCCCTTCCACCCCCGCATCCTGTTTCTGGTCGGTTTCGGCCTATGCCGGTAGTTCCGATGACACGTGGTACGTCGACTTTGGCAATGGCAACGACCGCTCCCGCTTTAGGACGAGCAGCTTCTATGTTCGTCTTGTTCGCGGCGGACAGTCTGCTGGGGCTTCTTCCACAACGCCAACCACTACTGCAACAACCGACGCCGACCGCGTCTTCAACTGGGCGGAAAGCGTTTACCCGAAATTCTTCGCTCCCGCCAAGGCCACCACCAAGAACCTGTTCGGCTACACTTACCGCTATTACAGCGGAACCAACAGCTATTTGGGCGTGAAAGACGGATATCTTTACTACATGGATATGTTGAGCGGAACCCAATTGCTGGATGTCGGGATGATTGCCGACTACTTGCCAAAGGCACAGGCAGCAGGGTTTTAGGCATCGTGGGTGGGGAAGGGAGTGAGTGGATAAGCAGGTGGTGTTGCGGTTCAAGGGGTATAGCTTTTTCTTCTTTTCCAACGAGGAGAACCCGCCGGACCCCGCATATCCCGGTAACGCGCGGGGCGGCACGGGCAAAATTCTGGTTGGTTCCCACCGTGTCGCTGGCGTCGACTTATGATCTGGACAGCCCAGAACTGAACAAACTGGCGCGCATGGTTTTGGAAAACGCGATGTCGACAATGCCGGAGCGATGACCTTGACCAGGGGCTGCTCATCCTGCCGCGCCTTGTCTTGGGCGCGTGCGTCACCCGCTACCCCCCAACCTGAGCGAAGCGGAGCGCTAGGTATCCGATGCCCCGGTAGTTCATGTGGCGTGCAGCCTGGATTCCGCTATCGCTTCATCAGGCTACGACTGCTCAAACCATCAACGGCGGCTCATCCATCAAGGCGATCTGCTCGCGCAATTCAAGTATCCGATCCTGCCAGTAGCGCTGGGTGTTGAACCACGGAAACGCGGCGGGAAACGCCGGGTCGTGCCAGCGCCGCGCCAGCCAGGCGGCGTAGTGGATCAGGCGCAGGGTGCGCAGCGCTTCGACCAGAAACAACTTGCGCCGGTCGAAATCGTAAAAATCTTCATAACCGGCCAATAAGTCGGACATCTGTCGGGTCATGTCGGCGCGCTCGCCCGACAGCAACATCCATAAATCCTGCACTGCCGGCCCCATCCGGCTATCGTCGAAATCCACGAAATGCGGCCCGTCGGTGCTCCACAGTACGTTGCCGGGGTGGCAATCGCCGTGCAGGCGCAAGGGTCGCACTGACCCGGCCCGCTCGAAGCAGCGTTTGACGCCGTCCAGCGCCAGTTCCACCACGCTGCGATAGGGCGCTTCCAATTCGAGCGGGATGAAATGGTTGGCGAACAGGTAATCACGCGGCTCCTCGCCGAAGGTGGCGAGGTTCAGGGTAGGGCGCTCACGGAACGGTTCCAGCGCGCCGACCGCGTGGATGCGCGCGATGAAACGCCCCATCCATTCCAGGGTATCTGGGTCGTCGAGTTCCGGGGCGCGCCCGCCGCGGCGGGGAAACACCGCGAAGCGAAAACCCTTGAATTCGTGGAGGGTCGCCCCGTTTTCCAGGGCCAGCGCCGCTACCACGGGGATCTCGCGCTCCGCCAGTTCGCGGGTGTAGGCGTGTTCTTCGAGTATCGCCGCGTTGCTCCAGCGCTCAGGCCGGTAGAACTTCGCCACCAGCGGCGGGCCTTCTTCCATGCCGATCTGGTAGACGCGGTTTTCGTAGCTGTTGAGCGCGAGCAGCCGCCCATCGCTACGCAGGTTTACGCTTTCGAGTGCATCCAGGATGAAATCCGGGACCAGTGCCGCAAAGGGCGGGGTGAGTTGGTTGTCCATGAGGGCATTGTACAGGCATCGTTTCCCGGTTGCGGAGCGGCGTGGCCTAGTGCTGCGCGGGAACCCGCATCCCTTACCCGGCCCGTATCAGAACGCTTTCAAGGCAGGCACAGAGGTGGCTCCGTATAGCTGGACAGAATTTTCTGTTTCTAAAGTGTAGCCTTGCGGTTTATTGCCTACGCTGCTTTTTGCAGTTCAGGCAGGTTGTCGAAGTAGAACTCATCCGGCGTTTTGTCGTCAAGTGATGAGTGCGGTCTGTGCTGATTGTAGCGCGCGAAGTATTTCCCCAATCCGTTCTTTGCAGCGCTGACGCTGTCATAAGCGTGCAGGTAGACCTCTTCGTATTTGACGCTCAGCCATAACCGTTCCACAAACACGTTGTC
>JAGXQV010000063.1 GCA_018336195.1 Sulfuricella sp. | reverse complement strand
AAGTACCATAGAAAAAAGATGTTAAATCGTCTGAATCAATTAATTTTAAATAATGATTCAACTTGGAAGAAAATCCAGCAAGCAAATTCTGCACAAGAACTGTTAGTTTGGCTGGAAGTAAAACCTGAGATCTGGTTAGATAATTCAATAACAATCAGATCTATTATTCGTTATGCTGAAGCACACTTCGCCCTCCCTAAGGACGAAAATATCGTTCACCACATTACCCGCCCAAACAAGGTAACTAAACAATTAGCAAAATATCTTTTGCCAAAGCTAGAAGGGCAACTTACACGGCAAATATAGAAAGGCATTTCCAATACTCGCGCTAATCCCCGAAGATAGTGATTTGATTATTGGTGCGTACCAAGGCATTGCACTTCGGCTAAAACCGCATCTCCAGCCGTGCGCTCAATGAGGTGAAAGTCGTTTTCGACGTCTGGGCGATCTGGTCGGTGGTCCCGAAAATCTCGCGGTTGGCGGTGTCGTAATCGGCATGCAGGAGGTTGGCCGCCGATACCCGCAACTGGGTGTTGGGGTCGATTTTCCACACCGCGAATACGTCGAAGACCCGCTTCACGCCTTGGTAATAGAATTGCGCGTCAGTCTGCTGGACGGCATACGCGGGCGTCCAGTTCAAATTCCCGCCGAGGGTCAGCGGCAGGCCGCGCAGCTTGTAATCCAGGCCGAAGTTGGCGGTCTGCTTGGGTTGCTGGTCGAGGCGGTTGTCCGGCCCCGGCACGTCTTCGACGCGCGACCAGAAGCGGCTGTAGTTGGCGCGCACGCTCAATTGCGGCGCGTCCTTGACCAGTTCGTCGAGGCGGAACTTGGCTTCCAGTTCGATGCCGTGGCTGGTCGCGCTGCCGATGTTCTGCGGGGTGGATACCCAGCGTTGCAGTGGCGACCAGCTTACCGTCTGGAGGCTGGTGACGTTGCGGATCAGGTCGTCGATGTTGCGGCGGAACAGGCTGGCGCTCACCAGCCCCCCGGCGCTGAAATAATGCTCGTAGGCGAGATCCAGCCCCCACGCCAGTTCCGGCCTGAGGTTGGGGTTGCCGACGCTGTCGGTGCTGGTCGCGGTATTGGCGCCGGAAGCCGGGTAATTGGCTGCCAGGGTGGGCATCGCCACCAGGTTGGTCAGCGTCGGCGGGCGATAGCTGCGCGTCAGGCCGAGGCGCACCTGGTCCTTGCTTTCCTCGGAGAAGCGCCAGATGCTGTGGAACAACGGACTCAGGACGTTGCTTTGATTGCGCGCGTCGGCCAAGGCGGTTTCGCTGAGGGTGCGGATGCCCTCCCAGCGCAGCCCGCCATAGAGCGCCCACAGCGGGGTGATGTCCCATTCGTCCTGGGCGTAGGCGGCGACCCGCTGGGTGCGCGCCTCGACGTTGTCGCCGTAGCGCGCCAGGGGATTGACGCCGTCCTGGGTCAGGCGGGCGCTTTCGCTGCGGTTGCCGTATTCGAGATCCCAGCCCGCCGCCATCTGGTGGGCCTGCCCGAGCGGCCGGGAATACTTGCCGCCGCTGCTGAAGGTGGTGTCGCGAATGCCGGTGGTGTTGCGGAGGGTATGGTCGAGTCCGCCGCCGGCGGCGTATTCGCGGCGGTCGGTACTGCTGTCGTTGCGGTATTGGCCGCCGTTGAAGCGGATATCCAGCTTGGCGCCGTCGGCGAGCTTGAGCTTCCAGTTGCCCATGCCGCGCAGCATGGTGCTGTCCGAATCGCCGCGCCAATCGGCGGTGGCGAAAGGCGCGGGGATGGCGCCGAGCGTCTGCTCCATTTGGCTGGTGCCGGTGCTATTGCTGTGCCATTTGCCGAGGAAAGGCTGGAAGCTGAACGTGTCGCCGCCGTCCAGTTTCCAGTTGAGGCGGGCGTTGAGGTGCACGCCGTCGGAGGTGCTGCGGCTCTCGTCCTGCTGGCGTTGCGCCAACAGCGGCGCGCCGCTGCGGGTGTCGGTGGCGGTCGTCACGGTGGTCGAGCGGCTGGGCAGGTCGCGGTGGATCAGGTTGGCGGCGAGGTTGTAATTGAACGTCCCCAGATTGTCGCTGCGCTGCAGCGCCAAACCGGGCTGGAAGCGCCCGTCTTCCCAGCCCAGGGTGGGGCGGGCTTCGTTGGATTTCCTGGCGAATTCCTCTTTCAGGACGATGTTGATCGTCCCGGCGATGGCGCGGGCGCTGTGCTCGGCCACCGGGGCGCGCATGATTTCGATGCGCTCCACCTGTTCCGGCGCCAGGCTATCCAGGGAAAAACCGCGCGGCACCGGCTCGCCGTTGAGCAAGATCTGCGTATAGCCCTTGCCCAGGCCGCGCATCCGGATGTCGCCGCCGCGCCCCGGCGTGCCGGAAACGGTGATGCCCGGCAGGCGCTTCAACACCTCGCTCACCGACGTGTCGCCGTAGCGGTCCAACTCCTCGCGTCCGAACACCATCTTGGCGGCGGTCGAGTAGCGGCGTTCTTCAGTATCGGAAAAACGCTTGCCGCTGACCACCACTTCGCCGAGAGCGTTGTCGGGCGCCGCTTTGGCCGGTGCTGGCGGAGGTGTTTCGGCAGCCAGGGTGGTGCCGGAAAACAGCAATAAGGCGACGGAACAGCGAGTGAACGGCTTAATCATGGCTAAATCGGCAAGGGCAAGTTGGATAGGCGTAGCGTAACCCGACAATTTATCCGAAATATGTCGAAATATTTACATTCCCTCTTCGCGCTTTTCCCCATCCGGCAAATAGGTCTGGCATTCGTCGAAAATCCGCGCCTTGCAGGTGCGGCAAATCTCCGGGTCGAGGGTGGCATACACCGACTTGATCCAGTTGGATTGCACCGGAAAGAAACCGCCTTCGCCGATGTCGTCGAGCTTGTCGGCCTTGCGCAGGAACTGGTAAACGCTGTCCTTGCAGCGGTAGAAATACAGCCCGCCGCCCATCCGACGGCGGCGCCGCGCTTCCTGGGCGAGCATTTCCGCGCCCGCCACGTCGACGAAATTGATGCCGCTGGCGACGATCATCACGGTTTTCTGGTCGGGATTGTTTTCGTCGATCTGCATCAGGCCGCTTTGCAGGTGATCCACCGCGCCGAAGAAGATCGAGCCGTTGATGCGCATCATGCGGAACTGCGGGCATTCCTTATGGCCCCGGGCATCGACGAAATGATAGGCGCCCTCTTCGGGGGCCGGCACCACCGGTTCCATGGCGGGGCGCGAGACGCGGTACAGGTACAGCACCAGCGACAGGAGGATGCCGACGAAAATGCCCTTTTCCAGGTTGATGAGCGTGCCGATCAGCGTCACCCACAGCACCACGCTTTCGGCGCGACTGGTCTTCATGATCGAACCGATATGGTGGAAGTCGATCAAGCCCCACGCCACCAGGAACAAGATGCCGGCCATCGCCGCCGTGGGCAGGTAGGAAGCGAGCGGCGCCACCAGCAGCACGATGACTACCAGGAACACCGAGGCGAATACCGTGGCAAGCGGGGTCTGCGCGCCGGATGCGTAGTTCACCCCGCTGCGGTTGAAGGAGCCGCTCGACGCATAGCCCGAGAAGAAACTGCCGATGATGTTCGACAAGCCCTGGCCGATGAATTCCTGGTTGCCGTCGATGCGCTGCTCGGATTTCACCGCGATGGAGCGCCCGATCGACACCGCTTCGGTGAGCGCCAGCATGGTCACCACCAGCGCCGGGAAGAGCGTGTGATGCAGGCTGTTGAGCGTCAGGTCGGGTATCGACAGCGGTGGCAGATGCGCCGGCAGCGCCCCCACCGTCTTGATGTGGGTGGTATCGAAGCCTTCCAGGGTGTTGAGAAAATACGCCGCCACGCTGCCCGCCACCATGGCGATAATCATGTAGGGAAAGCGGGGCAGGAAATACTTGGCGAGAATGCCGATCAGCAGGGTGAACAGGCCAATGCTGGTGACCCACGGGTTAATGTCGCCGATGTGCGCCACCAGGCGGATGATGACCTCGTAGAAGGGCGTGCCGCGCGGGATTTCGATGCCGAAGAAGTTCTTGATCTGGCTCGCGGCGATCAGTAGCGCCGCCCCTGCGGTGAAACCGATCACCACGGTATGCGAAATGAAGTTGACCAGCACCCCCATCCGCGCGATGCCCAGGATCAACTGGAACACCCCGGTGAGGAAGGTCAGCGTCAGCACCATGCTGATGAACTGCGGCGTCCCCGGCTCGACGATGTGCGAAACCGAGGCAAACACCGCGATCGAAATGGCGGTGGTCGGCCCGGAAACCAGGTGCCAACTCGACCCGAACAGCGCCGCCACGATGGCCGGCACCATCGCCGCATACAGGCCGTATTCCGGCGGCAGCCCGGCGATGGTGGCGAACGCCACGCCCTGCGGCAGCACGATCAGCGCCCCGGTCATTCCGGCCAGCGCATCGGCCTTGAGGGTGGCGCGCGTGACCATCGGCCACCAGCGCAGGAAGGGAAAAATGCGGAACAGACACAGGTTGCAGGAGAAGAGTGATTTCACGGGGCGACCTTAGGCGTATATCAGGAAATGCTGATAATTATACATGACCGAGGGTTGGAGAAGAGATCGCCATACAGCACCGCACGGAATGAAAGGCCGGACCGAGTCCCTCTATAATCACGAAAATCATTCCACCGTAACATCCAAAGTCCGGAAATCGCCGTGAACAAAATACTCGTCAAATTGCAGGGCAAGACCCTCATCCTTCATTACCAGGTCAACCCCGGGGTGGCGCGCGCCGACGGCGGCGGAGCCGCTTATATCGACGTTCGGCCTTGCGCCGAGCTGTCCCGCTTCAACCTCAAGGGACTCACGCCGGAAATGTTTTGCGTGAACATTTCCGACCTAGTGAACCTGCGCGGCCAAGTCTCCGGCGTCGTGGAAAACGAACAGCAGGCCGTGGTGGCCCATTGGGAAATGAACGAGGAAGCGTATCGGCTCGCGACGAGCCGCGCGGCGGAGAAACTGACGCACCGGCAAATCGTCGGGCGCCTCGAAACGCTGCCGGGATACGTGCAGGAACTGGATGGCCAGTTCATCGACTTCGAAGCAAGCGTCGCCGCCCACGGCGCGGGAGAACCCGCCGGCGGCTACCGCCTGACCATCGTCACCGAAGACATGGGCGACAGGCTCGCCCCTTACGCTTTCTACAACCTCGATACCCGCAGCGCCGAAGGCTGGCTGGGAATCCCGCCGCCAACCGCCGATTTTCCGGCGCTCCGCGACGCTTTCGCGAACAAGCTGCAAGCCATCCGGGGAGCCGGGGTGACAGTCACCGAGATTTTTGATGAAACCGATTACGCGACCGGACAATGACCGCTAGGCCGCGCCCCATCCGGGCCACAAGCCACGCCCAAACTGTAGGAGCGGAGCCTCGCCGCGATTGCGGTGTTGCCGAAGCAGTCGGTGTTTCAGCCTGAAGCTTTGCCGCTTGTTCAGGCACTGCTTCGCGCCGGGGGGCGGCGCTCCCACAGGTCAGGAGAAAGCGGGTAGCCCGAGTCGTATTTTTCCGGTAATCCTTGAGTAACTCGCGGCCTATGGCGCGCAAGCGGGAGGTGTAGCCAGGCCGGGCAGGAAATGCAACCGCCCGGCGAGCCGGGCGGTTGGGGAGGTACGGATGGGTCAGGACGCTTTCTTGTCGGGTAGCGCCTTCATCGCGCTTTCGATGCGGTCGGTGAGGGTCTTGAGGATTTTGACGCGGGCGAAGTATTTGTCGTTGGCTTCGACCAGGGTCCACGGGGAGATTTCCGTACTGGTGCGGTCCACCATGTCGCAAATCGCCTGTTCGTAGGCTTCCCATTTTTCACGGTTGCGCCAGTCTTCCTCGGTGATCTTGAAGCGCTTGAAGCCGGTCTTCTGGCGGTCTTCGAAGCGCCGCAACTGCTCTTCCTTGCTGATGGTCAGCCAGAATTTCACCACCACGATGTTGTGGCGCACCAGTTGCGCTTCGAAATCGTTGATTTCGCTGTAGGCGCGCATCCAATCGGCTTCCGAGCAGTAGCCTTCGATGCGCTCGACCAGCACCCGGCCGTACCAGGTACGGTCGAAGATCGACACCCGCCCCTTGCGCGGGATGTGGCGCCAAAAGCGCCACAGGTAAGGTTGGGCACGTTCTTCCTCGGTGGGTGCGGCAATCGGGATGACCTCGTACTGGCGCGCGTCGAGCGCGCTGGTGATGCGCCGGATGCTGCCCCCCTTGCCGGCGGCGTCGTTGCCTTCGAACGCCACGATCACGGTGAGGTCGTGGAATTTCGGGTTGCGCGTGAGGATCGCCAGCTTGCCCTGGTATTTTTCCAGTTCCGTTTCGTAGTGTTTCTTTTCGAGCTTCTGGGTGAGATCGAGGGTCTTGAGGATGTGCAAGTCGTCAATGGACGGCAGGAGCGGCGGGGCGGAGGCTTCCGTGGGTTTTTTCTTCTTGCCTTCCTCGTCGAGACGCTTGCGGATCGCTTCGAGGATCACCTTGCCGACGGTCAGGCTGCGATAGCGCGGCTCGGTGCCTTCGACGATGATCCACGGCGCTTCGGCGGTGCTGGTGTGGCGGATGACGGCTTCATGGATGGTACGAAACTTGTCGTACATCTTGTAGTGTTCCCAGTCGCGGTCGGTGACGCGCCAGCGGGTCTTGGGATCTTTTTCCAGCACTTTGAGGCGCTTTTCCTGTTTTTCCTTGGACAGGTGCAGCCAGAACTTGATAATCAGCGCGCCTTCGTCGGTAAGCATCTTTTCCAGGCGCTTGGCGCGTTCCAGGCTCTGGTCGAGGTCGGCGACCTTGGTGCGCCCGAACACCCGATTCAGAATCGGCCAGGTGTACCAGGAACCGAGAAACACGCCGATCTTGCCTTTCGGCGGGAGCGCCCGCCAGAAGCGCCACATCATCGGGCGGTCGAGTTCCTCGTCGGAGGGTTCGCCCATCCCGTGGGTCTGCACGTAGCGTGGGTCCAGCCATTCGTTGAGGAGGTTGACGGTTTCGCCGCGCCCCGCGCCATCCACCCCACCGACCAGGACGATGACCGGGAATTTGCTGGATTTGATGAGGTCGAGTTGCGCTTCGAGGAGCGCTTCGCGGAGGACGGGAACTTCCTTGTCGTAGACGGCCTTGCTGATTTTGTGGCCCAATTCGGCGGATTCGAACATGCTGACTCTCCCTTATTCTTGGTGATGGGGAATGGATAATGGGGAATGGGTGATGAGACTAACCGCCTAATCCCGTCACCCATTCCCCATCACCCATTACCAAAAAGGCTTCTGGCTCTTGAACCCTTCCCAGACTTGCCCGAGTTGTGCGAGGTGAATGCTTGCCTGGCAAGCGTTCCAGCCCATTATTTCACCGATGGCACACTCACGCAATGCACCGTTTTTGGCGGTGCCGCGCAACTGGTCGAGCAGGCTGCCGGTGACTACGTGATCGTTGAGCACCCCCAGGCTATCCTGCAGGACCGACAGGGCTTTCAGGTAAGGCTGGGTAGCCGGACCGGGGAACAGATGGGAGAGAAATTCGGCGGCGTAGCGCAGCTTTTTGCCGGCGATGCGCAGGGCATGGCGTTCCAGCGAGGTAAGGGCGGCGAGGTTCGCGCCCCGCGCCAGCAACTGTGTATGGCGCTTGGCGAGCAGCTTGGGCGCCCACTCGCGTACCGGGCGATCCAGCGCGGCGCGTTGTTTTTTGGTCAGTCCGTCGCGCCAGGTTTCATGGTTCAGCCACACCCCGAGGTTAAGCAGGAAACGCTGGTAGCGCTGCGAGGCTGCCGCCACGCGCGCCTTGTCGTTGGCTGCGGCGTCGATGACGAGGGCTTGGTCGCGCAGCCTATGGAGGGGGGCGGAGTCCAGCGATGCGACGAGAATCGGCGGCAGGGTTTCGCTGACGAACACGTCCCAGTCGCGGGCTTCGCCGAGTTCGCCGGCAATCCAGCGCATTTCATCGAGCAGCGGCGATTCCCGCAAGGTCGGCGCGATCCGCGCGAACAGGCCGGTCGCGGAACGCAGGCGGCGTAACGCAACGCGCATCTGGTGGACGTATTCGATGTCGTTGCCGGACAGCAATCCCGCATGGTTGTTCTGTAAATGGCCGATGCAGTTCCAGGCGATGGTCTGGAAGGCTTGGCCGGCGCTGAAGCCGTTGCGTAAGTCCACCGACTTGGCTTTTACCGGCTGGGGCGGCGCTGGCGGGGTACACAGGTCGTAGCCGCGTTGCGCCTTGCTGGCGTTTTCCAGGTGCAGCGGAGCAGCGTCGAGCAGCGCCAGGGCGATTTCGAAGAGCACCGCCGGATTGCCGGTTTTCAACTCCAACTCGACTTCGCTGATCGCCTGGGTGCCCGCGGTACCGCGAATTTCGCCGCGATCCAGGGCCATCTCCACCACATCGCCGGCGGCCGATTCGAGCAGCCAGATGGTGCGCTGGAATTCGGTGGTAAATGCCGGCTGGAGCTTGCCGTCGAGTTCGGGAGAAAGCAGCAGTTCCTGGAGGGCGGCATCCTCGATCTTGGTGAAGTCGGGATGGTCGTGGGCGACCGGGGCTTCCAGTTCGAGGCGGCTGTGCAGCCCGGCTTTGACGTCGCCGCCGGACTTGAGGGTTTGTATCCAGCGCTGCCCGACCCGCCGCACGCGCAGAGCGATGGCGCGCTGCTTGAGGAAAAAATCGGGGGAGTCGAAGTAGATGCTGAGCAGCCTGGCGGTCTTGGCCTTGCCGCGCTGCCAGCCGGGCGGCAATACGAAGCGGCGGAGAAGCGGAACATCGGTTGGTGCGACCAGCAGTTTCAACTCCACTTCCATGCCCACTCTCCTTGTTTAGTTTATTCTTTCAACCAGTCTAGCAGAGGTTTCCATTGTTCCATGTCGCGTACCACCCGCCCCGGCGTAAGGTCGAACAGGCTGATACCGTCGCCCGCTGCCTGCACGTAGGCCTGGGTGTCGCGCAAAAAAGTCAGCACCGGGAAACCGGCGCTGTCGAGAAACAATTCCAGGTCATCGGCGGCACGGGTGCGGGCATCGACGCGCATGCCGATCATCGCCACGTAGCTTTTTTCCTTGCGCACCGATTTTTCGGCGCGCAACAGTTCGATAAAGTCGCGGGTCGCCGCCATGTCGAAAGCCGACGGCTGCACCGGCACCACCACCAGTTCGGCGCGCTTCAGCGCATTGCTCAGCTTGTCGCCGTGCATCCCGGCGGGGGAATCCATAATCAGCCAGTGCGGCCGCAGTTCAGCAATCGCCTTGCGGCTATCGCCGCCGCTCCACCCGTGGATGGTCGGCAGCACCGCGGGACGCCGCGCCAGCCAGCCAGCCGAGGATTGCTGGCGGTCGAGATCGGCGAGCATGACCCGCTTGCCCAGATTGGCGAAATAACCCGCCAGGTTGGTGGACAAAGTAGTCTTGCCGCTGCCGCCCTTGGGATTGGCAACTAATATCGTGCGCATGACATCAACTTGTTAGTTTTTAATGTTTAGTGTTAAGTGTTTAGTTGATGTCGCCACGCCAAGCGCGGCGGGTATAAATTGGGCGCGAAGCGTATCCACAACTCAACACTCAAAACTCAACACTAAACACTGCTTTTAAACCATTTCCGGAGATATCGCAGCCTTCAGCACAGTTTCGTGCCCCGCGCCGCGCTGCCGGCTGCTCAGCCACCACACCGCGCCTTTCTTGACGCTCCACCCCAGGCTGCTGTCGGCCAGCAGGTAGGCGGCCACTTCGCCGAGCGTCGGCTGGTGCCCGACGATCAGCACGGCACCTTTGGCGTCGGGCCAGCCTGCCGCATTGAGCAGGCTTTCCACGGAAGCACCCACGGCGACTTCCGCCACGGTTTCGAATTGATCGGTAAGCGCCAGGGCGGTCTGCTGGGTACGCCTGGCGGGACTGACGATCACCCGGCATTCCTTGGGTAGCCGCTCCGTCAACCAAGCCGCCATGGCCTCCGCCTGTTTTTCTCCCTTGGCGGTCAATTTGCGAGTGCTGTCGGGAAAACCGTCTTCGGCTTCGGCATGGCGCCACAAGATCAAATCCATGATGTGATGGTTCGCTCAATTAATATCGGCTAGAGTATATAGCAGGCGGGGGCTTCCGAACCACCTTGCGGGATATCGTTTATGGACCAATTGTACGTTTTTGCCACCAGCCTCGCGGTGGGCCTGCTGATCGGCCTGGAACGCGAACGCAGCGCCGCCGCCAAAGCCGGCTTGCGTACTTTCGCCCTGGTGTCGCTGCTCGGCACCATCTGCGCCATGCTGTCGGCGCAAAGCGGCGCTCCCTGGCCGTTGGCGGCGGGCCTGCTGGCGGTCGGCCTACTCATCGTGGCGGCTTATTTCATCGCGCCCGCCGCCGACGGCGACCCCGGCACCACCACCCAGGCCGCCCTGCTGGTATGTTACGGCCTCGGGGCGATGATCTGGTACGGCTATTCCAGCATCGCCATCATGATCGCCATCGCCAGCGTCGCACTGCTGTATTTCAAGCCGGAACTGCACGGTCTCAGCCGCAACCTGGAGCGCCGCGACCTGCTGTCGATCCTGCAATTCGCCACGCTGTCCTTCATCATCCTGCCGATCCTGCCGGATGTCGGCTATGGACCGAATCAGGCGCTCAATCCCTACAATGTGTGGCTGATGGTGGTACTGATCTCGGGAATCAGCCTTACCGGTTACGTCGCCCTGCGCCTGGTCGGACAGCGCTACGGCGCGCCGCTGCTGGGCTTCATGGGCGGCATGGTGTCGAGTACCGCCACCACACTGGTTTACGCGCGCCACGGCAAAAGCGACCCCAAGCTGGTACAACTCGCCGTGCTGGTCATCATGATCGCCAACCTGGTGGTGGTAGTCCGCCTCGGGGTACTGGGCGCCATCACCGCGCCGGGTATCCTGCCGGCGCTGTTGCCGGTGCTGGGCGGCGCGTTGCTACTGGGCCTGCTGGTGACCGCCTATTGGTGGCGCAAGCTGCATCAGGGCGGCGAATTGCCTTTGCCTATCGTGAAAAACCCCGCCGAAATCGGCATTTCCCTGACCTTTGGGCTGATTTACGGGGTGGTGCTGTTTCTCTCCGCCTGGCTGTCGGAATACGTCGGCAACAGGGGGCTGTATGCCCTCGCCGTGGTGTCGGGGCTGACCGACGTGGATGCCATCGCGCTTTCCAGCCTGCGCCTGTTTTCCTTGGGAAAACTGGCCGCGGAGCAGACCGTAACCGCGGTGACCCTGGCGCTGATCGCCAACCTGGTTTTCAAGTTCGGACTAATCGTTTCCATCGGCGGTGCTGTGCTGGCGAAACGTTGCGTGGGGAGCATGGGAGCCGTGGCGCTGGGGGCCGCCGCAATGTTGTGGCTCGCATGACAAAACCATAATCCGGGCGCCCCCAATGTTTGATAAATTCGTGGAATAGTTTAAAGTAAGGCATTGACGAAAAAAGAAGGAAAAAGGGTCAGCGTCATGAAAAAGGATTTCTGGAAGGCAGATTGGTTTTGGGGAGTAATCATCGCCCTGGTCTTCCTCGCCGCCGCCAACACCGAATTGCTGCAAAGCCTGGAACGCAAAGCCTACGACCTCGGCGTGCAATCTTCTTCCCGCGCGCCCGGCGACAAGGTGGCAGTGATCGCCATCGACGACCAGAGCATCGCCAACATGGGGCGCTGGCCGTGGCCACGCGACATCCACGCCAAAATGACCGACATGCTGAGCGGTGCGCAAGCCAAGGTCATCGGCAACACCATTTTCTTCTTCGAGCCTCAGCTTGATCCCGGCCTGGTCCACGTCAACCGGATGTTGGAGTTCTACGGCGGTTCCCCCCTCAAGGACGCCCCCGGCGACGCGGCCCAACTCGGCGCCATGCTTCAGGACGCCGAACAAAGCCTCAACACCGACCGCAAGCTGGCGGCCAGCATGGCAAGCGCGAAAAACGTCCTGCTCCCCGCGATGTTCCAGCTCGGCGCCCCGCACGGCAAACCCGACAAGCCGTTGCCCGACTATCTGCTGAAATATGCGATTCCTGCCGCCAACATCAAGGATAATGTGGGCGCCGAAGCCGCCGGCTATCTACCCTTGCCGGCGCTTTCCGCGATTCCGCCGATTCCCGAGCTGGGTACGGTGGCTGCCGGCATCGGCCACCTCAACAGCAGCCTCGACGTCGACGGCAGCGTGCGTTCCGAGCCGCTGGTGTTGCATTTCTTCGATCAGTACATTCCTTCGCTGTCGGTGATGCTGGCGGCGAAAAGCCTCAACCTGGAACCCAAGGACATCCGTATCCGCCTCGGCGAGGGACTCAACCTTGGTAATCTGCGCATTGCCACCGATCCCTATCTGCAGATGCACACCTATTTCTACAAGGATCGCGACGGCCGCCCGGCGTTTCCGGTGGATTCCTTCTACGACGTGTATACCGGCAAGATTCCCGCCACCAAGTACCGCGACAAGATCGTCCTGATCGGTGCTACCGCCGCCGGCGTGGGGACCGCGCAAGTCACCCCGGTATCGCCCGCCACGGCACCGGTACTGACCCTGGCCCATTCGGTATCGAGCATCCTCAACGAACATTTCTTCGTCGCCCCGGCCTGGAGTTTCTGGGCGGAAAAAGCCCTGTTCCTGGTGGTTGCGCTATATCTCATTCTCCTTCTGCCACGCCTCAAGGCCGGCATGGGCGCCGCCCTCACCGGGAGCTTGCTGGTTCTGTTGGTGGGCGCGCATTTCGTACTGATGACCACCCAAGGCATCTGGCTGCAACTGATGATCCCCGCCCTGCTGCTGGTGGTGGGGCATTTGCTGTTGACCACCAAGCGCCATCTGCTTACCGAAAAATACAAGCTCAAGTCCGACGCCGAGTCAGCTGAATCCAACCGCATGCTGGGCTTGGCTTTCCAGGGGCAAGGCCAGCTCGATATGGCTTTCGAGAAATTCCGCAAATGCCCGCTGGATGACTCGCTGATGGACGTGCTCTACAACCTGGCCCTGGATTTCGAGCGCAAGCGCCAGTTCAACAAGGCGGTGGCGGTGTTCCAGTACATGGCCGACCACAACCCCAAGTTCCGCGACCTCGAACAGCGTCTGAAGCGTTCCACCGAAATGTCGGAAACCGTGATCCTCGGCGGCGCCGGGACGCGCAGCAACGCCAGCACCCTGATTTCCCAGGACGGCTCGGTGGCCAAGCCGATGTTGGGCCGCTACCAGGTCGAGAAGGAACTCGGCAAGGGTGCGATGGGCGTGGTATATCTCGGCAAGGATCCGAAAATCGGGCGGATCGTGGCAATCAAGACCATGGCGTTGTCCCAGGAGTTCGACGAGGACGAGCTGGTCGACGTCAAGGAGCGCTTCTTCCGCGAGGCCGAAACTGCGGGACGCCTGAGCCATCCCAATATCGTCACGATCTTCGACGCCGGCGAGGAACACGACCTCGCCTACATCGCCATGGAATTCCTGAAGGGCAAGGATCTGGTGCCCTTCACCAAGTCCGGCAACCTGCTACCGCTGCCCACCGTGTTGTCGATCGCCATGCGGGTGGCCGACGCGCTCAACTACGCCCATGCCCAGCACGTGGTGCACCGCGACATCAAGCCCGCCAACATCATGTACGAGCCGGAATCGGACTCCGTGAAGGTCACCGACTTCGGTATTGCACGCATCACCGATTCGTCCAAGACCAAGACCGGGATGGTGCTCGGCACCCCCTCCTACATGTCGCCGGAACAACTCGCCGGACGCAAGATCGAAGGCCAGTCGGATCTATTCTCGCTGGGCGTGGCGTTCTTCCAGATGCTCACTGGGCAATTGCCCTTCCAGGGCGATTCGATGGCGCAATTGATGTTCAAGATCGCCAACGAGCCAACCCCCGACATCTTGCAGCTCAACCCCAATCTGCCACTCTGCGTGGTGAAAATCGTCAATCGCATGATGGAAAAGGACGTCGCCCAGCGTTACCGGAACGGCGCGGAAATCGTCCAGGATATCCGCGCCTGCCTGGCGGAACTGTCATCCGGTGATGTCATCGAGGAAATATGATGGGACAAGGACTCGAATCGGTACTGGAGATCGTCAAACTCAGCGACCCCGGCATGGTGCGCTCCCACAACGAGGACAGCGTGGGTGCCGATGCCGGCGCGGGTTTCGCCATCCTGGCCGATGGCATGGGCGGCTACAATGCCGGCGAAGTAGCCAGCGGCATGACCGTGGCGATGCTCACCGACAATCTCAAGGCGGCCCTGCGCGACGACTGTCGCGACTTGCGCGCACTGGCCGGCGACGAAGTGCAAAAGACCAACGGCGCGGTGTTCCAGGCCGCGCAAAGCCAGCCCCAATACAACGGCATGGGCACCACGATTGTGCTGACGGTTTTCTGCGACAACCGCGTCACCGTCGCGCACATTGGCGATTCGCGCCTGTATCGCCTGCGCGGCGAGCAGTTCGAACAGATTACCCGCGACCACTCGCTGCTCCAGGAGCAGATCGACAGCGGCATGATCAGCCGCGAGGATGCCCGCCATTCGCACAACAAGAATCTGGTCACCCGCGCCTTGGGCGTCGAGGCCGGCGTGGCGGTGGAAGTCAACGAATATCCGGTGGAAATCGGCGACCTCTACCTGCTCTGTTCGGATGGACTCAACGACATGGTGACCGACGAAGACATCCAGCTCACCCTCAGCCTGATGGGCGCCAATCTCGAAATGGCGGCGCAGCAGTTGGTGCAGATGGCCAACGACAATGGCGGCCGCGACAACGTGTCGGTGATCCTGGTACGGGTAGTCGGCGATTTCGCCCAGAAACGCGGCTGGTTCTCGCGCCTGCTAAGCTGGTTCGGCCAATAAACTCAAGATACATACGAAAACTCATGGAGTAGCAGATGGCAAAGTTGATTCTCAGCCTGGAAGGCCAGGTGATACGGGAAATCGAGCTTAACAAGGAACGCATGACGATTGGGCGGAAAGCGCACAACGATGTGCAGATCGAGAATCTGGCAGTGAGCGGCGAACATGCGGCGATCACCACCATACTCAACGACTCCTTCCTGGAAGATCTCGACAGTACCAACGGCACCCTGGTCAACGGCGCACCGGTGAAAAAACACGTGCTGCAACATGGCGACACCGTCGAAATCGGTAAATTCCACCTGGAATACGTGAATCCCCAAGCCAGCCAGGAAGCCCCGGATTTCGAGCGCACCATGGTGCTGCGCGGACCGATCGGAATGCCTCCGCCGCCGCCCGGCGACAACCAGCCGGAATTCTCCAAGACCTCCATCAACAAGCAGCCGCTCCAGATGGAGCCGCCGCCTGCGCCTGCCGCCGAAACGCCCCACGCGGTCAAGCCGCCCCCCGCGCCGCCTGTCGAAGCACGTCCCGCTGCCATCCAGGTACTCTCCGGGCCGAATGTCGGCAAGGAACTGGACCTCACCAAATCGCTGACTTCGTTGGGCAAGCCCGGCGTGCAGGTGGCGGTGATCGCCAAGCGCCCCCACGGCTATTTCATTACCCACGTGCAGGGCACCAGCTTCCCGGTGGTCAACGGCAAAACGCTGGATAACCAGCCCTGCCCTCTGCACGACCACGACATCATCGAGTTGGCCGGCATCAAGATGGAATTCTTTCTGAAGTGAGGGCGCTGCTGAAAAAGCGCGCCGTTCCAATAGGCCTCGGCCTGTTGCTGCTCCTGATTTTCCTGCTCCACGCCGGGCAGGCGATCAACATCCGCTTCATCGAGCAACTCGAAGCAATCAGCTACGATGCGCGTCTGCGCTTGTCCATGCCGGGCGGCGTGGACAAGCGGGTGGTGGTGGTGGATATCGACGAAAAAAGCCTGGCCGAGGAAGGCCGTTGGCCGTGGGGCCGCGACCGTCTGGCAACGCTGCTCGACAAGCTGATCGAGCGCCATCACGCCGCGGTGGTGGGCTTCGACGTGGTGTTCGCGGAACGCGATGAAAGCTCCGGGATCAAGGTGTTGGAAAGCCTGGGCAGGAAAGAACTGAAAGATGTTCCCCAATACCAGAGCGCACTGGAACGCTTGCGCCCGCAACTCGACCATGACCGGCGCTTTGCCGACAAGCTGAAAGACCGCCCGGTGGTACTGGGCTATTACTTCACCAGCAACGACAACCGCCTGTCCGGCACACTGCCCGCGCCGACCCTGCCGCCCGCCACATTCAAGGGGCAACGGGTCGCAGTCATCCAGGCGACCGGCTACGGCGCCAATCTCCCGGAATTGCAGGTGGGTGCGCGTAGCGCGGGACACTTCAACCCCCACCCCGATTCCGACGGCGTCACCCGCCGCGTGCCGATGCTCATGGAGTATCAGGGCGCTTATTATGAATCCCTGACCTTGGCGATGGTCCGCACCCTGCTTGGCGACAGCCCGCTCGAAGCCGCCCCCGAAGACGGCGCGGATACCGTGGAATGGCTGAAAGTTGCCAACCTGCGTATTCCCGTCGACGAAAACCTGGCGGCCTACATTCCCTATCGCGGCCATCAAGGCAGCTTCCGCTATATTTCCGCCAGCGACATCCTGCGCGACCGCATTCCTCCCGCCGATCTGGAGGGCGCCATCATCCTGGTCGGCACCACCGCGCCGGGCCTCATGGACTTGCGCTCGACCCCGGTGGGGCCGGTGTATCCAGGGGTGGAAGTCCACGCCAACCTGCTCGCCGGGATGCTCGACAGAACCCTCCTGCAAAAGCCCGGCTATATGCTCGGCGCGGAAGTGGCCATCCTGTTCCTGCTCGGCGTGCTGCTGGCCGTGCTGCTGCCCCTGCTCTCGCCCATCAAGGGAACGCTGGTGGCCCTGGCCGCGATTCTCGCGACCATCGCCCTGAATCTGGCGGTGTGGAGCGCTCACATCGTAATGCCGCTAGCCGCCACCCTATTGATGATCGTCGCCGTGTTCGGCCTCGACATGTCCTACGGCTTCTTTGTCGAGGCACGCGCCAAGCGCCAGATCACCGGCCTGTTCGGACAGTACGTGCCGCCCGCGCTAGTCGATGAAATGAGCCAGAATCCGGAAAACTTCACCATGGAAGGCGAAAGCCGCGACATGACCGTGTTGTTTTCCGATGTGCGCGGTTTCACCACCATTTCCGAAGGCTTGAGTCCGAAGGAATTGTCGCACCTGATGAACGACTACATGACGCCGATGACGCGGATCATCCACAAGCATCGCGGCACCATCGACAAATACATCGGCGATGCCATCATGGCTTTCTGGGGCGCCCCGCTTCAGGACGCCGAACATGCCCGCCACGCCGTGCTGGCAGCCTTGGAAATGCAGACAGTGTTGGCCGAACTGCGCCCCCAGTTCATCACCCGCGGCTGGCCGGAAATTCGCATCGGGGTAGGCGTCAACAGCGGGATAATGAGCGTCGGCAACATGGGTTCGGAATTCCGCATGGCCTATACCGTGATGGGCGACTCGGTAAATCTCGGCTCGCGCCTGGAAGGCATCACCAAGGAATATGGGGTGGGCATCATCGTCGGCCAGAGCGCCGCCGAAAAAATCCCCGACATGCTGTTCCGCGAACTCGACCGGGTGCGCGTCAAAGGCAAGGACCAGCCGGTGGTGATTTACGAGCCGTTGGGACTCAAGAGCCAACTCGCCGAAGAGATCGTCAGGGAGGCGGCGCTTTTCGACGAGGCGCTCAAGCTGTACCGTGCGCAAAACTGGGATGGGGCGGAAATGCAATTGCTGAATCTGCACAAAGCCGCTCCGGATAGCAAGCTATACGCCCTGTATCTCGAACGTATCGCTCTTTTCCGTGTCGAACCGCCGGAAGCGAAGTGGGACGGCGTGTTCATTTTTCATACCAAATAAGTAAAAGGCCATGTTTAATTTTGAGTGCTCAATGTTGAATTGGCGTAGGCGCACCACAAGGTGCCCATCCATTATCAATTCAACATTCAACATTAAAAATTGCTTTTCCAACAGGACAATCCCATGAAACTCCGGGTATTGGGTTGTAGCGGCGGGATCGGCAAAGACCTGCGCACCACCTCCTTTCTCCTCGACAACGACATCCTCATCGACGCCGGTACCGGGGTAGGCGATCTGACGGTCGAGGAACTGCGCCACATCGACCATGTATTCATCACCCACGCCCATCTCGACCACATCGCCAGCATTCCCTTCCTGGTCGATACGGTGGGTTTCCTGCGCGATCTGCCGCTGACCATCCACGCCCTGCCGGAGGTGCTGGAAGCCCTGCAGAAATACATCTTCAACTGGGTGATCTGGCCGGATTTTCTGCATATCCCCAGCGACAACGGGCCGTTTCTGCGCTTCGAGCCGTTCCAATTGGGCGAAACGGTTACCTTGCAGGGCCGCAAAATCACCTCGTTCCATGCCGAGCATGTGGTTCCGGCGGTCGGCTTTCATCTCGACAGCGGCCGGGGCAGCCTGGTTTTCAGCGGCGACACCACCGTCAACGACAAGCTGTGGGAAGCCATCAACAAAATCACCAACCTGCGCTACCTGATTATCGAAACCGCCTTTTCCAACCTCGACTACGATCTGGCGGTGGTGTCCAAGCATCTCTGCCCGAGCATGCTGGCATCGGAACTGGCCAAGCTGGAGGTTCCCAGCGAAATTTTCATCACCCATCTGAAACCGGCGGAAATCACCGTCACCATGAAGGAAGTACGTGAATGCGCCGCCGCCTACTCTCCACAAATGCTGCAAAATAACCATCTATTCGAGTTCTGACCACCATGCCGACCATCGCCGCCCCCGCCGACGCCGTTTCCGATCTGGGAAGCAAGCTGGCCTTCACCAAAAAGCTACAGACCGTCACCAACAAGATCCACGCCACCCGCGACATCGACGAAATCATGCTGGAACTGTCCGGCGAAATCTGCGCGTTGTTCGAGGCGGACCGCCTGACCATCTACGTCACCGGCGACGACAAGGCCACCATCATCTCCAAGGTCAAGACCGGGTTGGGCTCCTTCAAGGATATCCGCCTGCCGATTTCGCCGGCGAGCGTGGCCGGCTACGTGGCGTATCACAAGGCAGTGGTGAGCATCGCCGATGTTTACGACGAAAACGAACTGAAGAAATTCGCCCCGGAAATCCGCTTCCTCAAGGAAGTCGATCTCAAGACCGGCTATCGCACCAAGCAAATGCTGGTCGCCCCGATCCTCAACGAAGACAGCGATCTGCTGGGGGTGGTACAGGTCATCAATTCGCTGTCCGGCCTGCCGTTTCCGTCGGTGGCCGTGGAGGGCGTCGGCGAACTCGGGAAGACCCTGGCGATTGCCTTCGAGCAGCGCCAACGCCCGCAACCCGGCATCAAGACCAAGTTCGACACGCTCATCAGCGACGGCGTCATTTCCACCGCCGAACTCGAACTCGCCGCGCGCTCCGCGCGCAAGAAAGGGCGCAGCGTAGAAGACGTGCTGATCGAGGAATTCCAGGTCAAACCCGACGTCATGGGGCATTCGCTGTCGACCTTTTACGGCGTGCCCTACGAGCCTTTCAAGAGCGATCGCATCAAGCCGCTCGACCTCCTCAAGAATCTCAAGCGCGAATACGTCGAGCAAAGCCAGTGGCTGCCCGTCGAGGAAACCCAGGATGGATTGGCGATCCTCACCCCCGACCCGGAACTGATCCGCTCGTCGCGCATCGCCAACAACGTTTTCCCCAAGCACAAGCTGCTCTACAAGGTTTGTACCCACCACGAATTTCTCCAGAGCATCAATCATTTCTTTGGCGCGGTGGTCGATGACACCTCCATCGGCGACATGCTGTCGGGGATGGACGACGACAGCGGCATCGAGGAAGGAACCACTGATGAAGCCAGCGCGGCGGCCGACAACGAACTGGTGAAACTGGTCAACAAAATCATCATCGATGCCTACAACCAAGGGGCGTCGGATATTCATGTCGAACCCGGCATCGGCAAGGAGAAAGTGCAGGTGCGCTTCCGCCGCGACGGTTCGCTGGGCAACTATATCGAGATTCCCGCAAGTTACCGCAATGCCCTGGTCGCGCGCCTGAAGATCATGTGCGACTTGGACATTTCGGAAAAACGCAAACCCCAGGACGGCAAGATCAAGTTCAAGAAATACGGTCCGCTGGACATCGAATTGCGCGTCGCGACCATTCCCACCGCCGGCAACGTCGAAGATATCGTGATGCGGATTCTCGCGGCGGGCGAACCGATTCCCCTTGAAAAACTGGGGCTGTCGAAGCGCAATTTCGCCACCCTCAAGTCCACGGTGGACAAACCCTACGGGCTGTTTTTCGTGTGCGGCCCGACCGGTTCCGGTAAAACCACCACCCTCCACTCGGTGCTGAAGTACCTCAACACCGTCGAAACCAAGATCTGGACGGCGGAAGACCCGGTCGAAATCACCCAGAAAGGTCTGCGCCAGGTGCAGATGAATCCCAAGGCCGGCCTGACTTTCGCGGTTGCCATGCGGGCCTTCCTGCGCGCCGACCCGGACGTCATCATGGTGGGTGAAATGCGCGACAAGGAAACCGTGTCGACGGGTATCGAAGCCTCGCTGACCGGCCACTTGGTGCTCGCCACCCTGCACACCAACAGCGCCCCGGAATCGATCATCCGCCTGCTCGACATGGGCATGGACCCCTTCAACTTCTCGGACGCCTTGCTCGGTATTCTCGCCCAGCGTCTCGCCAAGCGCCTGTGCGGTAAGTGCAAGAAGCCGCGCGTGGCCGGCATGGACGAGATCAAGACCATGCTCACCGAATACTGTAGTGAATTGACCAACACCACCACCTGGAAAAAAGATCCCAAAGCTGCTTACGAAAACATTTTCAAGGAATGGAAACAATCCTTCGCCAATGAAAAAGGCGAGTTGATGGTTCACGATCCGGTCGGCTGCGATGCCTGTGGCGGTTCAGGCTACAAAGGCCGTCTGGGGCTGCACGAACTGCTGGTGGGCAGCGATGCGGTCAAGAAAAACATCCAGGAACACGCCCGCGTCGCGGAAATGTTCGCGACCGCCCTGGAAGACGGGATGCGCACCCTCAAGCAGGACGGCATCGAAAAGGTCTTGCAGGGCATTACCGACATGAAGCAGGTGCGCTCCGTGTGTATCAAATAACCCATGACGCCCGCATTTTTGGCGCAACTGTGCAGTACTTGACAGCTTATTGGCGTTAAGAACGATTACCATGAACCGGTTACAGGCTTGCCTAGACAAAATTCCGGGAGATCACCATGAGCAACAAGAATAGCGGCAATCTTGCCGACCGTTTGGAACAACTTAACGCCATCGGCGTGGCGCTGTCGGCGGAAAAGGACATCAACCGGCTGCTCGAATTCATCCTGCTGGCCGCCAAGAAAATCACTCACGCCGATGCCGGCACCCTGTATCGCGTGCACGATATGCAATACCTGACCTTTGAAATCATGCGTACCGTTTCGCTCGGCTTCGCCCTGGGCGGAACCACCGGCAAGCCCATCACCCTCCCCCCGATCCAACTCTATAAGGAGGACGGCCAGCCCAACAACACCGCGGTGGCCGCCTACGCCGTACTGCAGGACAAACCTGTCAACATCGAGGACGCCTATACCGCCGAGGGTTTCGATTTCACCGGCACCCGCTTCTTCGACCAAAAGAACAACTACCGTTCACAGTCGTTCCTCACCGTGCCGATGAAGAACCATGAAAATGAGATCATCGGGGTGCTGCAACTCATCAACGCCCAGGATCCCGCCACCGGGAAAATCATCCCGTTCTCCGCGGAGGACCAACACCTCGTCGAATCGCTCGCCTCGCAAGCCGCCATCGCCCTCACCAACCGGCAATTGATCAACCAGCTGGAAGAACTGTTCGAGTCCTTCATCAACCTCATCAACTTGGCAATCGACGACAAATCCCCCTATACCGGCGGTCATTGCCAGCGCGTTCCGGTGCTCACCATGCTCCTCGCCGAAGCCGCCAACCGCGCCACCAGCGGGCCGCTGGCGGATTTCCACATGAGTGAAAAGGACATCTACGAACTCAAGATCGCCGGAATGCTCCACGATTGCGGCAAAGTCACCACCCCGGAGTACGTGGTGGACAAATCGAGCAAGCTCGAAACCATTTACAACCGCATCCACACCGTAGACACCCGCTTCGAGGTTTTGAAGCGTGACGCGGAGATCGACATGCTGCGTGGCAAGCTGGCCGTCCTCGAACAAGGCGATCAGGGTGCTACAGCCAGGCTGGACGAGGTTTACCGGGAACGCCTCCAGAAGCTCGACGCAGACCGGGATTTCGTGCGGCTTTCCAACACCGGCGGCGAATTCATGGCTCCCGAGAAACAGCAGCGCATCCGCGACATCGGTGCGCAACGCTGGCGCAACGAAAAAGGCGAGGACGCCCCGCTGCTCTCCGAGGATGAAATCACTAACCTCAACATCGCCAAGGGCACGCTTACCGATGCCGAGCGGCAGATCATCAACCACCACATCGTCGCTACCATCAAGATGCTGGAAGCCCTGCCGTGGCCCAAGCACCTCAAGCGCGTCCCCGAATACGCCGGCGGCCACCACGAACGCATGGACGGCAAAGGCTACCCGAATGGCCTCACCCGCGACCAGATGCCAGTGCAGGCGCGCGTCATGGGCATCGCCGACATTTTCGAAGCGCTCACCGCCAAGGATCGCCCCTACAAGCCCGGCAAGACGCTGACCGAAGCCCTCACCATCCTGGGCCGGATGAAGCTCGACAACCACGTCGATCCCGACCTGTTCGACGTCTTCATTCGCGAAAAGGTCTACCTCAAGTACGGCAAGGAATTCCTCGAACCGGAGCAGGTCGACGAAGTGGATGAAAGCCGGATTCCCGGTTTTACCGCGTAGGAATGGAATAAGGGGGCGCGGTTAATGCACTGGAACGGTGCACCGAGTTACGGGGCTTACCGCGAGGTAAGCCCCTGCCATGTTGGAGCGATGAACTGCTCAATGGCACAACAGAAATGGAAAAGGGTTAGCGATTACGCTAACCCTTTGATTTTGGTGCCGGCACCAAGAATCGAACTCGGGACCTCCTGATTACAAGTCAGGCGCACTACCAACTGTGCTATACCGGCGAAGGCGCGAATTATAATGGTTTCTCGCCAATCCCGCCAGTTGCCGGAGAACGGCACTTGGAGAGCGGCTTCCGCGTTAAAGTATTGATCTTTTCTGCCGTAGTTCCATTATG
>JAGXQV010000062.1 GCA_018336195.1 Sulfuricella sp. | reverse complement strand
GCGGCGTCGAACCAGCCGCAACGGCGGGCGCGTCCGGTGGTGGCGCCGAATTCGTGGCCGCGTTCGGCCAGATATTTGCCATTGTCGTCGAACAGCTCGGTGGGGAAAGGCCCGGAGCCGACGCGAGTTGTGTAAGCCTTGGTGATACCCAGTACGTAGTTCAGCATCTGCGGTCCTACCCCGCTGCCGGTCGCGGCGTTGGAGGCGATACAGTTGCTGGAAGTGACGAACGGATAAGTGCCGTGGTCGATATCCAGCAGCGTCCCTTGCGCGCCCTCGAAGAGAATGTGCTTGCCGGCCTTGTTGGCTTCAAACAGGAGGCGCGGCACATCAGCCACCATGGGTTTGATCTTCTCCGCCATCAGCATGGTTTCGTCCAGGGTTTTCTGGAAATCGACAATGGCGGCGCTGAAGTAGTTTTTCAGGACGAAGTTGTGGTAATCCAGCACTTCACCCAGCTTGGCAGCAAACCGCTCGCGATGGAACAGATCCTGCATTCGGATGCCACGGCGTGACACCTTGTCTTCGTAGGCCGGGCCGATACCGCGTCCCGTCGTGCCGATCTTGCCGGCGCCTTTGGCCGCTTCACGGGCTTGGTCGAGGGCAATGTGATGAGGCAGAATCACTGGACAGGCTTCGGAAATCTTCAAGCGGCTGGAGACTGCAACCCCCGCTTTTTCCAGCATTTCCACTTCTTCAAGCAGCGCCTGGGGCGACACCACTACGCCGTTGCCGATGCAGCATTCCACATTTTCGCGCAGGATGCCGGAGGGAATCAGGTGCAGCACGGTTTTCTGCCCGTTCACCACCAACGTATGGCCGGCATTGTGACCGCCCTGAAAACGCACCACGCATTGCGCATGATCGGTCAGCCAGTCGACGATCTTGCCCTTACCTTCATCCCCCCACTGGGTGCCGATTACCACCACGTTTTTTGTCATGCTGTTTATCCCTTAGCGTGCTAAATTATTTCTACGTGCCACGAGCCGTCGCGCTTAACCAGCCGCCGGTCGCAATCCAGTTCGCCCTGTTGGGCTTCATGCCCCGGCAGGTCGACTACAACTGTCTCACCCTGCGCGCGCAAAGTGTTGATTGTATCGCGTAACACCTTATCCTGAATATATGGCGCTAAAATTGAAGGGGCCAAGCCGGGTACCGGCAACCCTTCACAGAGATTGCGCAAATCCAGGCTAAATCCGGTTGCCGGACGGGAGCGCCCGAAAACCCGCCCTACTTCGTCGTATCGTCCCCCTTGGGCAATGGCATTGGCCCACCCCTCGGAATAAGCGGCAAACACCACGCCGCTGTGATAATGGTAGCCGCGCAATTCGGCGAGATCGACGCACAAACGCACCACCCGCCCCTGCAACTGGCCGGCAATATTGGCCAGATCGTCCAACGCTTCGGTGATTTCAGGATAATCCGGCAATTTGCGGCGTGCTTCTTCGAGAATGGTCACTTCGCCATACAAAGTCGGCAGCAGGCACAGCGCTTCACGTATCGGCTGCGCCAGGGATTGCGACAACTCGACCAGTACCGCGCTGTCTTTGCCTTGTAACGCACCAAACAACCCGGCCTCCAGTTCCGGAGAGACGTTGCCGTTCTTCATCAAGCTACGAAAAATACCGACGTGCCCCAAATCGAGATGGACTTGCTTGACCCCAGCGATTTCCAGGACATCCAGCATCATTTGCTGTACTTCGACATCGGCCTCGATGCCGCCATGGCCGAACAATTCGACACCGACCTGAAGCGGTTCACGGGTTTTCATCAGACCATCGGGCAAAGTGTGCACCACGCTGGCGGCATAACACAGACGTACGACCCCCTGGCGGTTCAGAAGGTGCGCATCGATACGCGCCGCCTGAGGCGTGATGTCGGCGCGCAGCCCCATCATTCGCCCGCTCAACTGATCGACCAGTTTGAAGGTCTTGGTGTCCATGTCGTAACCGCTGCCGGTGAGCAGCGACGGCAGATACTCCAGCAAGGGAGGAACGATAAGCTGGTAGCCGTGACCGTGGAACAGGTCCAGCAAGCGGCGGCGCAGAGTTTCGATGTACCAAGCCTGAGCCGGTAAAATATCTTCGACGTTTTCGGGAAGTAGCCAGTTATGGGTAGTCATTTCGGTTCCGGTTCAGCCAGCCAGAAAGAGCAGCAGCAAGCCGCCCAAGAGCGAGGTGAGGCCGATAAAGCGCAATTGCCCGTCGCTCATTTCGGTCATTTTACGAAAAGTCTCGCGCCACAAGGCCGGCGCGAGAAATGGAAGAAGTCCTTCGATCACCAACATCAGCGCCACCGCTGCAATCAGATTCGACTCCATCATTGCCAGGCAATTACTTGCCGGGTGACTTCAGATACTTGAAGAATTCCGAGCTGGGGTCCAGCACCATCACGTCGCTCTTGTTCCTGAAAGTCTGCCGATACGCTTCCAGGCTGCGGTAGAAGGCATAGAATTCGGGATTGGCCGAATAGGCTTCGGAATAAAGCGCGGTTGCCTTGGCATCGCCTTCGCCCTTGGTGCGTTGGGCTTCGCGGTAGGCCTCGGCGAGAATCACCTCACGCTGGCGATCCGCATCGGCACGAATTTTTTCCGCTTCGCCAGCGCCAGTGGAACGCAGTTCGTTGGCAACCCGCTTCCGCTCAGCCTCCATGCGCTGGTACACCGATTCGCTAACTTCCTGTGGCAAATCAACGCGCTTCAAGCGCACGTCGAGCACCTGCACGCCGATCTTGCGGGCATCCTGGTCTGCCTTCTGACGGAGGATTTCCATGATCTGGTCGCGCTGCCCGGAAACCACGTCATGCACCGTACGCTTGCCGAATTCGGCGCGCAGGCTGTCATTAACGGTCTGAAAAAGGCGCTGTTTGGCACGCATTTCATCGCCACCGACGCTGACGTAGTATTTCTTTACATCGACAATGCGCCATTTGACAAAGGAGTCCACCAGCACATTTTTCTTTTCCGAAGTAATAAAGCGCTCCGGCTCCTGGGAATCCATGGTCAGGATGCGCGCATCAAAGAAACGCACGTTTTGCAGGAAGGGCATCTTGAAATACAGCCCCGGCTCGGTTTTTACGTCGACAATTTCACCGAGCTGAAAAATCATGGCTGCCTGACGTTGATCCACGGTAAATGCGCTCAGACTAACCACCACGAAGGCCACTACTAGGCCGCTCATTATCTTGTTAAGGTTGTTCATGGACGCACCTCCCGTTCACGGCTGCGGAAGGCATCGCGGCTACGCGCCGTTCCTGCGTTATCCTGAACCAGAGGCGGCGTTTCCGCGGCCGGCTGCTTTGTCGGCGCACCGATTTCAGGAACCGGAGCATTTCCGCCGCTCGCCTGGATCAGCTTGTCGAGCGGCAAATAAAGGAGGTTATTGCCGTTTTTCTGATCGACCAGCACCTTGCTGGAATTGGAGAGCATTTGTTGCATGGTATCCAGATACATCCGGTCACGCGTGACCTTGGGGGCTTTGCTATATTCCGCCACCACCTGCTTGAAGCGGCTGGCGTCACCCTGGGCATTGGCAATCACCCGTTGCTTGTAGCCGTCGGCTTCCTGCAAGAGACGCGACGCATTGCCGCGCGCCTTGGGGATCACATCGTTGGCGTAAGCCTGACCTTCGTTTTTCTGACGTTCGCGATCCTGGCCGGCCTTCACCGCATCGTCGAAGGCCGCCTGCACTTGTTCGGGCGGCTGGGCGTTCTGCATGGTCACCTTGCTGATGCTGATCCCTGTTTTGTAGCGGTCGAGAATTTCCTGCATCAACTTGCTAGCTGCCGCCGCTACGGCTTCGCGGCCCTCATAGAGCACGAAGTCCATCTTGTTCTTGCCGACAATTTCACGGATCGCGGTTTCCGCTGCGCCCATCACGGCTTCTTCCGAAGAACGGTTGTTGAACAGGAAATCTTCGGGCGATTTTAGGGTGTATTGCACGGCAAACTGGATATCGATGATGTTTTCGTCATCGGTCAACATCAGGGATTCCTTCAGCACCTTGCTCTTGACGTTGTTACGATAGCCGACTTCAACGGTACGTACCTGTTCCTGCTTGACGATTTCCACCCCTTCGAGGGGGTATGGCAAATGCCAGCGCGGGCCAGGCGTAGTGGTTTCGACATATTTTCCGAAGCGCAGCACCACCCCACGTTCGCCGGCATCGACGATGTAAAAACCGCTGCCGAACCAGACCAGCGCCACCAGCAAGGGCATCACGCTTAAGCCACCGGGGAGCTTGATACGCCCACCGGGCATCCCGCCGCCACTGGGAGGAACCCCCTTACCGCCAAAACGCTCATTGAGCTTCTGATTGAAACGACGCCACAATTCGTCGAGATCGGGTGGGCCGCTACCGTTGTTCTTTTTGCCCCAATCGGGGTCGTTCCATGCCATGTCGATTAGTTTCCCAAGTTAGTGGTTGCGCTTTCGCTGCTTGCTCTCGAAGGCCGCAATAAAGCCGCGTGCTCCACCAGCGCGACGCGGATCAAATCCATGCCTTCGCCGGTGAGGGCGCTTACCCGAACCCGGCGGATTCTACCATATTCATCCCGCTCCAAACCCGGCTCCATTCCGTTCAAATCGATCTTGTTGAAAATTTCCACCTGGGGAATCCCGGCCGCATCGATTTCCGCCAACACCTTATTAACCTCAATCACCTGAACGTCGCGATTGGTACTCGCGCCATCCACCACATGCAGAACGAGATCGGCCTGGACGGCCTCCTCCAGAGTAGCGCGGAACGCAGCCACCAAGGTATGCGGCAACTGTTTGATGAATCCCACCGTATCCGACAATACGACCTCCCCGCATTCGGGAAGGAACACCTTGCGGGTAGTGGTATCGAGAGTGGCGAACAATTGATCGGCGGCATAGGCCTGAGCATGCGTCAATTGGTTGAACAGCGTCGATTTACCGGCATTGGTATACCCCACCAGCGACACCGAGAACACGTTGGCCCGCTGCCGGGCGCGACGCTGGATATCGCGCTGACGGCGGAACTTGGCGAGCTTGTCTTTGAGCAGTTTGACGCGCTCACGCAACATCCGGCGATCCATTTCCAACTGCTTTTCGCCAGGCCCGCCGCGCACCCCGATACCGCCCTTTTGCCTTTCCAGGTGCGTCCAGCCGCGGATCAAACGGGTCGACAAGTATTCCATCTGCGCCAGTTCGACCTGCAGCTTGCCTTCATGACTACGAGCCCGCTGGGCGAAAATATCGAGGATCAGGTTGGTCCGGTCGAGTACCCGGCACTGCAGCCGCTGTTCCAGGTTGCGTTGCTGCGCCGCGGTCAGTTCATGATTGAAAATCACCAACGGCTTGTCTTCGTAAGCTTGGCAAGCCAAGGCGATTTCCTCAACCTTACCCACGCCAGCGAACAAGGCCGCATCCGGCTTAGCGCGCCGACCGCGAATTACCGTACGCACGTCCAGTCCGGCACTTTCGGCGAGCAACTTGAGCTCTTCCAGGCTTTCCTCGTAGTCCAGATCATTGAAATCCAGACCAACGAGAATCGCCGCACCGCCGCCAGAGGGGCGATCAAACATCAGGCTTCGGAAGTAGCGTTTTCGAAAGGAATGGAGACAGGACGCACCGGCACCACTGTGGAAATGGCATGTTTGTATACCATCTGGGTCACGGTGTTTTTCAGCAGGACCACATATTGGTCAAAAGATTCAACCTGTCCCTGTAGTTTGATGCCGTTAACCAAATAAATGGACACCGGCACGTGTTCTTTGCGCAACGCGTTCAGAAACGGGTCTTGTAACAATTGCCCTTTAGCACTCATAATATTTCTCCGCTGTTGTTATAAAAATCGGGAATTTCCACTTTACTTGATTTTTTTGGATTTTGCCAACAAATGCTTACCAAAATCTATTCCTTCGGCCAATAATCGGTGGCAATCCCCTCTCCCAGATCGGCTTCGATCAAACGACGACGCACTTCGAGCAAACGTTCAATCAAGCGGGGCTCCTGCCTCTCATAGGACACTGCATCAGCGACACGGTTCACCACCACGCCTAATAGTTCGGTAATCGCGTTACCAATGGAATTCTGGCTGATCGTCACGATCAGCTTGCCTTGGTCGTTGCGATAAATAAGCTGCTTGAAAGCCGGTTGCCAGCGGATGGCATTGGCGTATTTGGCGTCGGTGATGCAGCGGTCGCGCACCTTCTTGGCGGTCTTGAGGAAATCGTTGTTGAACAACAGCACGTTTTCGACCTGATCCGGGAAATAGGCATCTTCAAGCATCGGCGCATTACGAGTGGACACTTGGGAGAAGAAGGTGCGGTAGAAGTCGATGAACCCTTTCAGAACCAGATCGTATTCGTGCCAGAAGCGAACATCCTCCAGGGTCGCTGCACCGCCCGGGATTTCCCAACTCGGCAAGCCTTGCGGGTAGCCAGTCAACTCAAAGCGTGCCGCGTCGTCACTCACCGGCCTCAGCACTTCCAGATGCAGCGCCTTGCAGATGAATTCCCGGTAGACGTCGTGCATGTACTTCTCGAACAGCGAGTGCTGCCCGCCATCGGTCAAATTGGGATTCTTCGGGTCGGCGATCTTGGCGTTGCGCAACCCATCCATGGGAAACACGATGAAGTGGTTGTGCAACATGCGGATGCTCGGCACCCCTGGCGAAGTCAGCGGCCAAGTCGCATCGAGGCTGGCCTCGCCTGCCAGCACCAGATGCTGGGCCGGATCGGGATACTGTTCCAGCATGTACTCGATGATGATCTGGTTCATCCTGTTCCATACGTGCTTGACGTTGTCCGGCACCTGGGTGCGGCGCACCGGACGGCCCAGCGGATTGAGGATGCATTGCGAGGTGTTATAGATGATTGAGGTGTCGAACTCATTGCTGTGTCCGAGCGCCTTGCGGTAGAGCAGGAGGTTTTCCGGATTCATCAACAGACCGTTGTTATGAACCAAATCGTTGATGTTTTCGGTACTGTTGAAAAATTCGTTGGGTTTCATCCCCTCCGGCACGTCGAGAGGAATGGGGCGGAAGGGCGTGACTATTTCGCGTGGACCGGGTTGCATTTTTCTACCTGGAATTTTCGAGCGTTGGGTAAATCCGCCAGGAATCCATAGCCTTTCGGCTTTCCTGACGAACAAGGTAGGATATTTTTACCACAACGCCGGAAATTCGCAGAACAAAAAAATCAAATACCGGGATAAATCCCGTTCATTTCGAACCGAACAACTTGCGTCCTCGGCGCCGCTGGCGGTGGGCGCGCTTTTCCTCACGTTCGGTTTTGGGGCCGGGTTTCTTGTCGGCAAAGGGATTGGCGCCTTGCTTGAACTGCACCCGCAACGGCGTACCGACGAGTTCGAACGCCTTGCGGAAAGTATTTTCCAGATAGCGTTTGTAGCTTTCCGGGATACTTGCCACCGCAGTTCCGTGAATGACCACCAACGGCGGGTTGGAGCCGCCTTGATGGGCGTAGCGCAGCTTGGGCCGGAACGGGCCGGCCTTGGGCGGCTGGTGCTTCTCCGTCGCTTCCATCAGGATGCGGGTCAGCTTGGGGGTCGGCAACTTGACCATGGCGGCGGCGAAAGCCAGATCGAGCGAGCCGAACAGCGCCCCTACCCCACTACCTTGCAGCGCGGAAATATAATGAAATTTGGCGAACTCAAGGAATTGCAGTTTGCGTGAGATATCCTGCTTGATGACTTCGCGGCGCGAGCTTTCCAGGCTGTCCCACTTGTTAATAGCGAGCACGACGGCTTTGCCGGCTTCGATGATGAAACCGGCGATATGCGCATCCTGTTCGGCAACGTCCTGGTGGGCATCAAGCACCAGAATCACTACGTTGGCGTCTTCGATAGCCTGCAGGGTTTTCACCACCGAAAATTTTTCGATGGCCTCGAATACCTTGCCACGCTTGCGTATCCCGGCGGTATCGATGAGCGTGTAATGGCGATCACCCCGGTCGAACTCGATGTAAATGCTGTCGCGAGTAGTCCCCGGCTGATCGAAGGCGATGACCCGTTCTTCGCCGAGCAGCGCATTGACCAGCGTCGATTTACCAACGTTGGGACGCCCGACGATGGCGATTTTGGGATGATCGCCCTCATCTTCAACGGGCGCCTCAACCGGGAAGGATTCCAGCGCCAGCTCCACCAGATCCCGCACCCCGTCGCCGTGTGCCGAGGAAATCGGCAGCGGCTCACCCAGTCCAAGCTCAAAAAATTCCGCGGCAACCACGTCGCGGCGCATTCCCTCGGCCTTGTTGACCGCCAGGAACACTGGGCGCCCCGCTTTGCGCAGACGCTCGGCAATAATCTTGTCTTGCGAGGTCAATCCCTGACGGGCATCTACCAAAAACACGATAGTGTCCGCCTCGTCGATGGCCTGCAGGGTTTGCCGGGCCATTTCGTGGAGGATACCGTCCTTCGCGACCGGTTCGAACCCGCCGGTATCGACCACCAGGTAAGGTTTATCACCCACCCGTCCGTGGCCGTAATGACGATCGCGGGTCAGCCCCGGCAGATCCGCAACCAGTGCGTCGCGGCTGCGCGTAAGTCGATTGAATAGAGTGGATTTCCCGACGTTGGGACGACCGACGATGACCAGAGTAGGTTTCATGTAAGCTTTACTGTACCGACAGGGCAAATACCCCACCATTCGAAGTTTGCAGCACGACGCTGCCATTTACCGCCAGTGGCGGCGCAACCACAGCACCACCGTCGGTGGCGATGCGGGCGGCAAAGCTGCCATCGTCGCGCGCCAGAAAATGCATATATCCCTGATAGTCACCTACTCCGACATAGCCGTTGGCGACTACCGGAGCGCTCAGGCGACGTCCCGCCAGCTTGTCCTGTTTCCACAGACTGGCGCCGCTGTTCTTGTCGAGAGCATGGATCGCTCCTTTGACGTCACTGACGAAAAGATAACGATGATCCATGGTCAGTCCGTCCGCACTGGAAATCTCCCGCGCCCAGATCTGGCTGCCTTTGGTCAGGTCGAAACACGCCACCCGCCCTTGGTAGGCAACCGCACACACCATATTTTCATCCACCACAGGCAGGCTGGTAATATCGGCAATCCGCTCCAGTTCCGTCGCACCACGCGGCTGTGCAACTGCCGCTTCCCAACCGACGCTGCCGTTGGTCAGATTCAGCGCCACCAGTTTACCGCCGGGAAAACCAGCCAGCACCGCGCCACGCGTGATTATCACCCCGGCATGGCTACGCAAAGCCAACGGCGGCATCGCGCGCTGGTACACCCACTTGCGCTTGCCATCCTTGCCGTCCAGTCCGAATATCCGCCCATCGCCGGTGCGCACCACCACGATGTCGTCAGCGGCTTGCGGGGCGCCCAGCACTTCGCTGGTAACCTTGGCCGTCCAGCGGGGTTTGCCATCCAGGTCGAAAGCCAGCACTTCACCCTTGCCGGTGCCAGCCAGAACCAGATCGCTCCCCACTCCGAGGCCACCGGACAGCTTGCGTTCGGCATCGACGCGCCATATCGGCTTGCCATCCGCTGAAAAACGGGCGATCTGCCCATCCTGTCCTGCAACAAAAACGCTGCCACCAACCACCACGGGCGAAAACACCAGCCCCTCTGCGCCGCCAATCTGGTTCCGCCAAACGATCCGGGCACCTGCAACTTCCTTGAATTCAGGTAACGGAGCGATTTTTTCTGTAGCTGAAGGGGGGCCGAACAACCCAAAGCCCGTCGTAATCTTCTCCGTAACCGTGGAACATCCCGCCAGCAGGGAGACAACCAGCAACGGCGTAGCGAATTTGCCTATTTTCACGCGAACTCTCCCCCGCTCCACCTTATTTGCCACCCAGGCTGTCCAGTTTCATCTGGATAATTTGGCGATATTGGCTCTTCTCGCCGCTCTTGTCGAAAGCCGTCTGATAGGCGGCGCGTGCTTCCGTCGCCTTGCCTTGCGCGGCCAGGATATCGCCCTTCAGGTCGGCAAACAGTCCCGTGAAGCTCGGGCCGGACTGCTCATCCATGAGCTTTTGCGCCTCGGGGTACTTTTTCTCATCGAGCAGCACGCCGGCCAAACGCAACCTAGCGATATCCCGCACCTCGCTTTCCTTGGTGTGGTCGATAGCCCACTGCAATTGAGCCTTGGCGCTCTGCACGTCGCCGCTGTCGTAATTGACTCCCGCCACGATCAAGGCCGCGCGAGTGGCATAGGCGGTGGAAGGATATTGTTCCATTACCTGCCCTGCAGCATCGCGGACTCGTTTGATGTCGCCGCCACGCGCGACACTTTGGAGGATGCCGTAACTCAGCGACGCCTTCGCCGATTGGGTGTTCTGGTAATAGCGCCAACCCTGCACGCCCACCACGGTGGCGAAAAACACCGTGGCAGCAAGAATCACCATGGTGCCGTTTTGTTTCCACCACGTCTTGAGCGCGTCTATCTGTTCCTGTTCTTCGAGATCGTAAGTTGCCATCTTAATACCCTGTTAAAGTTATACGTTGTCGAGCAATTCCGCTGCCTGTTCCACCGTCATCCGCGCCTGTTCGGCGAGTTCGCGCAAAGGCTTGAGGGTCACTTCGCCGGCGGCGGCTTCGTCGTCGCCGATGATCAGCGCGTACCGGGCACCGCTGGCATCAGCCTTTTTCATCTGGGATTTGAAGCTCCCGCCGCCGCAGTGGAGGATAACATTCAATCCCCGGTCGCGCAGCTTTTCCGCTACCGGCATCGCCATCCGGTCGGCCGCCTCGCCGACGTGCAGCAAATAGGCATCCGGCACCCGCGCCGGCGCCTTGAAACCGTCGTCTTCGAGCAATGCCAGGAGGCGCTCGACCCCCATCGCAAAACCACAGGCCGGCGCCGGCTTGCCACCGATCTGTTCGATCAGGCCGTCGTAGCGACCGCCGGCACACACGGTGCCCTGCGCGCCGAGACGGGTGGTGACCCATTCGAACACGGTGAAATTGTAATAGTCCAGCCCGCGCACCAGACGCGGATTGATTTGGTAATCCACGCCAGCACTGCGCAGCATCGCCTGCACCTCTTCGAAATGTTTCAGCGAAGCTTCGTCCAGATCGGCCAACAGCTTGGGAGCGGCTTCGATCAACGCCTGCATCGCCGGGTTCTTGCTGTCCAGCACCCGCAGCGGATTGGTGTGCATCCGACGGCGCGCGTCCTCGTCGAGAACATCCAGATGCTGTTCGAGGTAATGAATCAGCTTCTTGCGATAACGAACCCGGTCTTCGCCGGTACCCAAGGTGTTGATTTGCAGGACGATGCCGTCCAGCCCCAACAAACGCCACAAACGGGCAGTCATCAGGATGTGTTCGGCATCCATGTCGGGTCCGGCATAACCCAGCGACTCGACACCGACCTGATGAAACTGGCGGTAGCGACCTTTTTGCGGGCGCTCGTGACGGAACATCGGCCCCATGTACCACAGGCGCTGCGGGGCGTTATACAGCAGGTTGTGCTGCAGCACCGCACGCACGCAGGAAGCCGTACCTTCCGGGCGTAGCGTCAAGCTTTCGCCGTTGAGCGCGTCGATGAAGGTGTACATTTCCTTTTCGACGATATCGGTCACTTCACCGATGGCGCGCTTGAATAGCGAGGTCTGCTCGACGATGGGCATCCGGATCGCCTGGTAGCCATAGGCCGCCAGCCAGTCCTGGATGGTTTGCTCGAAATACGCCCACAGATCGGCATGTTGCGGCAGGATGTCGTTCATCCCACGAATGGCTTGAATTTGCTGGGTCATGACGTTGCTTTTGCTTTCAGTACAGCGATGCGCTGGCGCACTTGTTTTTCGATTTCCTCGACGATGTCGTCTTCCGATACCTTACCCGCCGGCTTGCCTTCCAGATACAGCAGGTTGGGCGCTCCGCCGGCCAGCCCGATGTCGGCCTCGCGGGCTTCGCCGGGACCGTTCACCACGCAGCCGATCACCGCCACGTCGAGATGTTCGAGGATGTCCTCAAGGCGAGTCTCCAGGGCATTCACTACCTTGATGACGTCGAAGTTCTGGCGCGAGCACGACGGGCAGGCGATGATATTCACGCCTTTGCTGCGCAGGTGCAGGCTCTTGAGGATGTCGAAACCGACTTTCACTTCTTCCACGGGGTCTGCCGCCAAGGATACCCGAATGGTGTCGCCGATACCCTGAGAAAGCAGGAGCCCCAGCCCGATGGCCGATTTGACGCTACCCGCGCGCAGTCCACCCGCTTCGGTAATCCCCAGGTGGAGCGGCTGTTCGATACGTTCGGCGAGCAGCTTGTAGGCTTCCACCGTCATGAAAATTTCCGATGCCTTGAGGCTGATCTTGAAATCCGGGAAATCCAGACGTTCCAGAATGTCAATGTGGCGCAGCGCGGATTCCACCATCGCCTGCGGCGTCGGTTCGCCGTATTTCTGCTGCAAGTCCTTTTCCAGCGAGCCGGCATTCACCCCGATGCGGATCGGGATACCGTGATCCTTGGCGGACTGCACCACGGCGCGCACCCGGTCTTCGCGCCCGATATTGCCGGGATTGATACGCAAGCAATCGGCACCCAATTCGGCAACCCGCAAGGCGATCTTGTAATCGAAATGGATGTCGGTAATCAGAGGAACCGCAACGCGCTTCTTGATTTCCCCGAAAGCCTCGGCAGCCTCCATCGAAGGGACCGAGACCCGCACGAGATCCGCCCCGGCGCGCACGGCCCGCTCGATCTGGGCCACGGTGGCCTCGACATCGCAGGTTTCGGTATTGGTCATGGTCTGCACGCTGATCGGCGCATCGCCACCGACCAATACGTTGCCGACCTTGATTTGTCGGCTTTTGCGGCGCGGGATTTCGTGGTGAAGCATGTTGGAAATCAGTTCAGGTTCAGACGCGCCACATCGCCCGAGGTTGCGGTAGGCACCAGTTCGACCGGCTTATCGTTATAGAACACCTTGATGTTGGACGCCTTGCCGACCGTCAGGGCAAAGGGCGGCGTTCCGGAAATGATCTGTTCATTGCCGGCGTAGCCTGTTTGTTTGTAAATGGTACGTCCTACCTTGTCCTTGATTTCCACCCAGGATTCGCCGCTGAACATGAGACGGACCTTGCTGTTACCGGGCTGCGCCACGGCTTCCGGAACCGGCACGGAAGGCTGAGGTTGCGCAATCGGGGTTTCCTTGGGTGCCGGGGCGGCGGCAGGAGCGCTAGGTGCAACGGGTTCGCTCGCCACTACTGCGGATACACCCTGCTCCGGCATAGTGGCCGGCGGCAACGACAACGGGACGGCAGAACTGTCACCAGCGGGCTTGACCACCACGGTATGGTTATTGCCGCCCTGCAGCAACTCATACATACCCCAGCCAAGCAAAGCCGTCACGACTAAAATCGCCGGGAGCATTTTGACCAATCGGGATTTTTCGTGACTGCTGGAAAAAGTCCGTTGGCTACGCGACGACGAAAATTCGACTCGTCCCGGAGGAACCGATATTGCCTGCACCTGAACAGCAGGTACGTAAGTCTGCCGACACCCAACCAGCAAAGGCTCGGGGTCGAGTTGCAGAAGTTTGGCATAATTGCGGATAAAACCGCGGATAAAGGTCATGCCGGGCAGTTTTTCGAATTCTTCCGCTTCGATTGCCTCAATCTGGCGTGCGGAAAGACGCAGACTGCGCGCCACGTCCATCACACTCAGCCCTTTTTCGATACGCGCTGCCGCCAGCACCTTCCCCGGGGACAGCGGCGGAATTGCCGTCTCTTCGACGACTTCCTGTATTTCGTCAGTCACTTGTTGTTCCTCTGCCCGATGAATTTGGACAATTCACTGAAATCGTATTGATTGTTACGTAACGCCAAGGTCTCCCGTGAATCGGGGAAGCTCTTGCGCAATTGGGTGCCATAACGATCTTCCGCCTGTTTGTTGCCCAACGCCCTTTCGATGCGAACCGCCAGCCACAACACGTCGGGAGCGGACGGCGCAACTTGCAACAAACGGGAGCAGTATTCCTTGGCTTCCAGATAGTCCTTGCGCATATAAGCCATCTCACCCAGATAATACAGAGCTTGTGGGCTTTGCGGCTGGAGCTTGAGCGCCCGCACGAAGGCATCTTCCGCCGCTTCCAGGTTGTTTTTCTTGAGGGAGCACAAGCCTACGTTAATATGGGATTTCGCTGGGGTGGCGTAGAGTGGATTCTTCAGTGCCGTATCGAAATGCTTCATTGCCTCATCGACGCGATTGCGCTGACACAAGAACCACCCGAAATTATTGTGGATTTCGGGATTGCTCTCCTCGTACCCCAAAGCGCTACGAAAGTTCTCCTCGGCTTGAGCGTACTCACGCAACTCCATATTCACCAAACCGAGAACGTTATAAGCCTGTGCGTAACGGGAATCCGCCTTAAGCGCTTCCTTCAGCTCTTCCAGGGCCACGGAAAACTGGCCACGGCTAAAATAGGCCGACCCCAACTCGGTATGCGCCTGGGCACGGGCGCGGGCATCTTGATCAATTGCGAAAGCCACACCTTGCCCACAACAAGCAAGCACCGCAAAGAACAAAACGATCAGACGTTTCATGCCGCCTCCTTCAAGGCATGTTCGCCGCGCCGGGTTTTATCGCGCACCTTCCCGGCGAGTTGCCCACAGGCCGCATCGATGTCGTCCCCGCGAGTTTTGCGGGTGGTTACCACTAAACCGGCACGCATCAGCGATTCGGCAAAGCGACGAATATTATCCGCCGAGGAGCGCTCGTACCCGCCCTGCGGGAAGGGGTTGAAGGGAATCAGATTGAACTTGCACGGAACATCCTGCGTCAACTCGATCAGTTCGCGGGCATGGGCCGGCGTATCGTTGACCCCGTCAAGCATGACATATTCGAAAGTAATGAAATCGCGGGGAGCTTTTTCGATATAGCGGCGGCACGCCGCCATCAATTCAGCCAATGGATATTTGCGGTTGATCGGCACCAACTGGTCACGCAATGCATCGTTGGAGGCATGGAGCGACACCGCCAGAGCCACCGGACATTCCTCACGCAGACGATCCACCGCCGGGACAATCCCCGACGTGCTGACCGTCACTCGGCGGCGCGACAAACCATATGCGTAATCGTCGAGCATCAGGTTCACGGCGGCAACCGTGTTATCGTAATTCAGCAACGGCTCGCCCATACCCATCAGCACTACATTGCTGATAACCCTTTCGTTGCGAGGTGTACAGCCGAGTGCTTTGTTAGCCCACCACAACTGGCCAATGATTTCCGCAACCGTCAGATTACGGTTGAAACCTTGCCGCCCGGTTGAGCAGAAACTGCATTCGAGGGCACACCCGACTTGCGTGGAAACGCACAGGGTGCCGCGCTCGTTTTCGGGAATGAAGACGGTTTCCACGCCGTTACCCACGCCGACATCAAGCAACCATTTGCGGGTACCGTCACAGGATTGTTGCTCGCTTATCAGACGCGGCGGCTCGACCACCGCGCTTTCACTCAATTTCGCCCGCAACGACTTGGCGAGGTCGCTCATCTTGGCGAAATCACTTTCGCCAAACTGGTGGATCCAGCGTAGCAACTGCCTAGCGCGAAAAGGCTTCTCGCCGATTTCCTGGAAATAAGCGAGAAGCCCTTGCTGATCGAAATCGAGCAGATTGACCGGCATTAGCGGTTGTAGACTTCCATTGAGGGGAAGAAATAGGCGATTTCCACCTTGGCGGTATCCGGACCGTCGGAGCCATGCACGGCATTGGCGTCGATGCTTTCCGCAAAATCGGCGCGGATCGTGCCCTTTTCAGCCTTCTTCGGGTCGGTAGCACCCATCAGTTCGCGGTTCTTGGCGATGGCGTTTTCACCTTCCAGAGCCTGAATCATCACCGGGCCGGAAATCATGAAATCCACCAGATCCTTGAAGAAAGGACGCTCGCGATGAACAGCGTAAAAACCTTCGGCTTCCTGACGGGACAGATGTTTCATGCGCGAAGCAACGATCTTCAGGCCGTTGCTTTCGAAACGAGAATAAATTTTACCTATCACATTTTTCGCTACGGCATCGGGTTTGATGATGGAAAGGGTACGTTCAACAGCCATTTAGGATAATCTCCGTTGGTTTGGGTTAATAGATAAAGATAACATTTTGACGCGACAAAATAAAGTCAAACGCCGGTTTCCCGCCAGGAAACCGGGTTTACTTGTTTTTGTCTTCCTGCTTGGGAGCTTGGCGACTATCTTGCAAAACCTGAAAGAAAATCTCGTCGCGCTTGACCATGCCCAGTTCGCTACGCGCCCGCTCCTCGATGGCCTCGTATCCTTGCTTCAGGTCACGCACGTCGGCATCGAGGGAGGCGTTGCGGGCTTTGAGTTTCTGGCTGACTTCCTTCTGTTTGGCAAGCTCCCGATCGACTTCCCACACCCTCAGCCAGCTTCCTTTGCTCAACCACAGGGGATATTGCAAAGCCACTATGAGCGCAACCAGAAAAAGCGTCAGCCAGCGCATATCAGTTCAGGTAGCGAAACGCCTCCCGCCCTGCATAGCTCGCCGCATCCCCCAGTTCCTCCTCGATACGCAGCAACTGGTTGTACTTGGCAATCCGCTCGGAACGGCTGGCCGAACCGGTCTTGATCTGCATGGCGTTGGTCGCCACTGCGATGTCGGCGATGGTGGTGTCCTCGGTTTCGCCGGAGCGGTGCGAAATCACGGTGGTGTAAGCGGCACGCTTGGCCATCTCGACGGCGGCAAAGGTTTCGCTCAGCGTACCGATCTGGTTGACCTTGACCAGGATGGAGTTGGCGACACCCTTCTGGATGCCTTCCCGGAGTATCCGGGGATTGGTAACGAAGACATCGTCGCCAACCAACTGAATGGACTTGCCGAGCTTCTCGGTCAGAATTTTCCAGCCGTCCCAGTCCTGTTCAGCCATCCCGTCTTCGATGCTGATGATGGGATATTTTTCCACCCAGGCCGCCATGTAGTCGGCCAACTCAGCCGAAGACAACACCTTCCCTTCGGAGGCTAAGTGATACTTGCCATCCTTGAAGAACTCCGAACTGGCGCAATCCAGGCCGATGGCGACGTCCGAACCAGGCAGATAACCTGCAGCCTCGATGGCTTCCACAATCAGTTGCAACGCCGTTTCATTGGTCGGCAGGCTAGGGGCGAAACCACCTTCGTCACCCACGGTAGTAGGCAATCCCTTGGCGTCGAGAATCTTGTGCAGGGCATGAAAAACTTCGGCACCACAACGCAGGGCTTCGCGAAACGTTGGCAAACCGACCGGAATCACCATGAACTCCTGAATATCGGTACTGTGCGCGGCATGCGCCCCGCCGTTGATGATGTTCATCATCGGCACCGGCAACCTCATCGGGCCAGCACCGCCGAGATAACGGTACAGCGGCAGACCGGATTCTTCCGCCGCCGCCTTGGCGACCGCCATCGACACCGCCAGAATGGCATTGGCGCCTAAGCGAGATTTGTTCTCGGTACCATCCAGCTCGATCAGGGTCTTATCGATAAAACTTTGCTCTTCGGCATCCAGGCCGATAATCGCTTCACAAATTTCGGTATTGACGTTCTCCACTGCCTTCAGCACGCCCTTGCCGCGATAGCGCTCCTTGTCGCCGTCGCGCAACTCAACCGCTTCACGGGTTCCGGTGGAAGCACCGGAAGGCACGGCGGCCCGCCCGATCACGCCCGATTCGAGCAGCACGTCGGCTTCGACAGTGGGATTTCCACGGGAATCCAATATTTCTCTGGCAATCACATCAACAATGGCACTCATTCTTATGTCCTTCGCTTTATTGACTTACAAATTATGCTCGGCGAAGCCTTTGCGCTTCACCAAGCCATCCAATTCGATCAAGGTTTCCAGCAATTCCTTCATGCGTGGCAATGGCCAAGCATTCGGCCCGTCCGACAAAGCCTTGTCGGGGTCGGGATGGGTTTCCATGAACAACCCGGAAATCCCGCTCGCCACCGCCGCCCGCGCCAGCACCGGAACAAATTCGCGCTGTCCGCCGCTCCTGTCTCCCTGTCCGCCCGGCAATTGCACCGAATGAGTGGCATCGAACACCACCGGACAACCGGTTTCGCGCATCACCATCAGCGAGCGCATGTCCGAAACCAGGTTGTTGTAGCCAAACGACACGCCGCGCTCACACACCATGATGTTGTCCGCCCCGCTTGCCTGACGCGCCTTGGTAACCACCTGCTTCATATCCCAGGGAGCGAGGAATTGCCCCTTCTTGATATTGACGGGGACCCCCGCGCTGGCCGCCGCCACGATGAAATCGGTCTGGCGACAAAGAAACGCCGGGGTTTGCAACACGTCGACCACCGCCGCTGCAGCCCTAATTTCCTCAATGGTATGGACATCGGTCAATACCGGAACGCCGATTTCATTTTTGACTGCGGCGAGAATGTCGAGCCCTTCGTCGATACCCAGGCCGCGATAGGAATGGATGGAACTCCGGTTGGCCTTGTCGAAAGAGGATTTGTAGATGAACGGAATTTCCAGTTCATGACAGATTTCCTTCAACATGCCCGCAGTATCGAAAGCCATCTGCCGAGACTCGATCACACAAGGTCCGGCAATCAGGAAGAGCGGCTGATCCAGCCCGACCTCGAAATTACAAAGTTTCACAAAAACCTTTCGTTTACCCGGCGTGGCGAATGGCCGCCTCGACAAAGGCCGTGAAAAGCGGATGTCCGTTGCGCGGCGTGGAGGTGAATTCGGGGTGGAACTGACAGCCGATAAACCACGGGTGTTCCGGCAATTCCATCATCTCGCACAAATCCTCAGTCGCCGATTTACCACTGACTTTGAGTCCCGCTTTTTCGAGTTGCGGCAACAAGCTGTTGTTGACTTCGTAGCGATGGCGATGGCGCTCCACCACGGTATCCGCGCCATACACCCGGTGTGCCAACGAATCCGCGGCAAGCAGACACATCTGCCCACCCAGACGCATGGTCCCGCCCAGGTCGGACTGGGCAGTACGGGTTTCAACCCGACCATCGCGATTACGCCACTCGCTAATCAGAGCAACCACCGGGTAAGGGGTATCGGGATCAAATTCGGTACTGTGCGCCCCGGCCATGCCGGCCACGTTGCGCGCGTATTCAATGACTGCCAACTGCATCCCCAGGCAAATACCCAGATAGGGTAGCTTGTTCTCGCGAGCATAACGAATCGCCAGAATTTTCCCCTCGACGCCGCGCTTGCCGAAGCCGCCCGGCACGAGAATGGCATGCATGTTTTCAAGGGCCGCCACGCCGTCGGCTTCCAGAACCTCTGAATCGATGTAGTGAATCTTGACCTTGCTGCGGGTATGTATCCCGGCATGGATTAGAGCTTCAGAGAGGGATTTATAGGATTCGGTCAAATCGACGTACTTGCCGACGAAGGCAATATCGATGGTGCGTTGCGGATTTTCCAGAGCTTCGACCAGTTTGTCCCATTTGCTCAGGTCTGCGGGGGGAGGGCTGAGATCGAGCTTATGGCAAACAATCTCATCAAGCTTCTGCTCATGAAAAAGACCGGGAATCTTGTAGATCGAATCGACATCCACCGCCGAGATAACGGCATCTTCAGCAACATTGGTGAACAGGGCGATCTTGCGCCGCTCGCCTTCCGGCAAAGGACGATCGGAACGACACATCAGCACGTCCGGCTGAATCCCGATTTCACGCAATTCCTTGACTGAATGCTGGGTCGGCTTGGTCTTGATCTCGCCCGCCGAGGCGATGTACGGCACCAGCGTGAGATGAATGTAACAGGTGTTGTTACGCCCCAACTGCACGCCCATTTGGCGGATCGCTTCGAGGAAAGGCAGGGATTCAATATCACCCACCGTGCCGCCGATTTCAATGATCGCCACATCTGCATCGCCAGCGCCGGCACGAATGAAGTTCTTAATTTCATCGGTGATATGGGGAATCACCTGCACCGTTCCGCCCAAATAATCACCGCGCCGTTCCTTTTTGATGACGCTTTCGTAAATCTGGCCAGTGGTAAAATTGTTGCGCTTGCTCATCTTGGAAGAGATGAACCGTTCGTAGTGCCCCAGGTCGAGATCGGTTTCCGCGCCGTCTTCGGTCACGAAGACCTCGCCGTGCTGAAAGGGACTCATGGTACCCGGGTCGACGTTGATATAGGGGTCAAGCTTGAGCATGGTCAGCTTGATGCCGCGAGTTTCCAGGATTGCCGCCAATGAGGCTGCGGCGATGCCTTTACCAAGAGAGGAAACGACGCCGCCCGTGATGAAGATGAATTTTGTCATGAGGAGGAAATGGGCACGAGACGGAGGCGTATTTTAGCCGAAAGCCCCTTTATCCACAATTAATTCCACTGGCATCATCGGGGAGCGCGGCTTGGAAAGCGGCCCATAACCGCCGTTGCTGCCTCCGATACCACCCCCATGCAGTCTTCGTTTATCCGCGTTGGATACAAAATATCGTTGCTGGAGCCTGTCACCTCAATCTGGCAATAATCAAAACGTACTGTTCCGCCACAGTCAAGGGCACTTCTATAAATCCACCCATTTCCACTCGCATAGCAACACGGTGGTTTAAATTTGAACAAGGGTCTGTCAAGCGAGTGATTTT
>JAGXQV010000061.1 GCA_018336195.1 Sulfuricella sp. | reverse complement strand
GGGTCGCCTGCCTCAGAGAGGCTGGCATAGCGATTCTGTAAGTCAAACAGGCTGTTTTGCATGGCGTGGTCACGGGTGGGTGTACCGATAACTCAGATTATCCAGAAAGGCGGGAATTTATAGAAGTGCCCTTTAGTGTTGAGTGTTTAGTTGATGTCGCCGCGCAATGCGCGTCGGATTTGAAGCAGGCGCGAAGCGCATTCCAAAAGCGAAGCCCTGAAATCGGGGCTTTGCTTGGCGGGTTTGGTGGATTCAAGCGCTTACGGGTTCCACGCGCTTTTCGTTTCGGCGTTGTTATTGCGCCATTACCTCGCCGTAACGATACGGGACGCTGGAGCGTCCAGCCCGTGGGCGCAATAACCAGCGGGCATTGCGCCGGATGGTTCCATTCGGCGGATTACGCTACGCTAATCCGTATATGGACACCTCCCGTTTTGCAAGCAACCCGTGTTGATGGTTTTGGGTGCAACTGCTTCCGTATATCCGGCTTCCTGTTGGGTAACGAGTTACCCGAGCCATGATGGAATTCGCGCGTAAGTCTCAAATCGCCCTAGCGGCTTTGTCGGGCGCTGCTTCGACAGTGAGCCAACGCAATAAGCTGAGTGACCTACGCCGGTCTGACCTGTTTGCCATCAATTCGTTTTGCTACGCAATCGCTGTTTGAAGTCTCCTGCTAAACTCGTTTTGTGTTGTCGCCGCTACGCCGCTGGTCGATACGTTTCCTCGCGACTCAGGATCGACCACGCAATCCGTGCGTTCTTGTTCGCCAGCGCCACCGTCGCGATGTTCTTGTTGCGCCGTTTGGCCAAGCCTGTCACCCAGCGGCTGCGGCCATCTTCCTTGTTCTCCGCCGCCTTGAGCGCCGCCCGTGCACCATGGATCAGCAACATGCGCACGTATTTGTCGCCGCGCTTGCTGATATGCCCCAGGCGGCTTTTGCCGCCGCTGGAGTGCTGACTGGGCGTCAGTCCCAGCCAAGCCGCCATGTCCCGCCCTTTGCTGAACTGTTTGGCGTCGCCTACCGCTGACACCAGGGCGCTGGCAACGACCGGGCCGATTCCTTCCACCGCCAGTAGCCGTTTGATGCGTTCATCTTCCTTGGCTCTTTGGGCAATACGGGCATCGTATGCTTTGATGTGATCATCCAGCTTGCGCAATTCTTCACCCAGTTGTTCCAGTAATCGGCGGAAATCCCCCAGCAGCCCGTTCTCGCCATCTTCCAGCAGTTCAGGGATGGCTTGGCGCAATTTCGCCAGCGAGGCGGGAAGCACGATGCCGAATTCACCGAGCAAGCCACGTATTTCGTTGCTGAGTGCGGTGCGCGCCTTGATAAGTCGGGCGCGAATCCGGTGCTCTGCCTGTAACACTTGTTGCTCTACGCTCTTGACCGCGACGAAGCGCATGTTGGGCCGGCCCACTGCTTCGCAGATCGCTTCGGCATCATTCGCATCATTCTTGCCACTCTTGACGTAGGGCTTGACGAATTGCGGCGACATCAGCCGTGCGTCATGCCCCATCCTGTTTAACTCACGCGCCCAATAGTGGGCGCTGCCGCAGGCTTCCATGCCAATCAATATCGCCGGAAGCTTGCGGAAATACGCCAGCATTTGGCTGCGCCGTAGCTGTTTCTTTACCACCGTCTTGCCATCACGATCCACGCCGTGAATCTGAAAGACTTGCTTTGCCAGGTCTATGCCAATACGGGTAACATTCATTTCACACCTCCCCCTGATGACTGTTTGATTCGAAACATCAGTCTGGCACATGATGCCGTTTAGGTGGGAGGTGTCCATTCCATTGCCCTACGTGCTATCAGGCCAATACCTGGTCAAAACCGCGTTGGGTGATTGGAATACGCCAGCACATCGAACAGCGTGTTACCGCGAAGGGCAAGACCTTGAAGCTGTTTGCCGATGATCCGGTGATTGGTAAATATCGATTCTCCGCGCTGGTGACTGATTTGGATTTGCCTGCTGTGGTGATCTGGCGCACCTATAGGGGGCGTGCCGATTGCGAGAACCGGATCAAGGAACTCAAGTATGACTTTGCCGCTGACAGTTTCAGTATGAAGAATTTCTGGGCTACTGAGGCTACGCTGAACGTGGTCATGCTGGCCTATAACTTGATGAGCCTATTGCGACAGGTCTTGCTCAAAACCAGCGCGACAAAGTGTCCCTCCAACTCGGTGCAACACACTCTGCAGACGTTACGTTACAAATTGTTTGCCAAGCCGGCGTATATCACTACCGAGAGTCGAAAACCCATCTTGAATCTGGCTCTGGCAATGCAACAGCGAGCGTGGATGCAGGGCTTGTGGGATGCATCTAAAACCTTCGACTTGCCAGCCAAATTCTCGCCTATTTATTCGCCTTGAAAAGGCTCTAATGGAAAATCTCGGTTTAATCAAGGGGGAGGTAGGGATGATCCCTGCTCCAAACTGAATACGCCCGCCCGGCACACAAAAGCAAAGCCCCGAAATCGGGGCTTTGCCTGGCGGGTTTGGTGGATTCGAGCGCTTACGGGTTCCAGGCGCTTTTCGTTTCGGCGTTGTTATTGCGCCATTACCTCGCCGTATCGATACGGGACGCTGGAGCGTGGAAACGATCAAACACAGCACAGTGCGCAAACGCCATGCTCTTGCTGGTTTCCAAGGTGCGTGGGGTTCACGATGTTCACCCCAACCTAAACTGTCGGCGCTCCTGGATTCCGCTATCGCTTCATTGGGTTGCCTCGCTCACAATCAAACTATGAAGAAACTAGGCATTTGGTCTTTTCATCCGTTGAAAGGATGCCATGATCTCTTATTGTTTGCCTCGCCGTATCACATTCTGGGGAATTGCGTACTTCAACCAGCTGCCCGTTATACACCATTGTAACGATGGTAATTGGTTTCAGCGTTCCCGCATATGTCGGCGACTTATACGGAAGATCGGCCTTCATAATCCGAACCTCGCCATCCTCGCCCGCAAAGACCAACGTCGCGTTACGTGCCCATCCTCCTATAAACATATCCGTAAGGCCGTCATTATCCTGGTCCCATGCCGCATAATCTATTTTCCCCAACACCTCCGCAGTATGGGGATTTTCCGGGCCAGAAATTCCCGCAACGGCGAAGCGACACAGCCCATCGGGCGCATCCGCAACGGTATCGAATATGTCAACACGCCCACATGCCTTCCATCCTGGCGCGCGTTGGAAAACCATTCCCAGATACATCATGTTGGAAACGCTATCCACCTCCAATTGTGTGTCATACCGGATTCCGGTATCCGCCAGCGCCGGCGCGGGCTTATCGCTGATCGCACCGCTGGCATCGGCTTTGAACAGCTTGACCTCATTTTCGCCGAGCGCGTAATACACTACGGTCATGCTTTGCGCCCAGGGGGCCTTGAATTTTCCACTGGCCGGGGCGGAAACATATAGACCGTCAACGGCATTGTCGAAGTTGGTTGTGTTCTTGCTCACATATAGGCGGCACACGCTGCCGGGCCAAAACGGATTTCCTTCCCCCGGCCATAAACCGGCTGTCGTACCCACTTCCACGCCGCCGAGATCGACCGGTGCACAGCCGGGGTCGTCGAAGCGCAGCACCGGGCCACGAATAAATACAGCGCCGCCCGCGATATAGAAATTGCTCTTCATCGAAGTCTTCACCCGCGACGCTTCGGCTTTGAACACCACCGAGAGCAGCACTGTCCCGGCGGGCAACTGGTATTGCCATTCCCTGTTGCCGAGGTAAGTCAGCAGGTTCGGCGTGACCGCATCCGCCGTCGCACCGTGCGCGATTTGCCCGGCCAGCAGGCATAGCGCGGCAAACAAATTCGATAGTGTCTTCTTCATGATTTCCCCCAATTCGTCTCGACGGCAACAAAACCGCACCCGCCGATTCTATTTTCGGTTGAAACATTACTCAACCGATAACTTATTGGTTTTCTGGATAGTTCGTCCATGGAATCGCTCATCGAACGCGCCGCCTTCGGCAGGCGCCTGCAATCCGTCTTGGCACGCCTGAAACCCGGGGAAAAAATCGGCTCGACCTGGGTGGCGCGCGAATTCAACCAGCGCTACGGCGGCAAGCCGGTGAGCGTGTGGGCGGTGGGCAAGTGGCTGTTCGGCGAGACGTTGCCCGGCCACGACAAGCTGCTGGTGCTGGCGCGCTGGCAGCGTGTGTCGCCGGAATGGCTGCTGTTCGGGGTGGGCGAGGCGGAAACCGCCAGCGCGCTGGAACAGTCCGTCACAAGCTACGCCGAGGCCGATCTGGCGCTATGCCGCGAATTCGCCGCGCTCAACGGCGAACACCGGCGCATCGTGCGGGAGATGGTGGCGCTGCTGGGACGGATGGAGCGGGAGCCGGGGTAGTCGTCAGTCTATGTGAAACGCCTTCTTCCTTTTGCGTTGTCTCTACCCGTTGGTTTCAACCGTTGTCGGCTCTGGCGCGCACCCGCCTTCTGTGTTATATATTTATATAACACCCCAAGGAAAATCAAATGGCAACCGTAACACTTAGAACGCTTGGCGGGTCGGTCGTAATGGCTGTTCCCAAGCAGATTTTGAGCATGATGCATCTGGGCGCAGGTAGTCTGGTGGAGGTAAATATGGAGAACGGCAAGCTGGTGGTCGAGCCGAAGACCCAGCCTCGTTATACCCTCGCCGAGTTGTTGGCGCAGTGCAACGACGAAAACATGGCGTTGACCGAGGAAGACCGCGATTGGCTGGCGGCCCAGCCGGTCGGGAAGGAAGCGCTATGAAGCGCGGTATCCCGGATCGGGGGGACATTCTCCACCTCGATCTTGATCCGGCACTGGGTAAAGAGCAGCAGGGACAACGTTATGTGCTTGTCCTGACCGTGGCGGAATTCAACCGCTTTGGTTTGGTACTGGTTGCACCGATTACCCAGGGCGGCCAGTTTGCCCGGGAAAACGGCTTCGCCGTCCCCCTGACGGGCGCCGGAACCCAGACGCAAGGTGTCGTGTTGGGCAATCAGGTACGGATGCTGGATTTCAAGCAGCGCGGCGCAAAGGTCGTTGAAGTTGTTCCGGCAGCGATTGTTGATGATGTCCTCGCCCGCGTCAGAGCATTGCTGGATTGACTCGCAGCCCAAATCCATGGCCGCTGTATCGGGGAGCAAATGTCTGATGGACGGACATGCTGTGCGCATTTTTCCATGATGGGTAATCGGATCGTATAGTTTCCCATGAGACAAGATCAGCAAGCCCCTGAAAGCATCTCATTGGCAGCGCTTCAGGCCGAAAATGCCCGGTTGGTCGCCCTGCTTGAATCCCACGGCATAACGTGGCGCTTGCCGCCGGAGCCTGCGTCGGCGATTCCCGAGCCCGTGCCGGAGGAGTGCTCGAAGCTGTCCACCGACGAGAAAGTCGCGCTATTTCGTCGCCTTTTCCGGGGGCGAAGCGATGTCTATCCGCTTCGCTGGGAAAGCAAATCCACCGGCAAGTCCGGCTATTCCCCTGCCTGCGCCAATGAGTGGCGAAACGGTGTTTGCGGCAAACCTCGCGTCAAGTGTGGCGATTGTGAAAAACGCCTGCTGAAACCGTTGTCCGATACAGTCATTTACGATCACTTGGCGGGACGGAATACGGTGGGGATATATCCTCTCCTGCCCGACGACACCTGCCATTTTCTCGCGGTCGATTTTGATGAAGCCGACTGGAAAGAGGATGCCCTGGCGTTCGTGCAATCCTGCCGGGAACTGGGGGTGCCGGTTGCGCTGGAAATCTCTCGCTCCGGCTGTGGGGCGCACACCTGGATATTCTTCTCGGCCAGCGTCCCGGCGCGTGACGCCCGTCGTCTCGGAACAGCCATCATCAGCCATGTGTGTTCCCGTACCCGGCAGCTCAAGCTGGCATCCTATGACCGGCTGTTCCCCAATCAGGATACGATGCCCAGGGGCGGTTTCGGCAACCTGATCGCGCTGCCGTTGCAAAAGAAACCCCGCGAAATTGGCTGTAGCGTGTTTGTCGATAGTGAGTTGCGCCCTTATCCCGACCAGTGGGCATTCCTGGCGTCGCTGCTTCCGATGGCACCCCATGATGTCGAGCCCACCATTCTTCGGGCTGCGGGCGGCATCCATCCCCTTGATGTCACCTTTATCGACGACGAGGACTTGGCAACCCCCTGGAAACGTTCGCCTCCTGCAGCGAAGAAATTATTGGGACCGCTGCCGGAATCGCTCACGGTGATTCAGTCCAACCTCCTTTACTTCGAAAAGGCGCAACTCCCTCAAGCCCTGGCAAACCGCCTGATCCGCCTTGCCGCATTCCAGAACCCCGAGTTTTACAAGGCGCAAGCCATGAGGATGTCGGTCTGGGACAAACCACGGGTAATCGGTTGTGCGGAAAATTATCCGCAGCATATCGCCTTGCCTCGGGGCTGCCTCGATGCGGCGCGGGAATTGCTCCGCGACAACGCCATCCGCTGTGATTTGCGCGATGAACGTTATGCAGGAGAGCCCCTTGATGTTAACTTCGCCGGGACGTTGAGACCGGGGCAGGAAACCGCCGTTGCGTCGCTGCTGCAAACCGATACGGGCGTGTTGTGCGCACCGACCGCTTTCGGCAAAACCGTGACTGCCGCTGCAATGATCGCACGGCGCGGCGTGAACACCCTGGTGTTGGTTCATCGCACCGAACTGCTCAAGCAATGGCAGGCGCGATTGCAGGTTTTCCTTGGCCTCGGCACGGGCGTGGTCGGCACTATCGGCGGTGGCAAGGCCCAGCCCACCGGCAAGATCGACATCGCCGTGATGCAATCCTTGTCCCGCCAGGGAGAGGTCAATCCGCTGGTCGAGAACTACGGCCAGGTTATCGTAGATGAATGCCATCACGTCGGTGCGGCCTCGTTCGATGCCATCCTCAAACGGGTCAAGGCGAAATACGTTGTTGGCCTCACCGCTACGCCAATTCGCCGCGACGGCCAGCAGCCGATTATTTTCATGCAATGCGGCCCGATACGTCATACGGCGGCGATGCCCGAGGGCGCGCCACACGATCTGGAAGTCACGCCACGTTTATTGCCAAAGTGCATCGATTTGCCTCAGGAAGCCGGAATTCAGGTGGTATTCCGGCACTTGGCGGAAGACCATGTGCGTACTGCCGCGATTGCCGCCGAAACCGAATATGCATTCAATCAGGGCCGGAAAGTGCTGGTACTGACCGAACGCACCGAACATCTGGATGCCATTGCGAACGCCCTAACCGAAAAGGCCTCAGCGCTATTCGTCCTGCATGGCCGGATGGCGAAGAAGCAACGGGCTGCGGTGATTTCCGGACTTGACGCACTTCCGCCCGATGCGCCGCGCATTCTTCTCGCCACAGGAAAACTGGTCGGCGAGGGCTTTGATCATCCGCCGCTGGATACGCTGATCCTGGCGATGCCGGTTTCCTGGAAAGGGACGCTACAACAATATGCCGGACGCCTGCACCGCGAACATGCCGGCAAGTCCGACGTGCGCATCATCGACTTTGTGGATATGGGGCACCCGGCATTGCTGCGGATGTGGGACAAACGACAGCGTGGCTACCGTGCGATGGGGTACAAGATCGGCGCGCCCCCTTAGCGGTGCGCGCTCGATAAATTACTTCGCCCCCATTTTTACAGACAACTTTGGCACATCACATCCCCTTGAACGGCAACGCTTCCCGCCGCACCGGCAGGGCGGTAAATTCCGGGTCTTTGTGAAGCAGCACGGCCCTTTGTTGCAAGGCGACGGCGGCGCTCCACGCATCCACCAGGGAAACTCAGTATTTGGCCTTGATTTCCGCCGCGCCCGCGAGTAGTTCCGGCGATTCGTGTACCCAGTTTATGGGCAGGGAAAGCGACGGTAGGCTGGGGTGAGTATGCGAACCCCAGCGTCTTTCGGTCACGGTGGTGCTGGGTTTCGTTCCTCACCGCAGCCAACGCTTGCTCAAACCACCTTTACCGTCTCCCCATAGCGCGCCAGCTTGGCATCCACAGTCAACAGCACCAGGGGTTCGCTGCGGCTTTGCGCAACCAGCAGACGGTCGAAGGGGTCGCGGTGATCGTCGTGCAAGGGCAGCGTGGAAACTGCCAGAAGGTGTTCGTTCTTGATATCCAGCCATTCAAAACCATTGCTTTCAATATTGCCGACGAACTGCCCGACGTCCATCCTGAGTTTGCCGGTGGATATTTTGATGGCGATTTCCCAGAGCGATGCGCGGCTCAAGAATACCGATTCCGCTTGGTCGCAGACCAGTTCCTTGACGATCCTGGGCAGGCGCGGATGGTTGGCTTCCCACCAGATCGCCAGATGGGTGTCGAGCAGCAGCTTCATTCGGCGTCGCCTTTGAGACAATCGAAAAGCTCGTCAATGGGTTCGTCGAAATCGTCGGCTATCCATATCTCACCTTCCATCGCGCCGGGTGGGGCGATCTTGCGCTTGGGAGGGGCGTAGGGAACCAGGCGGACGATGGGCGCGCCGGCCTTGGCGATGACCACATCCTCGCCGGCTTGGACTTGTTCGAGAAGCCTGGAAAGCTGGGTCTTGGCTTCGTGGATATTGACGAGATGCACGGATGTCTCCCGGAGACAGATTGACTAAGGGTTAGTTTAGTCGGTATCCGGGAGAGGGGCAAATGCCGGCACGAAAGGTCGCTCGTGCCAGTTTGGGCTGTGCATCGCGGTCGGGAAACCGCGCCTACGCTGCTGAGCGGGCGGCGACGGTCTTGGCGAAAATATCCAGCACCGGCTGGATGCGCTCGCGCTTGAGCTTGAGAGCGGCCTGATTGACGATGAGGCGCGAGGAAATCGGCATGACTTCTTCCACCGCTATCAGATTGTTGGCTTTGAGGGTGCCGCCGCTGGAAACCAGATCGACGATGGCGTCGGCCAGCCCGACCAGCGGGGCGAGTTCCATGGAGCCGTAGAGTTTGATGAGGTTGACGTGTACGCCTTTGCCGGCGAAGTGTTCGCGCGCGGTTTCGACGTATTTGGTCGCTACCCTGAGGCGCGCGCCGCGCTGTACGGCGGCCTGGTAGTCGAAACCGTTCTGCACCGCCACCATCATCTTGCAGCGGGCAATCTGCAAATCCAGCGGCTGGTAGAGGTTGATGCCGCCATGCTCGTTGAGCACGTCCTTGCCGGCGATCCCCATGTCGGCGGCGCCGTACTGGACGTAGGTCGGCACGTCGGAAGCGCGCACGATGATGAGGCGGATGTCGGGCTGGTTGGTGTCAAGTATCAGCTTGCGCGACGATTCGGGATCGTCCTGCGCGACGATGCCGGCAGCCGCCAGCAGCGGCGCGGTTTCTTCAAATATGCGGCCCTTCGAGAGGGCGATGGTGATGGTCATAAAATCAAGTTATCCAAGTTACGGCAGTTCAAAGTTGCCCGCCACGATGCCGGGCACGGTAATGTCTTCGTCGAGCTCTTCCCAGCGCAAGGCAAATCCGTTGAGGCGTACTTCGACTCGTTTTAGTGCTTCGTCGGAAGCATCCTTCAGCAATCTGAAGCGCTCGGCGGGAAAACCGACCACCCGGCCATCAGTCAGCCGCACGAATACCATGCGTTTCTCGGCCCAAGCCTCCAAGGCGGCAGGCTCGGCGAGCAGGGGTCTTTCAGCGAGGGCGCTCATTGTATTTACCTTTCAACAAGTCCAGATGCGCGTAAACCAATTTTTCAATCACCCGCAATTCGGGGGCGGGTATTCCCTTGTTTCTTGCCAGACGAACCGGCTCCAACCAGTATTTGCATTCGCAGTCCGGCTTTGAAACATGGACATGCGGCGGCTCGTCGCGTTCATCGGAATAAAAGCCGAAGCGATACGGCCCGACCCGCAACACCGTCGGCATCAATGCACCCGTTTGATCCGCGCGCCGAGTTGCGACAATTTCTCCTCGATACATTCGTAGCCACGGTCGATGTGGTAAATGCGCTCAATGGTGGTTTCGCCCTGGGCGATCAACCCGGCGATCACCAGCGAGGCGGAGGCGCGCAAGTCGGTCGCCATGACGATGGCGCCGTCGAGCTTGGGAATTCCGCGCACTATGGCGGTGTTGCCTTCCACTTCGATGTTGGCTCCCAGACGACGCAGTTCCTGGACGTGCATGAAGCGGTTTTCGAAGATCGTTTCAGTGACGGTCGCCGCGCCGTCGGCGATGGTGTTGAGCGCCATGAATTGCGCCTGCATATCGGTGGGAAATGCCGGGTAAGGGGCGGTACGCACGTTCACCGATTTGAGCGGGCCGGACATGCTCAGGCTGATGGAATTGTCGTCGTGCTCAATGTTCGCGCCGGCTTCGCGGAGCTTGTCGAGCACCGAGTCGAGGATGTCGGTGCGGGTGTCGCGCAGACGGATGGAGCCGCCGGTGGCGGCAGCCGCGACCAGAAAGGTGCCGGTTTCGATGCGATCCGGCATGACCGGATAAGCTGCGCCGTGGAGACGCTCGACGCCGTGGATAGTGAGGATGTCGCTGCCCACGCCTTCGATGTTCGCGCCCATGGCGATCAAGCAGTGGGCGAGGTCGGTCACTTCCGGCTCGCGGGCGGCGTTTTCCAGCACCGTGGTGCCTTCCGCGAGGGTGGCCGCCATCATCAGGTTTTCGGTGCCGGTGACGGTCACCATGTCCATGAAGATGCGCGCGCCCTTGAGGCGCTTGGCGCGCGCCAGGATGTAGCCGTGCTCAATGTCGATTTCCGCGCCCATCGCCTGCAAGCCCTTGATGTGCAGGTCAACGGGACGCGAACCGATGGCGCAGCCGCCCGGCAGCGATACCTTGGCCTCGCCGAAGCGCGCCAGCATCGGTCCCAGCACCAGGATTGAGGCGCGCATGGTCTTGACCAGTTCGTAGGGCGCAACCAGGTTGGGTAGCTTGGCGGCGGTCAATTCCACCTTGAGCTTGTCGTTGACCGACACCTCCACCCCCATCTGGTTGAGCAGTTCGAGGGTGGTGGTCACGTCGCGCAAGTGCGGGACGTTGCTGATGGCCAGTGGTTCTTCGGTAAGCAAGGCGGCGCAGAGGATCGGCAAGGCGGCGTTCTTGGCGCCGGAAATGCGAATTTCGCCGTTGAGCGGCACGCCGCCCTGGATGACTAATTTGTCCATGGAATCGGGATTATCCCTGCACTTCGGCGATGTGTTTCTGCAAATCGCCCTTCTCGAACAACTCCGTCATGATGTCGGAACCGCCGATCAGCTCGCCCTTCAGGTAAAGCTGGGGGAAGGTCGGCCAACTGGCGTACTGGCGGATGCCTTCGTTGATGGCCGGGTCCATGAGCACGTTGACGGCGAGAAAGTCCTTGTCGGTCAGACCGCAGGCGCGCAGCACCTGCACCGCCTTGCCGGAAAAACCGCATTGCGGGAAGGTTGGCGTGCCTTTCATGTACAGCACGATGGCGTTTTCGTGGAGGGTCTGGCGGATTTGATCGAGGATTTCCATGGTGTTATTCCTTAAAATTGGATTTGCTCGCCCAGTCCTCGGGCGTGAAGGTGCGCATGGACAGCGCGTGAATTTCTTCGCGCATACGGTCGCCGAGAGCGCCGTACACCAGTTGATGCTGCTGCACCATGCTCTTGCCGCGGAACGCCGGACTGACGATCACCGCCTCGAAATGGCGGCCATCGCCCTCGACGCGCACCAGGTCGCATTGCAGGGCATTTTCGATATAGGTTTTTACTGTTTCCGGGGAGGGGTTTTCCATGTTCAATTCCGTAATTTGTAACCGCTTTTGAGCAGTTGCAGGGTCGCCAATGATAAGGCCAAAAAGGTTCCCGAGACAATCGACAGCGAAGCCCAAGGCGACACGTCGGCCACGCCGAAGAAGCCATAGCGGAAACCATCCACCATGTAAAAGAAGGGGTTGAAGCGCGACAACGCCTGCCAGAACGGCGGCAGGCTGTGGATCGAATAAAACACTCCGGACAGGAAAGTCAGCGGCATGATGAGGAAGTTCTGCACCGCCGCCAGTTGATCGTAGTCCTCCGCCCACAATGCAGCGATCACGCCCATCGCGCCGAGCACGCCACAGCCAAGCAGGGTGAAAGCCAGCACCCACAGGGGCTGCGTCAGCGTCACCGGGGCAAACCACCAGCCGGCCAGCAACACGCCGATCCCCACCACCACGCCGCGCACCACCGCGGCCGCGACATAGGCGGTGAAAAATTCCCAGTAGGCCAGCGGCGGCAACAGGAGAAACACGATGCTGCCGCCCATTTTCGCCTGGATCAAGCTGGATGCGCTGTTGGAGAAAGCGTTTTGCAGCATCGCCATCATCACCAGCCCGGGAATCATGAAAGCGGTGTAGCCCACCCCCGGAAACACCTGAATATGTTCTTCCAGCACCTGGGAAAACACCAGCAGATACAGGAGGGTAGAAGCCACCGGCGAGAGGATGGTCTGCAGGCTGACTTTCCAGAAGCGCAGCAGTTCCTTGTAAAAGAGCGTCCACAAGCCGGTCATGCGGCTTCCCCCATGATCCGCAGGAACACGTCTTCCAGCGCCGGCTTGGCGGCTTCCACGTCCTCGACAATCACCCCTTCCGCACGCAAGGTAGCGAGCACCGTTTCCAGGTCGGCATAGCCCGGCAGAGCAAGACGGAAGCAGCCGTCCGCCTCGTCCATCAGCCAGGGGCGTAGCGCCTCCGGCAGGCGGGGCGGGTTGAGGCGCAGTTTGACTTGCGCCTGAGTCTGGCCGCGCAACAGGTTGGCCGTGGTATCAAGGGCAATCACCTGGCCCTGCTTGAGCATGGCAACCCGACTGCACAGTTCCTCCGCCTCTTCCAGGTAATGAGTGGTGAGGACGATGGTGTGCCCCTCGCGATTGAGGCGGCGGATGAAATCCCACAGGCCGCGGCGCAGTTCGACATCCACCCCGGCGGTCGGCTCGTCGAGCACCACCACCTCGGGTTTGTGTACCAGCGCCTGGGCCACCAGCACCCGCCGTTTCATGCCGCCGGAGAGGGTGCGCGTATAGATGTCGGCCTTGTCGGTCAGGCCCAGGTTTTCCAGGAGCTCGTCGATCCATGCGTCGTTATTGCGCAAGCCGAAATAGCCGGACTGGAAGCGCAGCATCTCGCGCACCGTGAAGAAGGCGTCGTAAACCAGTTCCTGCGGCACCACCCCCAGCGCGCGGCGCGAGGCCTGGTAGTCGCGCACCACATCGTGCCCCATCACCGTCAGACTACCGCTGTCGGCGCGCGCCAGACCGGCAAGGAGGCTGATGAGGGTGGTCTTGCCCGCCCCGTTGGGGCCGAGCAACGCGAAGAACTCGCCGCGTTCGATGGACAGGTCCACGCCGCGCAAGGCATGCAGCGAGCCGAAGCGCTTGTGCACTTCCTTGATTTGAATTGCGGGAATCATCCGGGAATGCCGGTTACTGGACGAGTTCGAGCACGCCGTACAGCGTCACCAGACTTTTCAGATTGTCCGGGCAGCCGATGAATTTGAGGGCCGGATTGACGCGCCGCCATTCGAGCAGCAGGCTGACGGCGGCGGAATCGGTTTCGCCAAGCGCCGACAGATCGACCTCGGCGGCATCGCCGAATTTCGCCAGTCCCTCTTCCAGCACGGCGTTGGCGTTGTTCATGGTAATCGCGCCGTCGATGCGATAGCGCCCCTGCTCGCCGCTAATCATTTTTTCGCAGCGGTCTGATTCTTGTCCACCAACGTCTTGATCAGCCCGTCAACGCCGGTTTTACCGATTTCCGTGCCGAACGAACCGCGATAGTTGGTCACCAGGCTCACCCCGTCGACTTCCACGTCGTAGACTTTCCAGCCGTTGGGCTGTTTTTCCAGGGCGTAGTTGATCGGCACCGGCTGGCCGCCGGGCTGGATTACCTGGGTCCTCACCGTCACGTCGGTATCGCCGGCCTTCATGGTGAAAGCCTTGTATTCGATGGTCTGGTTCTTGTAGGCCGACAGCGAATTGGAATAGGTGCGCACCAGCATGGTCCGGAATTCGTTGGTCAGCGATTCCTGCTGGGCAGGCGTAGCGGTGCGCCAGTGCTTGCCCACCGCGAGCTGGGTCATGCGCTTGAAGTCGAAATGCGGCAACACCTTGGCTTCCACCAGATCGAGCAGCTTTTTCTGGCTGCCGGCCTGGATATCCTTGTCCTTCTTGACGATCGCCAGCACGTCCTGGGAAGTATCCTTGACCAGCACGTCCGGGGGAATATCACCGGCTTGCGCCAGGCCCGCGAACAGGCCGACCAACATCATGAGCCATTTATTCATCTTGTTACTCCTTGCCTTTCTTGTTGTCCTGCTTGTCGTTGCCGCCTTCGGCCGCTTTGCCGTAAAGGAATTGCCCGATCAACTGCTCCATCACGATGGCCGACTGGGTAAGCTTCACCTCGTCGCCGTCCTGGAGCTTCTTGTCGTCGCCGCCCGGATCGAGGCCGATGTACTGCTCGCCGAGCAACCCGGAAGTCATGATCGACGCCGAGGTATCCTTGGGAAACTGGTAGCGCTTGTCCAGTTTCATGGTCACCAGCGCCTCGTATTTTTCGGTATCGAAAGAAACCTCCGCGACCCGTCCCACCACCACCCCGGAGCTTTTCACCGGGGCGCGCACCTTGAGGCTGCCGATATTGGCAAAATGGCCCTTCAGCATATAGCTGTCGGCCATGCTCACCGAACTGAGGTTGCCCACCTTGAGGGCCAGCACCACCAGCGCCGCCATCCCGGCCGCCACGAATAGCCCCACCCATAAATCCAACGTCGTCCGTTCCATTCCCTAGCCTCCCCGCAACATGAACGCGGTCAATACGAAATCCAGCGCCAGCACCGCCAGCGACGAAGTCACCACGGTGCGCGTGGTGGCCCCCGATACGCCTTCGGCGGTGGGCGGCGCATCGTAACCCTCGAACAGGGCGATGGTCGTGACCGCAATACCAAATACGAAACTCTTGATGACGCCGTTCATCACGTCGCCCCACACATCCACGCCGGCCTGCATCTGCGACCAGAAAGCGCCTTCGTCGACGCCGATCAGCTTGACCCCGACGATATAGCCGCCGAACACTCCCATCGCGCTGAACATTGCCGCCAGCAAGGGCATCGACACCACTCCCGCCCAGAAGCGCGGCGCCACCACGCGGGCGATCGGGTCGACCGCCATCAGTTCCATCGCCGCCAATTGCTCGGTGGCCTTCATCAGGCCGATTTCGGCGGTAATCGCCGACCCGGCGCGGCTGGCGAACAGCAGCGCCGCCACTACCGGCCCCAGTTCGCGCACCAGCGACAGGGCGACCAGCACCCCCAGAGCCTCTTCGGAGCCGTATTTCTGCAAGGTCTCGAAGCCTTGCATCCCCAGCACCATGCCGACGAACAGGCCGGACACCAGGATGATAATCAGCGACATGACCCCGGTAAAATACATTTCCCGGATAGTCAGACCAAGGCGCCGGAAGCTCGTTCCGGAACGCAGCAGGATGTGCATGAAAAAGCGCGACGAGTAGCCAATCCGCCAAATCCCGTTGATGACGGTATGGCCGATGCCGCGCAATCCCACGCCGACTTTTCTATGCGCCATGATTCCCTCGCAGGTCGAGATCGCCACCGTAGGGCGGGGCGGGGTAATGGAACGATACCGGACCGTCGATATCCCCCCACACGAACTGGTGGACGAAAGGCAAGTCGCTGGCGCGGATTTCGTCCGGTGTGCCCTCGGCGATCACCACCCCATCCGACATGAAATACACGTAATCGACGATCTTCAGGGATTCCTGGATGTCATGGGTCACCACGATGGAGGTCGCCCCCAGCGCATCGTTGAGGCGGCGGATCAGGTTGCCGACCACCGACAGGGAAATCGGGTCGAGGCCGGCGAACGGCTCGTCGTACATGATTAGCATGGGATCGAGGGCAATCGCCCGCGCCAGCGCCACGCGCCGCGCCATCCCGCCGGACAGTTCGGAGGGCATCAGGTCGCGCGCGCCGCGCAGCCCCACCGCGTGGAGCTTCATCAGCACCAGGTCGCGGATCACCGATTCCGGCAGATCGGTATGCTCGCGCATCTGGAAAGCCACGTTCTCGAACACGCTCAAATCGGTGAACAACGCCCCGAACTGGAACAACATCCCCATCCGGCGGCGCATCTGGTACAACTCATCCTGATCGAGTTCCGCGACTTCCCGGCCATCCACCTTGACGCTGCCGCTGGTCGGCCTGAGCGCCCCGCCGATAAGGCGCAGGGTAGTGGTCTTGCCGCACCCCGACAGGCCCATTACCGCCACCACCTTGCCGCGCGGCATGGACATGTTGATTCCCTTGAGAATCGGGCGTTTGTCGTAGGAGAAGGTCAGATTGCGGATTTCGACCAGGTTTTCGGAAGACACGGCGGGGAAAGGACTTTCGGATGGCTAGGCGGGCATTCTACCAAATCCCCGAAAGTCCGGCCAACAATCCCGGCGAGGACACAGGGCAATCGCACTATGTGGAAGAACGGTAGATTTCACGCTTCCACCGACTCGCTTCCCCTTTTGGAAAAGGGGATTGAGGGGGGATTTCAGCGGCGGTGGAGAATCCACCTCTGGCGAAATCCCCCTACCCTCCTTTTCGTAAAGGGGGAACTTCATAGTGAGATTCCCCTGGCCGAGGACAGGGTGGCACATTGGCCCAAGCGGCGGAAATATTCGTGGCTACATTTGGCGTTGCCGCTTCGCCGCCCCTCCCCGCCTACCGCACCGAGAATCCCTGCACACTGCCGTCGCCGTTGCGGATAAACACCTTGCCGTCCGTGCCCTGCCACCAATCCTTGCCGGCTTGGCCGGAGGGCGCCGTGGACAGGCGGCAATCCGGCACTAAAGTGTAGGTCCTGCCCAGGAACGTGGCGGTCGCCGTCCCGTCGCCGTTGCCGGTTATGCTGACGTCCGCATCCAATGCCTTGAATACGGCTGCCAGGCGCAGCAGGTCGGCAAATACCGGATAAAGCACCTGGCGGTTGCCCGTGCCATCCCGGTAAACGATCATGCCCGGCTCATCCACGCTGAATCCGGATTGCCCGTCCTGGTCCGCCGTCGCCGTCCAGGCCGGTTGCAGGGGATACGTCACGCCCTTGAAGCGCACGTGCACCATGCCGTCTTCCAGCAACGAAACCAGCGCATCCTTGTCCAGCTTGGCGAGGCCGGCGGCAAACCGGGCGATATCGCCCACTGCCGGGGCGAAGCGCGCCACTACCCCGGACTTCGCCACTTCCGCGCGGTTCGACGCGGTGATCGTCACGCCGTCCGGGCGGCTGGTATCGACCGTGATGTCGCCGTAGGGCAGCGCCTGGAGCTTCCCGCCGGGGAATCCCAGCGACAACACCCCGTCGGCGCTCTGGCCCAAAGCAGTGACCTGCTTGCCGAGGCTGGCGGCGAGTGCGGCGGTGAAATCCTCCGTGGCGGAAATTCGTGCCGCCTTACCCTGCAAGACCGGCGTAACGGCCTTGACCTCCAGCCCCGCTTGCGTGGCGAGTTTGAGCGGGTCGCCGAGCGAACCGCTGCCCGCCGAACTCCCCAGCCGCACCCCGGTGATTTTGCCGGCGGGGTTAAACGCCGCGATTTCACCGGCGTAGAGTTTGCCGTCCTTGATCGTGGCGAAGCCGTTGGTGGAAGCGAAGGCATTGGCCGACAACACCACGTAACCGCCGGTCACGGCGATGCTGCCGCCGCCGTCGCCGCCCGCGCTGAAACTCACCGCGCCGCCGTTGTCGCCCGCCGTCAGCGTGGCGCTGCCGTTGAGCGTCAGCAGCGGCTGACCGGCGGGAGCGCTGAGCGCGAGGCTGCCGCTGGTCACGGCCAGCACCAGGGTTTCAACGCCGTTGATCGTCACTTTCTTGAGCGTAACGACGGTATCGGCGCCGGTCGCCACCAGAGTCAAGGTCAGGCCGCCGATCTTGAAGGTCACCGGAGCAGACGAAGAACCGCCGCTGGGAGCAGGCAGGGTAATGGCAACCCCGGCGACGTTGGCCCCGGCGGGGATCACCAGAATGCTGCCGGGCGCGGCGGTGACCGGAGTGGTACCGGTCAGCATGGTTTCCACTCCGGCGGGAGCGTTGATGAGGGTCGGTGCAGGCGGATCGTAATACACCGGGGCGGGCGCTGCCTGGGTAGTGACGCTGAACGTCCCGTTCACCCCGCCGATGGTCAGCGTCGCGGTAGCGGCGGTGCTGTAGCTGCCCGAGGAAGTCAGGCGCACCTTGACTTGGTTGTTGACGCTCACCGTGGCCGGGCTGCTATTCGACCAGGCGCTCCAGGTTCCGCCACCATCGGTGGACACCGCGTATTCGCCGCCCGTGATGGAAATGTTCGCGGCGGCGGCGATGCCGGCCACAGTGATGGCGTTGGAAGCCGTTACCGTGCTCAAGGCCGCGCCGGTTACGGCGGTGAAGGTGAAGGCGTCGGGAGTGGTGTCGGAAGGCGCGGCCTGGGTGGTCACGCTGAACGTCCCGTTCACCCCGCCGATGGTCAGCGTGGCCGTAGCGGCGGTGCTGTAACTGCCCGAGGAAGTCAGGCGCACTTTCACCTGGTTGTTGACGCTCACCGTGGCCAGGCTGCTGTTCGACCAGGCGCTCCAGGTGCCGCCACCGTCGGTGGAAACCGCGTATTCGCCGCCGCTGATGGAGATATTGGCTGCGGCGTCGATGCCGGTCACTGTGATGACGTTGGAAGCGGTTGCCGTGCTCAAGGCCGCACCGGTCACGGCGGTGAAGGTGAAAACGTCGGGGGTGGTGTCGGCAACAGCAAAGCGATCAAAAGAAGCAAAAGACTGCCCGCTACGCACGAGACGAACGTAGTAGGTAACGGTCTTATTGTTGTCACCGGCGTTGCCATAGTAGAAATGGACGATCCAGGCGAGAGCCGGATCGGGCGCGTAAGTTGTGGCAGTCCAGTACCAGCCGGAAATCGTATTGGGGAAAGCCGCGGTGTCGATGGTTGGGCTGGAAGCGTCGATTTTCACCAAGGATTCCAGTTCGGTACGGTTAGGCAGACGCCAGTCGGCATGGCCTTTGTAGTTGCCGCCATTGGCGGTGACCGCGACCGAAAGCGCCTGCGCCCAGGTGTGGGTGGTGGCCGCGCCGCCGCTGCAATCAGTGTTGTTGGTCTGCCCCCACGAGCATTTGTCCCACATCAGGCCGGTGATGGTATCGGACACCGTGCCGTCGCCGTTGTCGGTGAAGGCGGCCCAAGCGGGCACGGCGGCAAACAGGGCAAGGAAAGCCAGGAGGGGACGATAACAGCGGCGAAGCAGGGCAATCATGAAATACCTCGAAAGTTGGAGGACAAACACAAGGGAATGTAGAAACGAGACGACAGGGCAAACGCGCTATCCGGTTCCCCCCTTTGCAAAAGGGGGGTTAGGGGGGATTTCGACGGCGAGGAAATTTCCACCACCGCTGAAATCCCCCTCAATCCCCCTTTTTCAAAGGGGGAGGTGGGTCGGTGGAAGCGAGCAATCCGCCTACCTTCCGCGTGGCGCGATGGCACCGAACGAAGCGGCTTGATATAGGGAAACAATTTCCCTATCATAAAGGCATGGGCAAAATCCACGACGGCAACGGCTGGTTCATCAAGGTGCAGGCCAACGAGCACCCGCCAATACACGCCCACGTGCTGCACCCGGACGGCAAGGCGACCGTGACCCTGGACGGCGAGGTGGTGAATACCGGCGTGCCGCGTGCCGTGCTGGCCGCCGCGCGCGACTGGATCGTCGCCCATGCCGACATTGTCGAAGCCGAATGGCTTCGCATGAATAACCCACGCAGGAGATGAACCATGAAAAAGCAAGCCGCCCGTATCGCATCCGTCCACACCGAACCCGGCATGACCGTGGCGGTGGCGCTTTCCGACGGGCGCACCGTGCGCGTCGCGCTGAATGGTCTCGTCGAAAAGTTGAACGTTTTCGCGCCGCTGGAAAACCCCGAGGAATTCGCCACCGCCCGAGCGGCGGATTTCGGCTGGACGCTGGAATGGGACTGCGGCGCCTCGCTGGACGTGGATCGCGTCATCGAACTGGCGCTTGAGCAGGCGGGCATGGCGGCCAACGTCGCCTTCCGCCGCTGGCAGGACGCGCACCGCCTGAGCCTCGCCCAAGCGGCGGCGGCCATCGGCCTGTCGCGCCGCACGGTGAGCCAATACCGTACCGGGATGAGACCCGTGCCGCGCACCGTGGCCCTCGCCTGCAAGGGCTGGGAGGCCGAACAGGCCGCACCCGCCAACGCCGCCGGGTAGCGTTGAGCCGGCGATAGCGGCGGG
>JAGXQV010000060.1 GCA_018336195.1 Sulfuricella sp. | reverse complement strand
CTGCGGTATTGCCCGGCGGCCAGGTGTATTTCATGAGCGATTCCTACACTTGGACGCCTTTCACTTCTTGCGAAACTGCGCCTTCCTACTCCTCGGGATATTTGAAACCATTTCTCGGCATTGTGGTGCCGTCCCCACCCGCCGACCTGCCCTCGCTAAAGGGCGCCTACATATACACCGGTTATGGTGTCGGCGACACAACATCGGCGAAGGGCGATTTTTGCAGAAACATGTTGAATAACGGGACTTTCTCAAAAAGTAACACTATTTTTTGAGTTCGTCGGGTTTCCTACTTGGATTACCATAGCGTGACCGTCTATTGATGCCTTTCGCCCTGGCTTCAAGCTGGAGATTGCTATGGCAGTTGAAGTACAAAGGACGACATCATCTCTCAAAATCACGCATAGCGCCTTCTCTCAAATCGCTCCTTTCACCCAACTGAACGACCCGCTACAATCCCTCGCTGGCCGCCCTTTCCCGCTTATCTTTCATGACCGCCAGCGCTTCCCCCAACCCGCCCCTCGATGACGCCGAAATCCGCGACCTGGTCGCGCTGTTCCATGCGGGGCGCCATGCGGAACTGGAGAGCCGGGTGCGCTTGCTGCTCGAACGCCAGCCGGATTCGGGGTTGGCCTGGAAGGTGTTGGGGGTGGCCCTGCAAGCGCAAGGCAAGGAGGCGTTACCAGCCCTGCAAAAGGCCGCGCACCTGTTGCCCGACGATACCGAGGCGCATGCCAACCTGGCCCGAGCCCTGAATGCCCTGGGGCATGGCGCGGCGGCGCAGGAAAGCTGGCGGCGGGCGGTGGCGATCAATCTCGGCCTGGCGCGCTCGCACAACGATCAGGGGATTGCCCTGCATGGCGCGGGACGGCTCGACGCGGCGCTGGCGAGCTATCGCCAGGCGCTGGAACTCTACCCCGCTTACGCCGAGGCCCACAACAACCTGGGCAATCTCCTCAAGGATCTCGGCCAGGCCGATGAGGCGCTGGCCAGCTATCGGCGGGCGCTGGAAATCCACCCGGCCTACCCCGAGGTTCACCATAATCTGGGGGTTGCCCTGCACGATCTGGGGCGGTTCGACGAGGCGCTGGCGAGCTACCGGCGGGCGCTGGAACTCAACCCCGCTTACCCCGAGGCGCACAACGATCTGGGCATGGCCCTCCACGAACTGAGGCGGCTCGACGAGGCGTTGGCCAGCTATCGGCGGGCAGTGGCGATCCAGCCCGATTTCGCCGAGGCGCACAGCAACCTGGGCAATGCCTTACGCGACTTGGGGCAACTCGACGGTGCGCTGGACAGCTATCGGCGGGCCTTGGCAATCAGGGGGGATTTCCCCGAGGCGCTGGCCAACCAGGGCATCGCGCTCCATGAACTGGGACGCTTCGATGAGGCACTGGCAAGTTATCGGCGGGCGCTGGAGATCAACCCCGATTTCGCCGAGGCGCATTTCAATCGCGCCGTTTGCCTCTTGAAAACACGGCGCTATCCCGAGGGTTGGCTGGAATACGAATACCGCTGGACGGGCGTCAGGCCGCAACGTTTACGCCCGTCCAGCGCGCTGCCGCAATGGCGCGGCGAGCAACCCGCGCCCGGCCAGCGTCTGCTGGTTTTCGAGGAACAGGGGCTGGGCGACCGGATCCAGTTCGCCCGCTATCTGCCGCTGGCGGCACAGCGCTTCAGCGGAGGCATCAGCATAGTCGTCGCCGCACCGCTGCGGGAATTGTTGCGCCGCTCGTTTCCCGGCGTGGAATTCCTGGACGCCATTCCCGCCGACCAAAGTGCCTGGCATTGGCAGTGCCCGCTGCTCTCGCTGCCGCTGGCCTGCGCCACCACCTTGGAAAACCTCCCGAATCGAGTGCCTTATCTGATTCCAGACCCGGCCCAGGTGGCCGCCTGGCGCGCCCGCATCGCCGCGCTCGGCTTGCCCGCCGCCACCCGCAAGATCGGGGTGGTGTGGAAATCCGGAAACGCCATGAAGAACGCCCCTCTGCGCTCCCTCGCTCTACGGCAACTGGCGCCATTGCTGGAGGTAGGGGGCTGCGCGTGGTTCAGCCTGCAACTGGAAGCCGATCCCGACGCTGCGCCGTGGCGGGCTTCCGCCAGGCTCATCGACTGGGCCGGCGAATTTGCCGACTTCGATGCTACCGCCGCGCTGGCGGCGAACCTCGACCTGATCGTCGCGGTGGATACCGCCGTTGCCCATCTCGGCGGCGCCCTGGGCGTGCCGACCTGGCTATTCAACCGCCATGCCGGCGAGTGGCGCTGGCTGCACGAGCGCGACGACAGCCCGTGGTACCCCACGCTACGCATCTTCACCCAGCGCCAGCCTGGCAATTGGGCTGAGGTGGTCATGCGCATGGCCGCTGAACTGGCCGGGCCAGCATAGGAATATTCCTACACCGGCAGGCTTTTTCCCACACCCCAAATAAGGGATAGCCGATTTTTTGTTTCTTCCGCACCTCGTACCATGCTCCTACCGTCTGGATAAATCTTTTCGCGGCGGGATTCGAGACAAAAGGAGAGCCAAATGTCGACCAAACCATTGCCCTATGAAATCGGAAAAAGGTATTATTTTTCGCTATTTGGTGTCGGTGTGGTGAGCGAAATTGCCGCTGGCGCGACCTGGGTACGCTTCGATGGCTACCGCGTCGCTTTCGACAAGGAAGAGCACCACCTCGAAATACGTGTTGGCTAACGGGTCGGCAGTGCGCCGCCTCAATTCTCGGGATCGTCGATGAATGGAAGGAATTGGGGGGCGCTAGCCTCCGGTGCGTTGCTGGTCGCATGGGGCGCGTTCGCGCTCGTTGGACTATGGTTATTCCGCCCCGCGCTTGCCTACGTCTTGCCGGGTTTGGATGAAGTCAGCCTGGAATCGTTATTGTGTCTGATTTTATCCGGCGCCAGCCTATGGGCGGGAGCGGGAAACTCGCCGCGGGGGATTCGCCTGCAATCCCTGTTTGGCGCGTTGGTCGTGTTGGTCACGGCGCTTGCCGCCAGTCGTTTCATCCCACTTCTATTTTCTGGAAAAATCGATCTTTTTTCCCTGCCTAAGCAAGCGGAATGGCATATGGCGCCGTTGTCCGTGGTTGCCTACATGGCGAGCGGCATCATCCTGGCGCTAGGCCATCGCGTTCACGGACGCTGGTCACGCCTGGCGCTGCAACTGTCGATTCTGGTGGTACTGGTGATCGCGTTCGTCAGCACGACTGGTCACGCCCTCAATCGTTTCGCCGGCATCGACGTTTTCGATTTCGGCATCAAAGATTTTTCGCTAAGCTGGCCGACTTCCCTGGGGTTGCTGATTCTTGGCGCGGGGATCATTTTCACTTCGTCGCGCACTACTTGGTGGCGCTCGTATTATGCGGATCGCCCCGACCGCCAAGTGCTGACCACCGGCATCACGCTGATTCTGGTGATCGCGCTGATTTCCGGCTTTGTCGGGGTCTCGCTGTTTGCAAATCACTCGGCTACGCTCCTCAAGGAAACGCTCAGCTCCAGCCTCCGGGCGAATTCCCACATGATGCTCAGGGCGGTCAAGGAAGCGGTGAGCGAGGCCGGCGACATTATCGGCATGTCGAATCTCACCACGTTGCTGGCGAACGGCAACGTCGGAAGTAATGGCACCAAAATTCAAGCCGAGCTAAGGCGCATCAAGGCGGCAGTGAACGACAGCGATCTGGTGGCGATCCGGATTTCCGGCAATGATGGCCGGAAAATCGCCGCGCTGGGTCAGCTCACCCCTAGCGGGGAAAACCGCGTCCAATTGCACTTGCAGGAGCGCGCCTGGCTATTCTGGCAAGATGGCTATCGGGTCGAAGTGCGGGTTCCCATTCAGGATGGCGCGAAACACCTGGGAGAAGCGGCCATCGAATTTTCGCTCGCAGACCTGCACACCCACCTGGATTTCACCAAGGGACTCGGCTCAAGCGGCGAAGTAGTTGTTTGTGTGCCGCGCGGTCAAATGATGGAGTGCTACCCGTCGCGCCTGGCGAAGGGCATATATCGCGTACCGCGCCAAATCGATAATGAGCCGTTGCCCATGAGTTTCGCTTTTGCCGGACGGCAGGGCACGGTCATTACCCGCGATTATCGGCGCCAAAAGGTATTGGCGAGCCACACGCCCATCCCTGAATTGGACATAGGCATGGTGCAGAAAATCGATACCGAGGAACTTTATTTCGCAATGCGCCAGAAGCTTTGGCTATCGATGGTTTTGTTTGGACTGTTCGCACTGGCTGGCGCGGCGGTCCTGTATTTCAAGGTCAGGCCCGCCGTCCTCAAGCTCAACGACACCGGCATGCGCTTGCGCGACGCCCAGCGTATCGCCCGCATGGGAAGCTGGGAATGGATCCCCGCCACTGGCGCGTTTTCCTGCTCGGAGCAAGTCGCCGCCATCTTCGGCCGGAACCCGGGGCACGAAAAATTCACGATGGACACATTTTTCGACGCCATCCATCCCGACGATAGGAGCAGGGTGCAGGGCATCATGGCTTCAGCCTTGCCGGACGGGCAGTCTTTCGACGTCGAATATCGTATCGTGCCTGCAAGCGGGAACGAGCGCCACATCCACACTCAAGTCCAGGCGTTTCGCGGCGACGGTGTCGCGCCGAAGCGCTTGTCGGGAACGGTACAAGACATTACCGAGCGCAAATTGCAGGAGAATGCGTTGCGCGCAACGTATCTGGAACTCGATGACCTATACAACAATGCGCCCTGTGGCTATCACTCGCTGGACAAGGACGGCGTGATCCTGCGCGTCAACGATACCGAACTCGCGTGGCTGGGGTACCGACGCGAGGAATTGCTCGGCAAACACTTTATCGACTTGGTGCTCCCGCAAAGCCGGGAGGTTTTCACCGAAAACTTCCCGGTTTTCAAGAAACGCGGGTATATCCACGACCTCGAATACGATCTGCGCAGAAAGGACGGCACGACGCTATCGGTGTTGCTGAGCGCCTCGGCACACTACGACGCCGCTGGAGAATATCTGTCGAGCCGCTCGACGCTGTATGACATTACCAGTTTGAAGCAGGCGGAAAGCGTGCTGCACAAGCAACGAGCCATGCTGAATGCCTTCCTTTCCGCCTCGCCGGTCGGGATGCTCATGCTTGACCGGGATTTGCGCCACACCCACGTCAATCAGGCGCTGGCCGAAATCAGCGGCGTGTCGGTCGAGGCGCACCTCGGACGGACCGTCCAGGAAGTGGTACCCAAGGTGGCACCGCTGGTGGTGCCGTTGTATCAGCACGTCCTGGACAGCGGGGAATCCCTGCTCAACGTCGAAACATCCGGTGAAGTACCGCGCCATCCGGGGATTCAGAGATCGTGGCTCACCTCCTTCTTTCCCATTTTGGGGAAGGACGGTAAACCTTTCGCACTGGGCGGCGTGATTCTGGACATCACCGAACGCAAGCAGATGGAGGAACGCCTCAGGGACCGCGACGCGGCGTTGACGCAAGCTCAGCAAATCGGCCACATGGGCAGTTGGGAGTGGGACCTGGTCAGCGGCACCTTGACCTGGTCGGAAGAACTGTATCGCATTTTCGGTCTTGATCCGCAGCATTTTCAGGCGTCCCAGGAATTGTTCCTGCAGATTGTACCGGGTAACGAACACCCCGCCCTGCAGCGCGCCATCGACGACGCGCTGCAAGGAAGAAAGCCATACGACGTCGAGCATCACATCATCCATTCCGATGGAACCTTGCGCCTGATCCACGGCAAGGCCCAAGTGCTCCGCGACGAAAACGGCCAGCCGCTGCGCATGACCGGAGTGGGGCAGGACATCACCGAGCGACACGACAACTTGAATAAATTGGGGCATCTCAACCGCTTGTATTCGGTATTGAGCAAAGCCAACGAGATGTTCGTGCGGGTCCGCGACCGCGCCGAATTGTTCCGCGAAGTCTGCCGCATTCCCATCGAGGAAGGCGGTTTCCGCATGGCCTGGATCGGCCTGCTCGATCCCGATACCCAGCGGATCGTCCCGGTCATGCATTGGGGGCATGAGGATGGCTACCTGGAAGCGATTAGCGTCCTCGCGGTGAGCGATGATGAGCGGGGGCGCGGCCCGACCGGGGTGGCGTTCCGCGAAGGAATTTCAGTCATTTGTTCGGACATCGAAACCGATGAACGAATGCGCCCTTGGTGCGCTCAAGCACTCAAGCGCGGCTACCGCTCCTCGGCGGCTTTCCCGATTCGCGAAAACGGCCTGATCATCGGCGCCTACACCATCTACGCGGAAGAACCGAACTTTTTCGTCGAGGATGTCGCCAAGCTGGTGGAAGACCTGTCCGCCGACATTTCCTACGCCGTGGATGCCCTCGCCCATGCCCGTTACAAGGCGGAAGCCGAGGCGCAATTGAAGTTGCTCAACGAGGCACTGGAACACCGCGTGAAAATGCGCACCCGCCAGCTCGAAGCCGCCAACAAGGAACTGGAAGCCTTCAGCTATTCGGTATCCCACGACCTGCGCGCACCGTTGCGCAGCGTGGACGGGTTCAGCCAGATCTTGATGCGCGATCACGCCGACAAGCTGGATGACACCGGACGCGACTATCTCAAGCGGGTGGTCCGCGCCAGCAAGCGCATGGGGGAACTGATCGACGACCTGCTGCAGCTGTCGCGAGTGAGCCGCAGCGAACTCAAGAAGGACACCATCGACATGTCTAAGCTGGTATGTGCGGTGGGCCGTGAGATCAAGGCAGCCGACCCGGAACGCCAGGTGGAGTGGGCGATCCAGCCCGACGTAACAGTTGAGGCGGATGGCCGATTGATGCGCGCCATGCTGGAAAACCTGCTGCGCAATGCCTGGAAGTTCAGCGCGAAAAAGCCCGAAGCCCGCATCGAATTCGGCACGCTTGAGCAGGACGGTGAAAAAGTCCTGTTTGTGCGCGATAATGGCGCAGGATTCGACATGCAGTATGCCCACAAACTGTTCGGTGCCTTCCAGCGCCTGCATCGCGCCGAGGAATTCGAGGGCACCGGCATCGGGCTAGCCACCGTGCAGCGCATCATCAACCATCACGGCGGGCGCATCTGGGCCGAAGGCGCGGTGGGGCAGGGCGCAACGTTTTATTTTACGATTTAGCGAATCAGAAACAGGGTACAGGTGCAAGCTCATGACGAATCATTCAATACTGCTGGTTGAAGACAATCCCGACGATGCCGACCTGGCATTGCTCGCCTTCAAGGAAAGCGGCATACAGGAACAGACGCTGGTGGCGCGCGACGGGCAGGAAGCCCTCGATTACCTGCTGCACGGCGGGTCGATAGCCGGCTGCAACGCCGAACATCTGCCCAAGGTGGTTTTGCTCGACCTCAATCTCCCCCGCGTGGACGGTTTCGAGGTTCTCAAGCGGCTGCGCGGCGATGCCCTTACCCACTGCTTGCCGGTGGTGATCCTCAGTTCCTCGCGCGAGGAAATCGACCTGGCGCGCGCCTACCGGTTAGGCGCCAACAGCTACATCCAGAAATCCCTGGATTTCTCCCACTTCGTCCAGTCCGTCAAACAAATGGGCGAATACTGGCTGTCCCTCAACGTGGTGCCGGAGGCTTGTCAGAATTGAACCGTTGTAAGTTGCGCCTCCTGCAAATCGAGGACTCGCCCGACGATGCCGAACTGATCGTCGCCGAACTGCGCAGCGGCGGCTTCGAGATCCACTGCGCGTGCGTGGAAAGCCTCGAAGCCATGGAGTTGGCGCTCGACAGCGCCACCTGGGATCTGGTCATCTCCGACTTCAACCTGCCGTCTTTCTCGCCCGAGGGCGCCCTGCAACTGCTGCGCCGCAAGGAACTGGACATCCCGTTCATCGTGGTTTCCGGCTGCATCGGCGAACACACGGCAGTGGCGATGATGAAGGCCGGCGCGCATGACTACCTAATGAAAGATCATCTGGCGCGCCTAGTGCCGGCGGTGGAAAGGGAGTTGCGTGAAGCGCTGTCGCGCCGGGAACGGCGAGTCGCGCTGGAGAGGCTCGAAACCAACGAAAAGCTGTTGCGCGACATCACCTCCACCCTGGGGGAAGGCATCATCACGATGAGCCGCGACGGTACGCTGATGTTCATGAACCCCGAAGCGGAAAAATTGTTGGGCTGGCAAGAACACGAATTGATGGGGGTGGACGTCCACGACGCCATCCACTGCCTCAAGCCGGACGGTTCCAGCCTCCCCAAGGAAGACTGCCCGATTCAGATCATGATGGAAAGCGGCAGCTTTTATCGCAGCGACGACGACGTATTCGTGCGCAAGGGCGGCACCCCGTTCCCGGTGTCCTACATCGCCACCCCGATCATGGAAAACGGCGAAATGGTGGCGTTCGTCACGGCGTTCCAGGACATCACCGAACGCAAGCAGGCGGAGCACGCGCTCAAGGAATCGCGGCGCCAGTTGCGCGAACTGTCGGCATTCCTGCAAACAGTGCGCGAGGAAGAGCGCACCCGCATCGCCCGCGAACTCCACGACGAACTGGGCCAAGTCCTGACGGCGTTGCGCATCGACCTGGGCTGGCTGCAGCCGCGTGTCGCGGGCAACGACCCGCGGGTGGCCGACAAGCTGGACGCCATGTCGCGACTGGTGGATAGTACCGTCGATTCGGTGCGGCGCATCTCCGGCGACTTGCGCCCCGGCATGCTCGACGATCTCGGCTTGGCGGCGGCCATCGAATGGCTGGTGGAGCAATTTCGCGCACGCAACAACATCGACTGCGACCTGGACATGAACCGCGAAGAATTCGAATTGAACGACCAGTTGGCCACTTCGGTATTCCGCATCGTCCAGGAAGCCCTGACCAACGTCGCGCGCCACGCCCAAGCCAGTCTGGCCCACGTGCGGGTGGAGGACAACGGTTCCGGGATTGCCCTGGAAGTAGCCGACAATGGTCGCGGCTTCACCCCCGTCGCAACGGGTGAAAAGAAAACTTACGGACTGCTGGGGATACGCGAACGCGTCAAAATGCTGGGCGGCAAAATGGAAATTATCGGGCGACCCGGCCAAGGTGCCATCGTCCGCGCGTTCATCCCGTTTCATTACGAAGGAGGAGGACAATGATCCGCGTCCTAATAGCCGATGACCACCGTATCCTGCGCGAAGGACTCAAGCAGTTGCTCGCGGAAAGCGGCGACATCATCGTGGGCGGCGAGGCCGAAAACGGTTTCGAGGCGCTCGACAAAGCGCGCAAGGAAGACTGGGATGCCGTGGTGCTCGACATGTCGATGCCGGGCAAGAGCGGCATCGACCTGATCCGCCAGATCAAGGACGAAAAGCCCAAGCTGCCGATTCTTATCCTCAGTATGCACAAGGAGGACATGTATGCGCTGCGCACCCTGAAAGCCGGGGCATCCGGCTATCTGTCCAAGGACAGCGCCTCCGCCGAACTGGTCAAGGCAATCCGCAAGGTGGCCGGCGGCGGGGTTTACATCAACAGCAACATTGCCGAAAAACTGGCCATCGGCCTGATGCCGGCCAACGACGTGGCGCCCCACACCCTCCTGTCCGACCGCGAATACCAGATTTTCCTGATGCTGGTGTCCGGCCAGGGCATCACCGAGATCGCCGACGAACTCAATCTCAGCGTCAAGACCGTCAGCACCCATAAAACCAGGATCATGCAGAAGATGAACATCACCTCCCTGTCGGGCCTCATCAAGTACGCGATCAAGCACGGCTTGCTGGAAGACGGCGAGGAAACGCCCGAGTAACCGGCACTGCAGTTCGCTCAAATCGGTCGCCAACCCGCTGCCGACAAGGAAAACCACCTGGCTTTTTCCTTGCCGCCCTGTCGGATAATTCCTACCCCTCCCCCCGATAGTCCTATCCGCACTTTCAGCATCCGCTGATATTTTTCCTTGGCCCCAAACGGCATCATGGCACCATCAAACAAGTGCAGGATGGCCGCCAAATGAAAATATGCTTTATCGAGGACTCGCCGGAAATCCTGAATCGCCTGCGTGCCGTGGCTGCCGAGATCGACGGCATCCACGTGGTGGCCGAGGCGAATACTCAGGAAGGTGCCTTGCACGCCATACACAACGCACAGCCGGATGTGGTGATCCTCGACCTGCATCTCGCCAGCGGCAGCGGCATGGAGGTTCTGCGCCAAGCCCGACCCGCACGGGGAAAAGCGCAGTTCATCGTCCTGACCAACCATGGTTTTCCACAATATCGGGATAAGTGCTTTTCCCTGGGCGCCGACCACTTTCTCGATAAATCCCGGGATTTTGGAAAATTGAGCGGATTGCTGAGCGATCTGGCCGGCAGCGCAAAACCCGACTCGCACGGCTAAAGGGGGCCACATGAACAACGACATGTCTTATTCGAATGGTTGGTTTCCCGTGGTGCCGGCAGCGCTGGGCGCCGTGGCCCTGCCGCTGCTGGGCGGCGTGGGAATCGCCAATCTCGCCGCCGCCGCGGGATTAATCGCGGTTGGCGTGGTAGCCGGGGTCGTCCAGGCCAAGCGCCAGACCGCGATGGCGCAAGCCCTGGCGGAGGACCGCGAGCATGAATGTTGTTCGCGTTACCGGGCCGATGTCGAAGCCTTTCTGGACGGGCTGGGCCGCATGGAAAACGAGGTGACCTCGCTGTGGGTCAAGCAGATCGAAACCGGGCGCGGCCAAAGCGAACAGGCCATGATAGAACTGACCGGGCGTTTCTCCGGGATCGTCGAAAAACTCGATGAAGCGATTCGCGCTTCCAGCCTGTCCGCCGAATCGGTGGACAATCCGCAGGGTTTGGTGGCGATCTTCTCGCGGAGCGAAACCCGCCTGCAAACGGTGATCCAGTCGATGCGCGACACCTTGAGCCATGGCAGCGAACTGCTGGGCAGCGTGGGCAACCTGGTGCAATTCATCGACCAGTTGAAAGAGATGGCCGCCTCGGTCGCCAGCATCGCCGACCGCACCAACCTGCTCGCCCTCAACGCCGCCATCGAGGCGGCGCGTGCCGGGGAAGCCGGGCGCGGCTTCGCGGTGGTGGCCGACGAGGTGCGCAAGCTCTCCAACCTGTCCGGGGAAACCGGCCGCCAGATCAGCGAGAAAGTCCAGATCATCAGCGCCGCCATCAGCTCATCCTATCAGGTCGCGGAAAAATCCGCCGACGCCGACGCCGCCTCGGTCACCCAGTCGGAAGCCGCCTTGCACGGCGTGCTCGAAGAATTCCGCGAAGTCACCGGCGGCCTGACGGAAGCGGCAAACATCCTGCGCACCACCGGCACCGGCATCAAGAACGAAGTCGCCGAATCGCTGGTGCAGTTCCAGTTCCAGGACCGGGTCAGCCAGATACTGTGCCACGTGCGCGACAACATCACCGCCTTCCCGGCCTACATGGCGCAAAGCGAGCAGAAATACCACGAACAGGGGCGGCTGATGGCCATCGACTGGTCGGGCTTGTTGCATGAACTGGAGCGTTCCTACGCAACCAGCGAGGAACGCCACATCCACTCCGGCAAACAGCTTGCCGCCGCGGACGACGAAATCACTTTTTTCTAGGAGGAATACACCATGGCCAAAACCATCATGATCGTCGACGACTCAGCCACCTTGCGCCAGGTCGTATCGATTGCCCTCAAGGGTGCCGGCTACGACATCATCGAAGGCTGTGACGGCAAGGACGCCCTGAGCAAGCTCACCGGGCAAAAAGTCCATCTGATCGTCAGCGACGTCAACATGCCCAACATGGACGGCATCACTTTCGTCCAGGAAGTAAAAAAGCTGCCGGCCTACAAGTTCACCCCGGTCATCATGCTCACCACCGAAGCCGGCGAAGACAAGAAATCCGCTGGTCAGGCCGCCGGCGCCAAAGCCTGGGTGGTCAAACCCTTCAAGCCGGAGCAGATGCTGACGGCGGTTTCCAAGCTGATTCTTCCTTAACCGGAGAGGAGTTCACCATGAACAACCCTGCCCAGCAACTCCGTCCCGAAGGCGAGATGACCATTTTTACCGCCGCCGACCTCAAGGAGCAACTGATCGCCACCCTGTCCGCCTCGCCGGAACTGGAAATCGATCTGTCGCAAGTCAGCGAAATGGACAGCGCCGGCCTGCAACTGCTGATCGCGGCAAAAAACGAATGCCTGGCGCGCAATGGCCGTCTGCGCCTCACCGGCCACAGTCCGGCGGTGCGGGAAGTGCTGGATATCTGCAACATGACGGCATTTTTCGGCGACCCGGTCGTCATTCCTTCCTGCGCGCAATAAGCGCGGACACCCTGAGGAGTACATCATGAGTATGGACCCGGCACTGCAAACCCTCATCGTCGAAAGCCGCGAATTGCTGCAGGCAATGGAAGATGCGCTGTACGACATTGAAAACGCCGCCGACCGCGACGAAAGCATCAACGCCATTTTCCGCGCGGCGCACACCATCAAGGGCTCGGCAGGGCTGTTCGGCCTGGACGACATCGTCGCCTTCACCCACGTCGCCGAAAGCGTACTGGACAAGGTGCGCGCCGGCAAAGTGGAAATGGATGCGGGCCTGGTCGCGTTGTTTCTGGCGTGCGGCGACCATATCGCCACCATGATCGATGCGCTGGAAGCGGGCGCCGACGGGCTGGACGAGAACGGGCGCGCCACCGGCGCCGCATTGATGGAAAAGCTCTCCGTGTATCTGGGGGCCGGCAAGCCTGCCGCTTCCGCCGTCTCGACGCCCGCATCGGCGGACGAGCACGTGGAAAGAATGGGCGGCGACCGGGCGGAAACCGACAACTGGCACATTTCCCTGCGTTTCAGCCATGACGTGCTGCGCAACGGCATGGACCCCCTCTCGTTCCTGCGCTACATGGGCAAGCTCGGGCAAATCGTCGCCATCACCACCCTCCACGAAGGACTTCCCCCGCTCCAGGAAATGGATGCGGAAGCCTGCTACCTCGGCTATGAAATCAGCTTTCACAGCAACGCCGACAAGGCCGCCATCGAGGGGATCTTCGAGTTCGTCCACGACGATGCGCAGATCCACATCATCCCGCCGCGCAGCCGCATCGCCGAATACGTGCACTTCATCCAGGAACTCCCCGAAGAGGACATGAGGCTCGGGCAAATCCTGGTCAAATGCGGCACCCTCACCGAGCATGAACTGGCGCAAATCATCGACTTCCAGGGCAAGCGCGCGGAAGCGGGCGGGGCCAAGCCGCCAATCGGCGAAATCCTGGTCAGCGAGGGCATCGTCGCGCCCCAAGTGGTGGATGCCGCCCTGGAAAAACAGAAGCAGGTGAAGGAAATCAAGGCCAAGGAGAGCCAGGTGATCCGGGTCGACGCGGAGCGCCTCGACCAACTGATTAATCTGGTGGGCGAACTGGTGATCGCCGGGGCTTCCGCCACCCTCCTCTCGCAACGCGGCGGCGACACCCTGCTCCAGGAAGCAACTTCCAACGTATCGCGACTGGTCGAGGAAATCCGCGACAGCGCCCTGCAATTGCGCATGGTGCAGATCGGCGAAACCTTCAAGCGCTTCAACCGGGTGGTGCGCGACGTCAGCCGCGAGCTGGGCAAGGACATCGAGTTGTCCATCGGCGGCGCGGAAACCGAACTGGACAAGACCGTGGTGGATCGCATCGGCGACCCGCTCATGCACCTGGTGCGCAATTCCATGGATCACGGTATCGAGTCCCCCGAAGTGCGCTTGGCGAAAGGCAAGCCGGCACGCGGCAAGGTGCGCCTCAACGCCTACCACGAATCGGGCAGCATCGTCATCGAGGTCGGCGACGACGGCGGCGGCCTGAACAAGGAAAGAATCCTCAAGAAAGCCATCGAGAAAGGCGTGGTCGAAGCCGGCCAAAGCTTGTCCGACCAGGAAATCTACAACCTGATCTTCGCGCCGGGCTTCTCCACCGCCGAGCAGGTCACCAACCTCTCCGGGCGCGGGGTGGGCATGGACGTGGTGCGCCGCAACATCGAAGCATTGCGCGGCACCATCGAACTCGATTCGCAGGAGGATGTCGGTTCCACCACCCGCATCCGCCTGCCCCTCACCCTGGCGATCATCGACGGTTTCCTGATGGGGGTGGGCAGCGCCTCCTACGTGGTGCCACTCGACATGGTGGTGGAATGCATGGAACTCAGCGAGGCCGAACGCCAGGAAAGCCAGGGCCGCGATTTCATCAACCTGCGCGGCGCGGCGCTGCCCTTTGTCCGCTTGCGTGAACAGTTCCGCGAACCGGGCAAACCGGGGCGCCGGGAAAACATCGTGGTGGTACAGTACGGCAACCAGAAAGCCGGGTTCGTGGTGGATCAACTGATGGGCGAATTCCAGACGGTCATCAAGCCGCTCGGCAAGTTGTTCGGCAATCTCAAAGGCATCAGCGGTTCGACCATCCTGGGCAGCGGCGACGTCGCGCTGATCCTCGACGTGCCGGCATTGATTCAGCAAGCGGTAGGCAGGGAAACCCGGGATATGGTCACGCAGTAGGAAACCGGCGGTTGGAATCCAGTAAATTTATTCAAATCATTTCAAGGAGTACATCATGTTCAAGAATATGAAAATTGGAACGCGGCTAGGTCTGGGTTTCGGTTTGTTGATGTTGTTGATGTTTGCGATGGCAATCATTGGGATTACCCGTATGGCGGCGATGAATGGCAACATTGATGAAATCGTCAAGGTCAATAGCGAGGAAACCAAGCTGGTCGTCGAAATGCGTGGCGCAGTACGCAATATCTCGGTAGCGGTTCGCAATGTGGTGCTGCTGACCGAAATGTCCGACATGCAAAAGGAGAAAGAGCGGGTTGAGCTTGCGCGCTCCAAGTATGCCACCGCGACGGAAAAGCTTGAAAAAATGTTCAACGATCTGCCGGGTACCACCAACGAAGAGAAGCAGCTGTTGGCCCAGATCAAGGAAGCACAGAAGGAAACCAAGCCGACAGTGGATAAGGCTATACAGTTGGGTCTGGAAAATAAGTCTGCTGAAGCTACCACAACCTTGCTTAAGGAAGTCCGCCCACCACAACGGAAATGGCTGGACAGGCTGGATGAATTGGTAAACCTGGAATACAAGCTGAATGACGAGGCTGCATCAGCTGCGGCGAAAGCCTACGAGGCGGCACGCACGCTGATGATTGTGGTGGCCATCGTTGCAGCCCTGTTCGGCGTCAGCATTGCCTTCTGGGTCACCCGCTCGATCACCGTGCCGCTCAACCAGGCTGTCGGCGTTGCCAACCAGTTGGCCGAAGGCGACCTGACCACCAAGATCGTGGTGACCTCCACCGATGAAACCGGGATGTTGCTAACCGCCATGGAAAACATGGTGGATAAGCTCTCCCAGATCATCGGTGAAGTACGCGGCGCCACCGACAACATTTCCAGCGCTTCCGAGGAAGTCTCGGCGACCGCCCAGTCGCTCTCCCAGGCATCCAGCGAACAAGCGGCCAGCGTCGAGGAAACCAGTGCTTCCATCGAGCAGATGAGCGCCTCGATCAACCAGAACACCGAAAACTCCAAAGTTACCGACGGCATGGCCTCGCAAGCCGCCAAACAGGCTGTCGAAGGCGGCGAGGCGGTCAAGCAGACCGCCGAGGCGATGAAGCAAATCGCCGACAAGATCGGCATCATCGACGATATCGCCTACCAGACCAACATGCTCGCTCTCAACGCCGCCATCGAGGCAGCCCGCGCCGGCGAGCACGGCAAGGGCTTCGCGGTGGTGGCGGCGGAAGTGCGCAAGCTCGCCGAACGCAGCCAGGTGGCCGCCCAGGAAATCGGCGAAGTGGCGAAGAGCAGCGTGGCGCTTTCCGAGAAGGCCGGCAAGCTGCTCGACGAAATGGTCCCGGCGATCAACAAGACCTCCGACCTGGTGCAGGAAATCACCGCCGCTTCGGAAGAGCAATCCGCCGGGGTGTCGCAGGTCAACACCGCGATGAGCCAACTCAACCAGATCACCCAGCAGAACGCCTCCAGCAGCGAAGAACTGGCGGCCACCGCCGAGGAAATGAGCGGTCAATCCGAACAGTTGCAGCAACTGATGGCCTTCTTCAAGGTGAGCGATCGCGGTGCAGGCAGCACCTCCCGCGCGGTGGCCAAGCCGGCGGCCGCCAAATCCCGCAAGGCGCCGCTTCAGGCCAAGTCCGCGGGATTGGGGGCGCCGACTGCCGAACCCGAGTTCGTGCGCTTCTAAGGAGTGACATCATGGGTGAACTGACCACAACGGCAAAAGGGACGGCGGTCGCCGCCGCTCGCCAGGAGGACCACCAGTACCTGACCTTCCTGCTGGGCGGCGAGATGTTCGCCATCGGCATTCTCAACATCAAGGAGATCATCGAATACGGTGCATTGACCACCGTGCCGATGATGCCCGGCTTCATCCGCGGGGTCATCAACCTGCGCGGCCGGGTGGTGCCGGTCATCGACCTGTCCGCCCGTTTCGGGCGCGACAGCACCGCCATCAACCGCCGCACCTGCATCGTCATCATCGAGGTGGAAGCCGATGCCGAGAAACACGACGTCGGCATCGTCGTCGATGCGGTTTCCGAAGTCCTGGAAATCCCCGTCTCCGAAATCGAGCCGCCGCCTTCCTTCGGCGCCAAGATCCGCGCCGATTTCATCAGCGGCATGGGCAAGGTCGCCGGCAAGTTCGTCATCCTCCTCGATGTCGACAAGGTTCTGTCCATCGATGAAATGGTCACCCTCTCGCATATCGGCGAGTCATCCGGCCTGTTGGCGGCTTAACCGCGAATTAGCCAGACCTTGCTGGCAATAAGCAAGCCGGTAGCCAGCCACCGTAAATCGACGGGGAAAATGAATGCAGGATGGGTGAAGTGATAGCGCACTAACTACTCAGGCCAACGAAAAATGCTGGCGATAGCCCCTTTCCCTCGCAAGAGGGAGAGGGGAGAAACCCCGCTGAGTAGTTACGCGCATCCATCCTATTTCAAGGTGACCGACTAGTAGTCGGTCACCTTGAAACGGCGGTTATTGGTAGGAGCCTGCCATGCAGGCGAGCAGTATCGCCGGCAGGAACATTGATACAAATTGCGACACCGCATCGCGGACGCGGCCCGCTCCTACAACCCTTCGTTTCATGTTGACTGACTACTAGGAGCCTGTCGGACTTGAAGAATCGAAGCGCATCGGGGTTAGCAGGTCAAATAGTCATTCTATTGACCAAAAAAGCGGCGAAATATGGACCGGCCAGACAAATTGCAGCCGATTTCCTTTAAGCCCGACAGGCTCCTAGGGTGCGGCCCCCGTGCCGGCTACGCAGAAAACATCACAAATTTTGAAAGGGCAACTGCAATGCGCGTCAATCTGCCCATCACCCATGAGGAACGCCATCTCAACGACGGCGAATACATTGTTTCAAAAACCGATCTCAAGGGGCGTATCACCTATGTGAACCGCCCCTTCCTGGCGATCAGCGGCTTTAGCGAAGAAGAGTTGCTGGGGCAGGCTCACAATATCGTGCGCCACCCCGACATGCCGCCGGAGGCCTATGCCGATCTATGGCGAACCCTGCAAAGCGGCAAGCCATGGCGGGGCATGGTAAAAAATCGCTGCAAGAACGGCGACCATTATTGGGTCGAGGCCAATGCCAATCCGATTTGGGAAAATGGCCGGGTCGTCGGTTACATGTCCTTGCGCACCAAACCCTCTCGTGAGCAGGTGACCGCTGCGGAACGCCTCTATCTGCGTTTCCGTGAAGGGACGACACGCGGCCTGACGGTCAAGGAAGGGCACGTCGCCCATTCGGGCTGGCGCGGTTGGCTGTCCGCCTTGGGCGGTTTGAGCCTGAAAACCCGCGTGTCGCTGGCCAGTCTCTTCGTCGCTAGCGTGGTAGCCGTTTTGGGCGGGCTACATCTGCTGGCGATGCGCGCTGGCGGCACAACGGCAGGCGACATGGCGTGGCATGGTGCAATGGTGGCAAGCGCGCTAGTGACGCTGGGCTGGATACGCTGGCTGTTGCTGGTCAAGATATTGGAGTCCATCGAGGAAGCGGCACGCGCCTGCCAGACCATCGCCTCGGGCGACGTGCGGATGCTGACGCCGGCGGACTTTCGCGATGAGGTCGGCCGCTTGATGCATGCGATCAACACCATGGCGGGCAATGTCGCCAGCGTGGTTGCCGACGTCAAACTGGCCGCCACGACATTGGCGTCGGCCTCGGGCGAGGTGTCCGCCGCAGCCTGGGACATGGGTAATGCCTCCAGCGCCCAAGCGGCGAGCGTCGAGGAAACCGGCGCATCGATTAAGCAGATATCTTCCTCGATCGACCAGAATACCGATAACGCTCAGGTCACCGACGGCATCGCCGCGCAAGCCGCCGGGCAGGCGGCCGAAGGCGGCGAGGCAGTACGCCAGACCGCAGAAGCCATGAAACGAATCGCCGCCCAGATCGGCGTCATCGACGATATCGCCTACCAGACCAACCTGCTGGCGCTCAACGCCACCATCGAAGCCGCCCGTGCCGGCGAGCAGGGCAAGGGCTTCGCGGTGGTCGCGGCGGAAGTGCGCAAGCTCGCCGAACGCAGCCAGGTGGCCGCCCAGGAAATCGGCGAAGTGGCGAAGAGCAGCGTGGCGCTTTCCGAGAAAGCCGGCAAACTCCTCGACGAAATGGTCCCGGCGATCAACAAGACTTCCAGCCTGGTCCAGGAAATCAGTGCCGCTTCGAAAGAACAGTCTGTCGGCGTTGCGCAAATCAATACCGCAATGAATCTGCTCAACCAGGTCACCCAGCAAAATGCTTCCAGCAGCGAGGAACTGGCGGCCACCGCCGAGGAAATGAGCGGCCAGTCCAAGCAGTTGCAGCAACTGATGGCGTTCTTCAAAGCGGGCGACGGCGCGACCGCAGGGGTGGCGCGCACGCCGGTAAAACCCCGCAAGGCACTGACGATAGGTCCGTCGGCCCGCTCGCATCCTCCTCAACATCGCCTAAGTCCTATCCATCGATAAAATCGGCAACATGCCGCAGTAGCATAACTCCCCCTACCGGGTGCACAATAGGATTCTCAGAGGCAACGGCAAGGCGTGCACCTGTCGGCGACTTCCGGAATGCCGATGCGGAACCAGTTCGACCGGACCACTCGGCAAAGCTCGTCTTCATAGGGGAAAATGAACATGAAGCGAATTCTTGGACAAACGAAAATCGGCACCCGCCTATGGGTGCTTGTCGGATTGGCAATTGTCGGGCTGGGCGTGTCCGTCGCGCTGTCGTTGCTGATCTTTCAGAAATCCCTCCTGGAAGATCGTCAAATCAAGACCAAGCATGTGGTGGAAACGGCCTACAACATTGTCGTTCATTACGGCAAGTTGGCCGCGGACCAGAAAATTCCGCTTGAGGAGGCGCAACGCCAGGCCATTGAGGTCGTGCGTGGGCTGCGCTATGAGGAAAAGGAATATTTCTGGATCCAGGATCTGGCGCCGCGCATGATTATGCATCCGATCCGCCCGGAACTCGATGGAACGCCTGTGGCGGACAAGACCGACCCGACGGGGAAACGGCTTTATGTGGAAATGGCCGAGGTGGCGAAAAAGCACAAGGCCGGCTTCGTTTCGTACCTCTGGTCGAAGAGCACGGGCGCCGAGCCAACCCAGAAAATATCCTATGTCCAACTCTACGAACCGTGGGGCTGGGTTATCGGCAGCGGCATTTACCTGGACGACGTGCAAGCCGCTTTCATGGAACAGGTGACCAAATTTGCCGTGATTGCCGCAAGCATCTTGGCTATTCTGTCGCTCGCGGCGCTCTGGATCATCCGTAGCATCGTCCGTCCGCTCAAGGACGCGGTCCACGTGGCCGACCAGTTGGCGGAGGGCGATCTGACGGCGCGCATCGACAGCGGCGGCAAGGACGAAACCGGCCAACTGCTGACCGCTATGCAAAACATGGTGAGCAAGCTCTCCCAGATCATCGGCGAAGTACGTAGCGCCACCGACAACATTTCCAGCGCTTCCGAGGAAGTCTCGGCGACCGCCCAGTCGCTTTCCCAAGCTTCCAGCGAACAGGCCGCCAGCGTCGAGGAAACCAGTGCTTCCATCGAGCAGATGAGCGCCTCGATCAACCAGAACACCGAAAACTCCAAGGTTACCGACGGCATGGCCTCGCAAGCCGCCAAGCAGGCTGTCGACGGCGGCGAAGCGGTCAAGCAGACCGCCGACGCGATGAAGCAGATCGCCGACAAGATCGGCATCATCGACGATATCGCCTACCAGACCAACATGTTGGCCCTCAACGCCGCCATCGAGGCGGCCCGCGCCGGCGAGCACGGCAAGGGCTTCGCGGTGGTGGCGGCGGAAGTGCGCAAGCTCGCCGAACGCAGCCAGGTGGCCGCCCAGGAAATCGGCGAGGTGGCGAAGAGCAGCGTGGCGCTTTCCGAGAAGGCCGGCAAGCTGCTCGACGAGATGGTGCCGGCGATCAACAAGACCTCCGACCTGGTCCAGGAAATCACCGCCGCTTCGGAAGAGCAATCCGCCGGGGTGGCGCAGGTCAATACCGCGATGAGCCAACTCAACCAGATCACCCAGCAGAATGCTTCCAGCAGCGAAGAACTGGCGGCCACCGCCGAGGAAATGAGCAGCCAGTCCGAACAGTTGCAGCAACTAATGGCCTTCTTCAAGGTGAACGACGGCGCCCCCGCAAGCGTGGCGCGCACTCCGCTGAAACCGCCCCCCGCCAAACTCCGCAAGACTCCGCTGCGGGCGAGGAAATTGGCCACTTTTGACGAGCCGGACGAACAATCCGAGTTCGTCCGTTTCTAGGGGGCGCTCCCTCTCCCGCCAACGATGGCTTCGGCGTTGGCCCGTACCGGCAGCAATGCCATACGGGCCGACGGGCCTTGGCTATTATTGAATAGGCGGGCGGCAATTTTCTGCAATTCAACACCCGCTTCGTGTCGGAAAAATCCTAGTTGTTCCATTGTTTTCCTACACCTCAAATCAGCGTTCGCCGATATTTTTTACCCGCGATAAAACCCATCATGGCATCAATGGCATACGGCAATCGTATTCGCCAACCTGGAAAGGTAGTTCCTGGCTAAAAAAAATCATTTGCGATCAACCGAGGAGAATCGATATGTTCAAGAATTTGAAATTAGGTCAACGCCTGACATTGGGACTTGGCGCAATTGTGGCGATGCTATTGGTTCTGGCGGGTATTTCCCTAAACAACATGAATACGCTATCGGATATCACCCAAAACCTCCACGACCATCCGATGAGGGTCAGCAATGCCGTTCTCAAATTGGACGGGGATATCGTCCGCATGTCCCGCAGCATGAAGGATGTGGCATTGGCAAAAACGCCGGAGGATATCGACAAAGCGGCAGCTATCGTTGATATCCTGGAAAAGCAGGTGTATGCCAATCTCGACATTGCCAAGTCCGCATTTCTCGGCCCCAGAATCATGCTGGACAATATCTCGAAAGCCATTGCGGAATGGAAGCCGATACGCGACAAGGTCATCGCCGTAAAGAGGGAAGGCCGCATGGAAGAAGCGGCGAACATTACCAAGACAGAAGGGGCCAGGAAGATTGAGGAAATCGGCACAGCCGTTGGAGCCTTGAAGGATTTCGCCAACAAGAAGGGCGAAGAATTCTACGCGGGTGCGCGGCAAACGCGGGACAACATCCAAAGAATCACCCTGATCGTCACCCTACTCGGCATGGGTGGCGCGATTGTTATCGGCATTTTCCTGACTCGCGGCATCCTGCGTCAGGTAGGCGGTGAACCGGCTTTTGCCGTCGAAGTCACCCGCCGGATTGCCGCCGGCGACCTGAGCGTTACCATCCCCCTCAAGAATGGCGATTCGGCCAGCATCCTGGCTGCCATGCGGGAAATGGTCGGCAAGCTCTCCCAGATCATCGGTGAAGTACGCGGCGCCACCGACAACATCTCCAGCGCTTCCGAGGAAGTCTCGGCGACCGCCCAGTCGCTCTCCCAGGCATCCAGCGAACAGGCCGCCAGCGTCGAGGAAACCAGTGCTTCCATCGAGCAAATGAGCGCCTCGATCAACCAGAACACCGAAAACTCCAAGGTTACCGACGGCATGGCCTCGCAAGCCGCCAAGCAGGCTGTCGACGGCGGCGAGGCGGTGAAGCAGACCGCCGACGCGATGAAGCAGATCGCCGACAAGATCGGCATCATCGACGATATCGCCTACCAGACCAACATGCTGGCCCTCAACGCCGCTATCGAGGCGGCCCGCGCCGGCGAGCACGGCAAGGGCTTCGCGGTGGTCGCCGCGGAGGTCCGCAAGCTCGCCGAACGCAGCCAGGTGGCCGCCCAGGAAATCGGCGAAGTGGCGAAGAGCAGCGTGGCGCTTTCCGAGAAGGCCGGCAAGCTCCTCGACGAAATGGTCCCGGCGATCAACAAGACCTCCGACCTGGTGCAGGAAATCACCGCCGCTTCGGAAGAGCAATCCGCCGGGGTGGCGCAGGTCAATACCGCGATGAGCCAACTCAACCAGATCACCCAGCAGAACGCCTCCAGCAGCGAAGAACTGGCGGCCACCGCCGAGGAAATGAGCGGTCAATCCGAACAACTCCAGCAACTGATGGCCTTCTTCAAGGTGGGCGATAGTGCCACAGGCAGTACCACCAAACCCGCTACGACCAAGGCCCGCAAGACCCCGCTCAAAGCGGCCGAGGCGGCGCTGGGGATGCCGCTCGGCGAGCCTGAATTCGTGCGCTTCTGAGGAGCTACGCCATGAATGCAATCACGACAATCGAACAACGGGCGCTGGCCGCTCGCCAGGAGGACCACCAGTACCTGACCTTCCTGCTGGGCGGCGAGATGTTCGCCATCGGCATCCTCAACATCAAGGAGATCATCGAATACGGTGCATTGACCAGCGTGCCGATGATGCCCGGCTTCATCCGCGGGGTCATCAACCTGCGCGGCCGGGTGGTGCCGGTCATCGACCTGTCCGCCCGTTTCGGGCGCGCCGGTACCGCTCTCAACCGCCGCACCTGCATCGTTATCATCGAGGTGGAAGCCGATGCCGAGAAACACGACGTCGGCATCGTCGTCGATGCGGTTTCCGAAGTCCTGGAAATCCCCGTCTCCGAAATCGAGCCGCCGCCTTCCTTCGGCGCCAAGATCCGCGCCGATTTCATCAGCGGCATGGGCAAGGTCGCCGGCAAGTTCGTCATTCTCCTCGGTGTCGACAAGGTTCTGTCCATCGATGAAATGGTCACCCTCTCGCAAGCCGGCGAAACCATTGGCCTGTTGACAGCACAGCAAGGAGATAGCCATGTTGGGTAATTTAAAAATCGTCTGGAAGATCAGCCTTTCCCTCGGCATCGCCCTGGCCGTGTTCGTAGCGGCACTGGGTACGGCGTTGAGTGGCATGGAGCAGGTCGGGACGCGCTTCGAGCAGTTTCTGGAACGCGATCAGGCTTTGGCGCAATCGATCAACGGCATGTATGCCCAAGGCCTGCAACTCGGCCAGGCGTTGCGCAATATCGTGATGGATCCATCCAACCAAGCGGCCCACAAAAACCTGAGCAGGGCCGGCGAGGAATTCAAAGAGGCCAGCGAGCGCGCCATGCGTCTGGCGGAAGGCGATCCGGCAACCGCCCAGGCCTTGAAGGAAATCGTCGCGCTACGCGCCGAACAGATTCCGGTTCAGGCACGTATCGTGACGCTGGCCGGCGACCGCGAGCACGCCGTCGCCGTGCTCAACAAGGAAGAAACCCCGCTGTGGCGGCAGATTCGCACCAAATTGATGGACTTGATCAAGGAAAAGAATAGCAGCGTGGAAGCGAAGAAAGCCGAAATGTTGGCCTTCGTCCGCCAAATGCTGTTCATCAGCATCGGCCTCGGTGCCGCGGCATTGCTGATTGGGATCGTCGTGGCGACATGGCTGGTGCGCGGGATCACCCGCCCCCTCAACCAGGCGGTGGCGGTGGCCAACCAGCTTGCCGAGGGCGACCTGACGGCGCGCATCGAAGTCACCTCCAGCGACGAAACCGGGCAATTGCTGCACGCCATGCACAACATGGTGGCGCAGTTGTCGCGCATCATCGGCGAAGTGCGCGGCACCGCGAATCATCTTTCCAGTTCCTCGGTGCAGGTTTCGGCAACCGCCCAGTCCTTGTCGCAGGCTTCTTCCGAACAGGCGTCCAGCGTCGAGGAAACCAGCGCCTCGATCGAGCAGATGTCGGCATCGATCAACCAGAATACCGACAACGCCAAGGTTACCGACGGCATGGCCGCGCAAGCCGCCAAGCAGGCCGCCGACGGCGGTGAAGCGGTGAAACAAACCGCCACGGCGATGCAGCAGATCGCCGCCAAGATCGGCATCATCGACGACATCGCTTACCAGACCAACCTGCTCGCCCTCAATGCCGCCATCGAGGCGGCGCGCGCCGGCGAACAGGGCAAGGGCTTCGCGGTGGTGGCCATGGAAGTGCGCCGCCTGGCGGAACGCAGCCAAGTGGCGGCCCAGGAAATCGGCGAGGTGGCGGCCAACAGCGTGGCACTCTCGGAAAAAGCCGGCAAGCTCCTCGATGAAGTGGTGCCGACGATCAACAAGACCTCCGACCTGGTCCAGGAAATCACTGCCGCATCGGAAGAGCAGTCCGTCGGGGTGTCGCAGATCAATACCGCGATGAACCAACTCAACCAGATCACCCAGCAGAACGCCTCCTCTTCGGAAGAACTGGCGGCCACCGCCGAGGAGATGAGTCACCAATCCGAGCAATTGCAGCAGTTGATGGCGTTTTTCAAGGTAGGCGGGCAGGCCGCCGCGACGGACAAGCCGCTTGCCGCCAAGGCCCGCACGGTACCGACGGCCCGTGGCATACCGGTCGCCGAAGCCTCGTTCGCGCGATTTTGAGGAACCGGAACGGGCATCTGTAGGAGCATTCCTATGCGCTGCCCCGCTTTTCCGACAGGCAAGATAAAGATTCGCTGATATTTTTCGTGCTTCCGTCGCTTCATTATGTGAACCATCGGAATAGGCAACAGATACGAAAAAGGACAATGACCATGAACACAGCCACCTTGAGCGACCGCGAATTTTCCCAGTTTCAAAGCATGATCCACCAGATCGCCGGCATCAGCCTGTCGTCAGCCAAGAAGCCGCTGGTCAGCAGCCGCCTGGCGAAACGCCTCCAGGAACATCAACTGTCCAGCTACGGCGACTATTTCAAGGTGCTGGCGGGCGGGCACGACCCGGATGAAATCCAGACGGCGGTCGATCTGCTCACTACCAACGAAACCTATTTTTTCCGCGAGCCGAAACACTTCGATTTCATGCGCGACAAAATCCTGCCGCATCATCAAGCGGGACGCCCGTTCCGGGTGTGGAGCGCGGCCAGTTCCTCGGGCCAGGAAGCCTACAGCATCGCCATGATCCTGGCCGACCGTCTGGGCGGGCAGTCCTGGGAGGTGATGGCTTCCGACATCAGTGTGCGCGTCCTGGAAAAGGCCCGCACCGGCCTCTATCCCATCGAACAGGTGAAGCACATTCCGAAAAATTACCTGGGCAATTATTGCCTGAAAGGGGTCGGCTCGCAGAGCGGCAGCTTCTTGATCGATCAGAATCTGCGCAGCCGGGTCGATTTCAAACAGGTCAACCTGAACAAGGCCTTGCCGCAATTTGGCGAATTCGACCTGGTGTTTCTGCGCAACGTGATGATCTATTTCGACGCCGACACCAAGCGCCAGGTGGTCAGCCGCATCGTCGCCCAACTCAAGCCCGGCGGGCATTTGCTGATCGGCCATTCGGAAAGTCTGAACGGAGTGACCGAAGGCCTGCGCATGATCCAGCCTTCGGTATATCGCAAACCCTAAACCGCCCACCGCAATGAAAAAGCCCGCGCATGTCATCGAAATCTTCCTTCAGCCCGGGGAATTCTATTTCGGCGACCGGAATACGCGGATCCGCACCGTTCTGGGCTCCTGCGTCTCCATCACCATGTGGCATCCACGCCTGCTAATCGGCGGAATGTGCCACTTCATGCTGTCCCGTCGTCCGTCCGGGCAGTCCGGTGAACTGGACGGGCGCTACGCCGACGAAGCCATGGCGTTGTTCCTCCGCGAGATCCGGGACGCCGGCACCCAGCCGGCGGAATATCAGGTCAAGCTGTTCGGCGGCGGCAACATGTTTCCCGCCAGCATGAAACTGCGCAACGGCAATTGTCATCCGCCCACCTGCGACGGCACGGTCGTTCACGACTGCCGCCAAGTATCCTGCGCCAACAGCCGCATCGCCCGGCACCTGGCGGTGCAAAACGGCTTCAGGATTGCCGCCGAGCACCTCGGCGAGACCGGTCATCGCCAGATTCTCTTCGATATCTGGAGCGGCCACGTGTGGGTCAAGCACAACCCGATCATCCCCATCCCCCCATGCATGGCCGGCCAACCATCATGAAAAAAATCAACATATTGATCGTGGACGACTCGGCCGTGGTGCGCCAGGTGCTGACCGGCCTGCTGGAACAGGATCCGGCGATCCACATCATGGGCGCCGCCGCCGATCCGCTGTTCGCCATGGAACGCATGAGCCGGCAGTGGCCGGACGTGATCGTGCTCGACGTGGAAATGCCGCGCATGGACGGGATCAGCTTTCTGAAAAAAATCATGGCCGAGCGCCCGACGCCGGTGGTGATCTGCTCGACCCTCACCGAAGCGGGCGCGGAAACCACCATGCAGGCGATGTCCGCCGGGGCGGTGAGCATCGTCACCAAGCCCAAGATCGGCCTCAAGCGCTTTCTCGAAGACGCTTCGTCGGACATCGTCGGCGCGGTCAAGGCGGCAGCACAGGCCAACGTGCGGCGAATGGTGATGGCGGCACCCCATGCCAAGGTGGCGCCCAAGTTGAGTGCCGACGCCATTCTGCCGGCGGGCCAGGGTCACGCGCTGGCCCAGACCACCGAGCGGATCGTCGCCATCGGCACTTCCACCGGCGGCACCCAGGCGCTCGAAGTGGTTTTGACCGCCTTGCCGCGCGTCTGTCCGGGCATCGTCATCGTCCAGCACATGCCGGAGAAGTTCACCGCGGCGTTTGCCGCCCGCCTCGACGGCATCAGCCAGATCGAAGTCCGCGAGGCGCAGAACAACGACCGGGTGGTGCCGGGGCGCGCCCTGATCGCGCCGGGCGGTCGGCACATGGTACTGAAGCGCAGCGGCGCCCAATATTTCGTGGAGGTGCTGGACGGCCCGCTGGTCAACCGCCATCGCCCCTCGGTGGACGTGCTGTTCCGTTCGGTGGCGAAAACGGCGGGGAAAAATGCAGTCGGCATCATCATGACGGGAATGGGAGACGATGGCGCCAACGGGCTGCTGGAAATGCGTCAGGCGGGTGCGCCGACGGTCGCGCAGGACGAGGCGACCTGCGTGGTGTTCGGGATGCCCAAGGAGGCCATCAAGCGCGGCGCGGCCGCGAAAGTGCTGCCGCTGCACGGCATGGCCGAGGAAATTGTCAGACATGGTTAATAAAAATAAGGGGGAATCATGAATGCCGAGAATAAATCTTTACGGGCGCTGATCGTCGAGGACTCGCCGGACGATGCGGTTTTGCTGTTGGATGCCTTGCAGGGCGGCGGCTTTTCCGTGATTCACGAGCGCGTCGACTGCCCGCGCCACCTTGAGGAACAACTCAGGGAAAAGCCTTGGGACGTGATCCTGTGCGACCACAACCTGCCGGGTTTCGATGCGCCGCATGCACTGGGCATCGTGCGGCGCCATGACGAGGAACTGCCGTTCATCATCGTATCCGGGTCGATTTCCGACGACCTCGCGGCGGGCACCATGAAAAACGGGGCAGCGGATTTCATTCCCAAGAGCAACCTCAGCCGCCTGATCCCCGCCATTGAGAGGGAACTGCGCGAGTCGGCCAACCGCCAAGCTCTGAGGCAGGCCCACGAGAAACTTGACCACATGCTGTATTACGATCCGTTTACCGGCCTGCCCAATCGCGACGGGTTCATTTCCCGCCTGCGGATCCATATGGATAATTCGCAACAGGGCAGAGCCGTGCTCAGCCTGGAATTGTGCCGTTTCAAACAGATCATGAAGGCGCTCGGCGCGGATGTCGGACGCCAACTGCTGCGCGCCACCGCCGGACGCCTGGCGCGCCATGGCGTCGTGGCGCGCTCCGGGGAGGATTGCTTTGCCTTGCTGGTTAACGGCATAGACGATGCCGAACAGGCCGAGCAGTTCGCCCAAACCCTCATCGAGTCGTTCTGGGCGCCCTTCCAGATCGAGGAACAGGAGTTGTTCATTTGTTGCCGCCTGGGTATCAGCCTTTATCCCCAACATGGGCAAGAACCCGAGGAATTGCTGAGCCATGCGGAAACCGCCATGATCTGCGACCAGGGCGAGGGGCGCGGCAGCTACACCCTGTATGGGAAAAGCCTGGATACGCACCGCCAGGAACGGCTGGAACTGGAAAAAGCCTTATATCGGGCGGTGCGCAACCAGGAGTTCGAACTGTATTACCAGCCCCAACTCGACCTGAACAAGCGCACCATCGTCGGGGTGGAGGCGCTGCTGCGCTGGAATCGCCCGGACCATGGCATGGTGTCGCCTGCCCGCTTCATTCCCATGCTGGAAGAGACCGGGCTGATCATCCCGGTCGGCGAATGGGTGTTGCGCACCGCCTGCCAGACCCACCGCGAATGGCAGCAGCGAGGCATACCACCGGTCTGGATGGCGGTGAACCTCTCCGCCATCCAGTTCCGCCAGCCCGGCCTGGTGGAACTGGTGAAATGCACCCTGGCGGAAACCGGCATGGCCGCCACCAGCCTGGAACTGGAAATCACCGAGAGCGTGGCGATCTTCAACGAACAGGAAACCATCCATACCCTGCGCGAACTCGGCGCCATCGGGGTAAAACTCGCCATCGACGATTTCGGCACCGGCTATTCCTCGCTCAACTCACTCAAGCGCTTCCCCTTTGGAAAACTGAAAATCGACCAGTCCTTCGTGCGCGACATCAGCCGCGACGCCAACGGCGAGAGCATGGTCAAGGCGATCCTCGACATGGCCGAAAGCCTCGGCCTGGCGGTCATCGCCGAGGGCGTGGAAACCCTGGAGCAGGCCGATTTCCTGCAAAAGTGCGGCTGCCACGAGATCCAGGGCTATTATTTCAGCCGGCCCATCCCGGCCGGTGATATGGCGGCATTACTGGAGGCGCATCATCGCGAAGCAACGAGCTGTAAGCCAGACCGATGCGAGATGGACACCGGCACGCGCCATGCGCCATAATTTGGCGCCCCCGTCCTGAGGACGGGACATCACAGACAGGACATCTCACATGGCGGTCATCGCGGTATTCAACCAGAAGGGCGGGGTCGGCAAGACCACCACCTGCCTCAACGTGGCAGCAGCGCTGGCGCTACTCGACAAGTCCCCGCTCGCCATCGACCTCGACCCGCAAGCGCACCTGTCGCTGGCCTGCGGGGCTGCCACCAACGACAGCCGCGAAACCATCGCAGCCTTTTACCGCGAGGAAAAATCCCTCCTGACGCTGGTGCGTAACGCCGGCGAGGGACTGCACTTGATCCCCGGCCATCTCGAACTCTCCAAGATCGACGCCCTCCACGGGCGCAGCACCAAGGTGGCGATGCGCCTCAAGCAGGGGCTGAACGAAGGGCTGGCGTGGGACGACCAGCCGATTCTCATCGATTGCTGCCCGGCGCTGGGAGTGTTGTCGCTTAACGCGATAGTGGCGGCCGACGGGGTGCTGATCCCGGTGTCCGCGGATTTCCTGTCGATGCAGGGGGTACACCGCGTCGATGCGGCGTTGCGCGTGCTGGAAAAAAAACTCGGCCACACCATCAGGCGGCGCATCGTGGTAACGCGCTTCGATGCGCGCCGCAAGGTAGCGCGCGATTCCCTGGCGGAATTGCGGGAACGCTACGGCGACATGGTTTGCGAAACGACGGTGGCGGAAACCGTGGGCCTCACCGAAAGCCCGGCGCACGGCAAGAACATTTTCGAGTTTGCCCCTAACAGCCAGGGGGCGACGGATTACAACGCACTGACGCTGGAACTGCTCAACAAGGGATTTTTTCAGTGAGGCGAGTTCAGCAGAACATTTTCAACATCGTCAAACCGGCAATCCCCAAGAGGAAGGCGACCCCCAGGAAAATCATCAGATAACCGGTCTTGGAAGGGGCGCCGCGCTTTTTATTGTCGAAATAGTTGAAGCCTTCCCCCATCGCGGTGAACGCCCCGAACACGAAAATCACGAAGACATTGAACATCAGGTAGGCCTGGAGATCACCCACCCTGCCGCAGCTCATGCGCGCCATCTCGAAATTGGTCAGCATCACCATGCCGGTGACGATAATCGCCAGCAACCCCAATCCGATTCCGGTCATGATCCAGAATTCGCGGCTGCACAGCATCTCCCAGATTTCGTTGATTGATTCGTCGAAGCCTTTTTTTCTCATGATGATTCCCGTAGTAGCGACTATTTCCGGTCGAAGCGGCGGTACTGTATCGCCTCGGCAATATGCGGCGTGGCGATTTCCGGGCTGCCTATTAAATCGGCAATCGTGCGCGCAACTTTAAGTATGCGGTGATACGCACGGGCCGACAAGTCCAGCCGCGCCACCGCTTGCTTGAGCAACCCCATCCCGTCCTGGGACGGCTGGCAATAATCTTCGATCTCCTGGCCTTCGAGCGCCGCATTGGGCTTGCCCTGACGCGCCAGTTGCACCGCGTAGGCGGCATCCACGCGAGCACGCACGGCCGCGCTGGATTCCCCGGCGCCGCGCTTGGTCAATTCCGCCTCGGGAAGAGCAGGCACCTCGATCTGCAGGTCGATACGGTCCAACAACGGGCCGGAAATTCGGCTGCGGTAGCGCGCCACCACGTCCGGCGTGCAGTGGCATTTACCGCTGGGATGGCCGAGATAACCGCACGGGCAGGGGTTCATCGCCGCCACCAGTTGGAAACGGGCGGGGAAATCGGCTTGGCGAGCGGCGCGCGATATGGTAATGCGCCCCGATTCGAGGGGCTCGCGCAGCACTTCGAGAACCTTGCGGTCGAATTCCGGCAATTCGTCGAGGAACAATACCCCGTGGTGAGCCAGTGAAATTTCGCCGGGGCGCGGGTTTCCGCCACCACCGACCAGGGCCACCGCCGAAGAGGTGTGATGCGGTTGCCTGAAATTGCGGCGTTTCCAGTCTTCCCCACGGAAGCCGCCGTTGCTCAGGGATTGCAGGGCTGCCGCTTCGAGCGCCTGCGCGTCGGTCATCGCCGGGAGGATGCCGGGCAGGCGCGCGGCCAGCATGGTTTTACCGGTGCCCGGCGGGCCGCACATCAGCAGGCTGTGGCCGCCCGCCGCAGCGACTTCCAAGGCCCGCTTGGCGTGGCTCTGGCCTTTTACGTCGCTGAAATCCGGGTAAGACGTGGCGGCGCTTGCGCTGGTCGCGCCAGTATGGCGTGCCAGCGGCTCATGACCGGCCAGATGGGCGCACACCGCGAGCAGCGAGGTGGCCGGATAGACCCGCGCTTCGCCGACCAGCGCGGCTTCGTCGCCGTTCTCAACCGGCAGGATGAAGGCGCGTCCGTCGCGGCAGGCTTTGAAGGTCATTGCCAGCGCGCCGCGAATCGGGCGCAGTTCGCCGGTCAGGGCCAATTCCCCGGCGAACTCGAATTCCTTGACGCGCTCGGCGGGAATCTGCCCGGAAGCGGCGAGGATACCCAAGGCGATGGGCAGGTCGAAACGCCCGCTTTCCTTGGGTAGGTCGGCGGGCGCCAGATTGACGGTAATCCGCCGATTAGGAAACTCGAACTGCGAATTGAGCAGCGCCGAGCGCACCCGGTCCTTGCTTTCCTTGACCTCGGTTTCCGGCAAACCGACGATGGTAAAGCTGGGCAGGCCATTCGACAAATGCGTCTCGACGGTGACCGGGGGGGCTTCCATCCCGGCCAGGGCGCGGCTGTAGAGGACCGCCAGAGACATGACTAGGCGTCGCCGCCTTTTTGCAACTGCTGTTCCAGCGCGGCAACGCGGGTTTCGAGAGCTTCAACCATGTCGCGGGTTTTCTGCAACACCGCCTGCTGGACTTCGAATTCCTCGCGCGGCACCAGGTCGAGCCGGGTGGACACGTTGTGAAATACCGCGCGCAGGTTCTTTTCGATGTCCTTGGCGGGACTATTGGCAAGCAATTCGCCGATTTTGCCGCTCAATTCTTCCAGGGGAGTGGGCTTCATGGGATGTCCTTTACTGAGTAATTGCACAGTTTATCAAAAAAACCTTATGGAACTAGTCATATATAGACTATGCACCAAAACGGTGCCGGTTATGTCGCATTTGCTTCAAAGTGGCGCCCCAAAATCGGGCGCCGCGCCGGCAATCCATTTACTATATTGAATTCACTTGATATTGCATCCTGGCACAGCTAATGCTTATACGGAACTGCATCGATTTTGATTACTTTAACTACCATTGAGGAAAGGACTTGAATATGAGCAAACTCACTTATTCTTTGATTCTGGCTGGCTTGGCAAGTATTCCCGCCGCGTCCGCGTTTGCAGCCGACGCACCCGCCGCCCCGGCTGCGGAGACGCCAGTGCACACCTTCACCGCCAACATCAACCTGCTCACCGAATACCGCTTCCGCGGCATCGACCAAACCTGGGGCAAGCCCGCCATGCAAGGCGGCGCCGATTACGCCCATGCCGACGGCTGGTACGCCGGCCTGTGGGGCTCCAACGTGAGCAGCAACAGCTACCCCGGCGGCAACCTGGAAATCGACTACTACGCCGGCTATAACGGCAAGATCAACGACGACCTGGGCTGGACGGTGGGCGGCTACGGCTACTATTACCCCGGCGCCAACTTCAACAAGTCCGCCACGCCCGGCGCCGACCAATCGCTCGACAACTTCGAAATCAACGTCGGCGTTTCCTGGAAATTCATCAGCTACAAGCTGTCGGTTTCCACCACCGATTACTTCGGCGCAAACAGCAAGTCCGGCTACAACGGCGGCACCAAGGGCAGCATGTACCACGATCTGTCGATCAACTACCCGTTGGCCGACGACCTGACCCTGGGCTTCCATATCGGCCGCACCGACGTCAAGGCCAACTACGGCACGATCAACCCCGACTACACCGACTACAAACTGTCCATCGCCAAGACCTTCAAGGACGGTTGGAACGGCTCGCTGGCCTACGTGAAATCGTCCAACGATGCCTTCTTCAAGAACACCATGTCCTTCGCCAACGGCGACATGCGCGACCTGAACAAAGGCGTGCTGGTGCTGCAAGTCGGCCGGACGTTCTAATCGGGCAACCTCATTCAAGGAGCGAACATGAAACAGGTCACCGCAATTATCAAGCCGTTCAAGCTTGACGAAGTGCGCGAAGCTCTCTCCGCCATCGGCGTGCAGGGCATCACCGTTACCGAGGTCAAGGGTTTCGGACGGCAAAAAGGCCACACCGAACTGTACCGTGGCGCCGAATATGTCGTCGATTTTCTGCCCAAGGTGAAAATCGAGGCCGCCGTTCAGGCCGACATGGTGGATCGCGTCATCGAGGCCATAGAGAAATCCGCCAAGACCGGCAAGATCGGCGACGGCAAGATTTTCGTCTATGACGTGGAACAGGTCGTGCGCATCCGTACCGGTGAAACCGGTCCGGACGCCCTCTAACCGTACCCCAAGGAGATCAAGACCATGGAACGTATGTGCAAAATCCTGATGTTTTTGGGCGTGTTGATGTGGGGCGGTCTGGCCCTCGCCGATGAACCCGCCAAGGCACCCGCCGCCGATGCAGCACCGGCAGCGACCGCACCGGCTCCCGCTGCTGCTGCCCCCGCCGATGGCACCCCGCCGGTCGCCGCGCCGGTCGAGAAGAAGCTCGACACCGGCAACACCGCCTGGTTGCTTACCTCCACCGCGCTGGTGCTGTTCATGACCATCCCCGGTCTGGCGCTGTTCTACGGCGGCATGGTGCGCAAAAAGAACGTGCTCGCCACGCTGATGCAGTCTTTCGCCATTACCTGTCTGGTGACCATCATCTGGATGGTGGCCGGCTACAGCTTGGCGTTCCGCGACGGTGGACCATTCATCGGCGGACTCGACCGCTTGTTCCTCAATGGCATGGGTATCGGCGATTTGTCCGGCACCGACGGACAGAACATCCCGGAATCGGTGTTCATGATGTTCCAGATGACCTTCGCGATCATCACCCCGGCACTGATTGCCGGTGCGTTTGCCGACCGCATGAAGTTCTCCGCCATGCTGTGGTTCATCGCCGCCTGGTCGCTGCTGGTGTATTCGCCGGTCGCTCACTGGGTATGGGCAGCCAGCCCCGATGCCAACGTAGGCGGCTGGCTCGCCACCAAGGGCGTGCTGGACTACGCCGGTGGCACCGTGGTGCATATCAACGCCGGTATTGCCGGTCTGGTTGCGGCCATCGTGCTGGGCAAGCGCATCGGCTACGGCAAGGAACCGATGGCGCCGCACAACTTGGTGCTGACCATCGTCGGTGCGGCCATGCTGTGGGTGGGCTGGTTCGGCTTCAACGCCGGCTCTGCCGTGGCAGCCGACGGTCGTGCCGGGATGGCGATGGCTGTCACGCAAATCGCTACCGCTGCCGCCGCGATGTCCTGGATGTTTGCCGAATGGATGGGCAAGGGTAAGCCTTCCGTGCTGGGTATCGCTTCCGGCGCGGTGGCCGGGCTGGTCGCCATCACCCCCGCTTCCGGTTTCGTCGGCCCGATGGGCGCGCTGATTATCGGCCTGGTCGCTGGTGTGGTGTGCTTCTGGGGCGCCACCTCGCTGAAGCGCATGATGGGTTATGACGACTCCCTCGACGCCTTCGGTGTTCACGGCATCGGCGGCATCGTCGGCGCCATCCTGACCGGCGTATTCGCGGTCAAGGACATCGGCGGCACCGCCGGTATGCTCGAAGGCAACGGTGCGCAAGTCGGCATCCAGCTTCTCGGTGTCGGCGTCACGGTGGTCTACGGTTTGATTATGACCTTCGTCATCCTCAAGGTAATCGACATGGTGGTCGGCCTGCGGGTGAGCGAAGAGGAAGAACGCGAAGGGCTGGACGTCAGCCTGCACGGAGAGCGCGTCGAATAACGTTTTCCCTACTCCTCCGAAGTGGAAATTTTGGGCACCCTCGCGGTGCCCGTTTTTTTTCTTATGAAGTTAACCAAGCATGGTCCGAGTAAGGAACAAAGAGACTACCAGCCCACCGCTATTCGCGGCGAACGGATGCGCCCGATCCAAATTCGTCCAGGAATTCGGGAAAGCCGCAGTAAAACGATAAACTTTCGGCCATCTATAAAATATTTACAATTAAGAATTAATGCGTTACAGCATACCTGTAATAAGTAACAGGTATTTTCCCGGTTGTGAGTTGGGTAGGATGGTAGCGTTTAACCCAAAAAACATAATTCATGAACCGCAAAGGCGCGAAGGCGCAAAGAAATCAGGAAGATGGCGTATCGAGCGGGGCCACCCAAGGGGTGAGAAGGCAATTCCCCCAGCCATCGTTGCAACCATTTGTTTTTCCTTTGCGAAATCTTGGTGCCTTGGCGCCTCTGCGGTTCGCAACTGAGGTTTTTAGGATGATGCGTTATATGAATATTCCGTCCCTGGCGCTGGCCATCGCTTTATCGCCCCTAAACTTCGCCTTTGGCACGGACGCCCCGCTGTATAAAGACGGCATTCTCACGATTCCCACCGTCAACACGCCTGAACAAGTCGGCAAATATCAGGATGTCACCTTCAAACTCACCGAACAAGGCAACTGGCAGTTATCCAGCTTTAAAGCCATTGGAACCGTCACCGAAAATTCAGGCCTTGGGCTAGCGCCGATAGTAAATGTTGACGTGGTCAAGACCAATACTTTTCCTGTTCAAGTATTGCTGCGTGTAAGCGGCTCTTTCGGCGACGGCTGTCCGCATATGGGACAAATCAACCAGCGGCTG
>JAGXQV010000059.1 GCA_018336195.1 Sulfuricella sp. | reverse complement strand
CCCCGCGCCTCAAGGGGGCCGATGCGCGCGGCATCGGCTTGCCCGATGTCGGCAGCGAAACCACGCTGCCCAACGACCGCCGCAACATCCTGCGGCGCGGCACTGGCGAGGGGTATGCCGAAGTGGATTTTATCGGCAACGACGGCGTCGGCTACCGCTCGCGCTGGAGCGTGAAACGCGCCCACGGCAAGGCGGAACGCAAGCTGCAAAACGCCGAGATGACGATCATCCGCATCGCCGACCAACAGCCGGTCGGCGGCCATCTCAAGAGCGAAGTCGTCAAAACCATCATCGAAAAAATCGGCCTTTCCTTCGAGCAATTCACCCGCGCGGTGTTGCTGGCGCAGAACGAATTTTTCACCTTCCTCAAAGCCGGCGACGACGAGCGGGCCGCACTGCTGCAAACCCTGACCGGCACCGACCGTTTCGAAGTCCTATCGAAGCGCGCCTACGAGCGGCACAAGGCGGAGCAGGACAAGTTGCAGCAGTTGCGTAACCGCGTTGCCGACCAACAGCCGCTTGCGGAAGAACACCGCCTGCGCCTGGAAAGCGAACAGACCGCAGCCAAATCCGCCATCCAGGCGCAGGGCGAACAGGAACAATGGCTGGCCGGCACCCTGCGCTGGTATCAGGAGCTGGAAAAGGCGCTTCAGCGCGAGGCCGCAGCCCAAGCGGAACTGGCACAAGCCACCGCCCGGCGCGAAGCCGCGCTGCCGCGCCGCGACCGTTTCGCCCTGATCGAAGCGGTTCAGGACGCCCGACCCTTGCTGGCCGAATCGCAACGCCTCGGAGCCGCAGGCGAGGAAATCGCCGGGCAGGTGAGCGCCGCCGAAGGGAATCTCGCCACCACGGCGCACGCCTGCACTGTCGCACAAACCGCCGCCGCAGCCGCCAATGCCGCGCTGGGTCAACTCGAAAGCGCGCGCCGGGAATTCGCGCCGCTGATCTCCCAGGCGCGTCAACTCGATATCGAAGTCGCCACCCGGCTGGAGGCCCACGCCAGCGCGGACAAAGTCCAGCAGCGAGCTAGCGCAGCGCTGGCAAAGGCCAACGGCGACCTCGACCTCAACCGCAAGGCTATCCAGGCGGCGCAAGGACAGTTGCAAGCCGCCACCGAATGGCTGAACGGACATGCTCACTTGCAAGCGCTGGGCGACGGCTGGTTGCGCTGGGACGGCCTGTTCGCCAGTGCCGGCGAAGAACAGCAACGCATCGTGCAGGCGGACGAAGAACTCCAGCGCCTGAACAGCCAAAGCCACCGGCAAACGCTGGCGGTCGGGGAGGGCGAAACCCGGCTGGCGGCAGCTTGTGACGAAATGCAGACGGCGGAAGAGGGGTTACGGAACGCCACAGCTACATTGCAACACGATGACGGCGAAGCGCTGGCGCGCGCCAGAGTTGATCTGGAGCAGCGTAAAGAGGCGCTTCAACAAGCCGACCAGGCTTGGCGCGAACGGAGCGCAGGCGAGACGCAAGGCCAAGCGCTCGACCAGGAAGCGCAGGAGGTCAGCCGGAAAGTGGCGGCAGCACAGGCGCGTCTGGAGCAGGTGCGGAGCCAACAGCCCATCGCCCTGGCGAGCGCGCAACAGGCCGAACGCGGCTGGCGGGTGGTGTTCGATGCCGCGCAGGAAAGTGTTGGCGCCTTGCGCGAGCAATTGCAGGCGGATGTGCCGTGCCCGGTATGCGGTGCGCTGGAGCATCCTTATGTCGCGCAAAATCCCGCGCTCGACAATGCCCTGGCGCGCCTTGCCGACGGCCTGAAACGCTGCCGGAATGTCGTCACGGAACTGGAAATCGAGGAAAAGACCCAGTTCATTCAGCTTGAGACGCTGGGCGGACGCCACGCACAGATCGAGTCACAGCGCGCCCGGCAGCAGCACGAGCAGGAAAAATTGCTGGCCGTATGGTCACAAGCCGCAGCGCGTCTGAGCGAACTGTTCGGCGCCGAAGCAGCGGCGTTTCCAGACTGGTTGGTCGGTCAATTCGACCTGCTTCAGCAGGAAGCCATGCACCTTGCCGAACAGGAATCCCAGCAGCGGCGGGCGACGATGGCGCGGCAACAGGCCCAGGAACGCCTCAACAGAGTGCGCCAGGCGCACGATGCGCTAAAGGATGAGGTAGCGCAGCGGAAAGCCGATGCCGAACGTATCCACTCGGCAATCCAGTCCGCTCACGAACGGCAAAGCGGTGCTCGACAACGCCAGGCGCAAGCGCTGGAACAACTCGATCAGGCCCATATTGCGGACAACGGCTGGCGCGGCGAATGGGCGGCAGACCCGCAACGCTATCGCAGCGCCTGCCGCCGGGACGCCGAAACCTGGTCGGCCCAGAAGAAAAGCGAAGCCGCCCTGCTTGCCGAGATGGCCAGTCTGGATTTGGCTGGACACGGGCTGTCCAGGCAGGCGAGCGAAGCCGAGGAGGCCCGCCGACAGGCCGCACAAGCGCTAACCGCAGCCGCCGGGCAACTGCATGAATGCCAGTCCGCCCGCCGCGAACTGTTTGCCGGTTTGGAATTGCCGGCGCACCCCGTCGGCACCCAGCCGCCGTCCCTCGTCGATCTCGACGTACAACGCATCGACAGCCACTTGAACGCAGCCCTCGACGCCGCGCGCAGCCACCAGGAAAGTACCCGCCACACCCTCAAGGAACGCGAACAACAACTGGCCGTTCAGCAGGCAACGCTGACTCAGCTATCGAAGCAGTTTGAAGACAATCAAGCGGCGGCGCAGCAGGCCGCAGCCAACCTGGCGCAATGGCTGACCGCGTTCAATGCCCGCGCGCCTGAATCCGCCCCGCTGGATGGCGCATCCCTGCCCACGCTGCTGGCCCATGACGCTGCCTGGTTGAGCGCCGAACGGCAGGCGTTGGCGCACTTGGATACCGCCATCGCCGCTGCCACCGGCGGCCTGGCGCAAATGCGCAGCCAGCGCGAAACCCACGAGAACACCCGGCCTACCGCGGACGCCCCGGAAATCGTCCAGGCCAAGCTGGAACAGGTAGCGGCAGCGCTGCACGGCTTGCGCGAATCTTTGAGCGGGGTGGAACTGGCCCTGCGCCGCGACGACGAAATCCGCCAAAAAGCCGCCGAACTGCTGGATACCCTCGCCGCTCAGGAGAAAACCGCCCGGCTATGGGCGCAGATGAACGAGCTGATCGGCGCCGCCGACGGCAAGAAATTCCGCAATTACGCCCAGCAACTGACCCTCGACATCCTGCTCGGCTACGCCAACGCCCACCTCAAGGATCTCGCCCGCCGCTACCGTTTGAGCCGGGTCAGGGACAGCCTTGCACTGCTGGTGATCGACCAGGACATGGGCGACGAACAGCGCTCGGTGCATTCCCTCTCCGGCGGCGAATCCTTCCTGGTATCGCTGGCCCTGGCGCTGGGGCTGGCGTCGCTGTCGTCCCACCGGGTGCGGGTCGAATCGCTGTTCATCGACGAAGGCTTCGGCAGCCTGGATGCGGATACGCTTAGAGTGGCGATGGACGCGCTCGACAGTCTTCAGTCGCTGGGCCGCAAAGTCGGGGTGATTTCCCATGTCCAGGAAATGACCGAACGCATCGGCACTTGCGTGCAGGTGAAGCGCTTGCCCGGCGGACAAAGCCAGGTGGTGGTGGCGGGGGTATAGCGGAGTAGACGGAGCAATCGCACTATGTGCCCCCTTTTGCAAAGAGGGGGCTGGCAGCCTGTCGGACGTCACCGCATTTTTGGGCGAAATTATGCCATTTCGCTGCTCTTCTGTTTCATTGCCTGCAACCGTTATCCCGACCACCCTGGTCACTTTCCGGTGGAATTTTGGCGCACAGTTTGAGAACTGCTTCGTCCAAGTTCTGTAAATCGCCCGGCGCAAGGAGCGGATCAAAGCCATCGAAGTTGCCAAAGCCAAGATCGAAGCACGCGCCAAGGAACGCTACCAGCGCGAGAAGGCCGAATTTGACGCCAAGCTCAAGGCGCGCGAAGCTCGGCGGTGTCGATGGGGGGCGTTTTTCGCACCTCCATCGAAATTGAATCCGCCTTCCGCCCACAAGTACTACTTTACCAGCGGCTCCCAGATCGGAAAGCCGTTGTACGCGTACCAGGGCACCATGACCAACATGCTCCAGGCAATGGCGGCAATGACGGTCGGGAAACCGACTTTGAAGTAATCCCACATGGTGAAGGTATTGGTGCTGTAGGCCACGACCCCCGCTACCACTTGGGTTGGAATCAAAAACGCGAAGGTGTCGATGTTGCCGACCAGCAGGGTGAGCGCTACCGGGTTCATGTTGAGCAGGGGGGCCATTTCGAGCAACACCGGCGCCAACATCGCGACGGATGCGATATTGCTCAACATGCCGAGCCGTATGATCCGGGTTGCCAATATGATGATGAGCAGTCCCGCAATCCAGCCGTGCCCCGACACCCATGGATAGATCAGCGCCGCCATTTGGCGGGCGAGTCCCGACGACCCCATGGCGGCCGACATGGATAAGGCGCCGCACAGCAGGAGCCAGGTGCCCCAGATGGTTTTGTTCTGCACCGTGACCCACTTCAACTGGAAGATGCCGGGAATGAAGAACACGCCGATCGCGATCAAGGTCATCATCCCGCTCTTGATTTTATGGACATCCTCCAGCATCCACATGATCGCGGCAAAAGCGAAGATGGCGAGGGTTACCCACTCATGGCCGCGCGTTTTGCCAAGCTCTAACTGCTCTTTCTGGAGCCGTTCCATACCGCCCGGGACTTCCACTTTATTACTGCGAAACGTGAAATTGACGATCCAATACATCAGGGGAAACATGCCGACGATCGGCAAATGCAGCCACAGCCATTGCAACCACGAAATTTGCACGCCAAGCTGCTTGTCGAACAGCCCCACCATCAGCAGGTTGGGCAAATGGGCGGTCAGGAACAGGATGCCGCCCACCATCGTGGCATAGACGATGCAAGAGATGACGATGGCTTTCTTCGCCTTGCTTTCCGCCGTGCTGTCGCCGAACAGTCCAATCACGCCATTGACGATCGGCAACATGGTCGCGGACCGCGCATTGGCCGCCGGCACCACCAGCGACAGGGCCATGTTGGTGGTAAATAGCGCGACGATGATCTTGCCGACTCGCACCGCCTTCATTTTGTTCAGGACGAAGAGGGCGATGCGCGTGTCGAGTTTCGCCGCGCTCAGGATGGCGGCAAACATGAACGCGCCCAGAGTCATAAAGCTAACGTCGAGAACGAAGCCGCCGAAAGCCTCGGGAACCTTCGGTACCGCCTTCGTCACCACCAGCAGCATCGGTATCATCAGGCCGGTCACCCCTACCGGCACTGCCTCGGTCACCCAGACGATGCAGGACCAGACAATCACGGCCAATACGGCCTGGGCCGGATAGGAAGCAATCGTCGGGGACAGATCCGCCATCAACACCACCGCCAGCCCCAACCAGGCGGCAATGTAGCCGATCACCGTCTTGCTTGGCGCCAATCCCTGCGCTTTCATATTATGCAGAAAGTAGCCCCAAATTCTTCCGGAGCCTTGCCGACAACCCACATCGTTTTTTACAAGTGGCAGTTCCATGATTGATTGCCTCCAAATTGAGTGTCGGGAAAAATGTTTCCCATACGCATCCTAGTCGTCGAGGCGGCACACCGATGTCGCCTGGCGGACAGTTGCGCAGCCGGAACGAAGCGGCTGCGCCGATCCGCTACTTCTTGTCGTACTGCCGCTTGATGCTGAAATGCGCTTTCCATTTTTGCCAGGCGCGGAACCCGACGATGATTTCCTCGTCCGGGTGCCCGATGGGAAATTCGCTGTCGGCGTTCTGCTCCGACCAGATGCCTTTTTGTTTTCGCACCTGGCGCTGATCCACCAGCCAGTCCCGATAGCTCTCGAAGACCAGGTGTCCACCCGGCCCGTCAAGCCGCGCGGCACGATAGCGGCCATCCCATTCCCACCACAAGGTGCGATCCTGCTCGGAAATGACCAGCGCTTCGACATCCAGCTCGTAACCGGCTTCCAGGTGGGTCGCGCCGGCCACCGCCGCATAGATTTGTTGGTCGCGCAGGCTCAGCAGATTCTTGTAGATGCCCACATACTTGCTCGATACGGCGTGGCCGAGCGGCGCATGGTCGCGCTGTTTTCCGCGCGCCACACCGGTAGGCGTGCGGAAAAACTCCAGCATTGCCGGCGCAAACTCCTCGCCGAGGAAGTCGCAGACCTCGCCCAGCACGCGCTCCGGTTCGCTCACCAGTTCTTCGTACTTGACGTCGAACCACGTCGAGGTGCCTTCATAACGCTGCCGGAACGGTTTCACGAACTGGTTCGCGGCATTCCAGGTGTAAGCGGCGCCGTAGATGTTGCCGGCGCCGAACGCCGATTCGATGCTGGTGGCACAGGCATCCCGACCGTCGCGCGTGATGAAGATGAACTGCGCATTGGGAAAGTTCTCCAGAATCTGGGGAACGAAATAAAGATTGTTGGGCGTCTTTTGGCCCCAGCGCGGCTTGTTGCCGAATTCCCTGGCGTAGCGCTGGTGCATGGCGGCGTAGATGCCGGCGAAACTGCGTTCCGGCGCCAAGGCGAGGATTTCGTCGACGGCGGTTGCGGGGTTCAGGCTCATGCCCCAGAGCGGCTGGTTGAGGCCGAACAGCATTTCGCTCGCCAGCGTGCGCAGGTTGGTATCCACCGAGAGGTCGCCGTAGGTGTGGCACCACGGGTAAATGCGCGGAAACAGCCATCCCACCTCGGGGAAAGACAGTCGCGGATGACAGCCGAGCATGGCCATCAGGAGGGTGGTGCCGGATCGTTCGTAGCCGATAACGAAGATCGGCCGTTCGGAAAGTTCAATCGCCATGTCTGTTCTCCTTGTTTAGAAACCGTGCCCGGATGCTAGCATCGCGCGCAACTTGTTTCTGTCGTCCAGGCGACATGGCGGCCAATGCGCAAGGCATTGGCTCCTAATCTTCGATTAATTCACCGAGGCGGACGGGATCGACCAGCGTGATGCGCTCGCCGTCGATGCGGACGTAGCCGTGATGCTTGAGGTGGTTGAGGTTTTCGGTGACGGTCTGACGAATGGCGCCGATCATGTGGGCCAATTCCTGATGGGTGAAGCGGTTACGCAGCGTGATCGTCCCGTCGGCATTTTCGGCGCCGTTGATCTGGGCGAGCTTGACCAGCAACTGGGCGAGACGGGTGCGCGCATCGCAAAACACGAAGCCCTGGATCGCATTGTGAGCCTGGCGGATTCTGCTGCCCAGAATGCGTATCACCGTCAGGGCGAGCGACGGATTGCGCAGGATCAGCTCTTCGAAATGCTTCTTGTCGGTGGTCATCACCTCGGTGTCTTCCACCGCCTCGGCGAAGACCTCGCGCTCCTCGCCGCCGAAGATTTCGGCAATGCCGAAAAAGCTGTTGGGCGTACAGAAGCGGTAGATGATTTCCTTGCCGCAGGCCGAGAGGTTGTAAATCTTCACCCGCCCGCCGAGGACGAAATTCACCGTTGCGCCAGGGTGTCCCGGCGCATGAATGATGGTTGCGTGCGGGTAACGCCGGTGGACGGAGTTACGCTCCAGAAACAATCGGTCGTCTTCAGGCAGTTGCCGGACGAGGTCGATTTCGTTGAAATATCGCTGCTTTTCCATGCGGGAACCTCGCAAAAAAAGGGAGTTGGCATCGGCATGCAAAATGCTGCGGTTACTATGCCTAAATGCTGAGCAACGGTCGCTTAGCCCGAATAATCAACTCGCAAACTCTAACATAGATCAGGCGACAGGCGCCGTGCAGCAAGGTCGGGGTGATTTCCCATGTGCAGAAAATGACCGAACGCATCGGCACTTGCGTCCAGGTCAAGCGCTTGCCCGGCGGGCAAAGCCAAGTGGTGGTCGCAGGGGTATGGCAGGAACCAAGACGCGCCCGCCCGACTTGGCTACAATGCGGGCATAGCTTCATTTCCAGCGATGTTTGGTGACAGGGATGGGGAATGAATTGACTGCATGGATACGGCGTCACTTATTCGGCGATCGGGAGAAACAGGATGGGACAGCAACGTGGATCAGGGATATATCGGCCTCCCTCTTTTGAGGATGGCGGTTATATGGATATCGTGATGATTAATGCGCTCCTGCATTCTCTGTTCACGATTTTTTCAACAATGGTTCGCTTGAAAATACAACCCGGCATCCCTTCCATGAAAGAGGACAGTCTCGCCAAAGGGGATGTTTCGGCGCTGATCGCCATGAATGCCGACGGCGTGCATGGCAGCGTGGCATTGTCCCTGCCTCTGTCGGTGGTGAGCGTGATTTCCCGGGGGATGCTGGATCAGGAAATTTCCAGTGTCGGCAATGACGCCTTGGACCTTGCCGGAGAACTGACCAACATGCTGGTCGGGGGGGCGAAGCGCATCCTTGCCGAAAAGGGACATGACTTCGATATGCATACCCCGCAATTGCTGATGGGCGAGGGGCACGAGATCGTCCATCTCCATGCCGGCAGGACGGTTTTGTTTCCCGTCAATATCGGGGAGGACGAGTTCTATATCGAGTTGAATTTTGTCTGACTCGCCGCGGCAAATAACAAAGGGGGATATGCGGGTTTCCGCATATCCCCCTTTGTTTGGGGCGTGCCGGTCTTGCGTTAAATGCCGCGCAACAACTCGTTGATTCCCACCTTGGAGCGGGTCTTGGCGTCCACCTGCTTGACGATCACCGCGCAATACAGGCTGTATTTTCCGTCGGAGGAGGGCAGGTTGCCGCTGACCACCACCGAGCCGGCGGGAACCCGGCCGTAGAAGACTTCGCCGGTTTCGCGGTTGTAGATCTTGGTGCTCTGGCCGATGTAGACGCCCATCGAAATCACGCAATTATCTTCGACGATGACGCCTTCTACCACTTCCGAGCGCGCGCCGATGAAGCAGTTGTCGCCGATGATGGTAGGGCCGGCTTGCACCGGTTCGAGCACGCCGCCGATGCCGACGCCGCCGCTCAAATGAACGTTCTTGCCGATCTGGGCGCAGGAGCCGACGGTGGCCCAGGTGTCGACCATGGTGCCTTCGTCGATGTAGGCGCCGATGTTGACGTAGGAGGGCATCAGCACCACGTTGCGGGCGATGTAGGCGCCTTTACGGGCTGCCGCCGGGGGCACCACGCGGAAGCCGCCGTCGCGGAAATCCTTGGAGTTGTAATCGGCGAACTTGGACGGCACTTTGTCGAAGTAATTGGTGAAACCGCCCTTGATGAAGAAGTTGTCTTCCATGCGGAACGACAGCAGCACGGCTTTCTTGATCCACTGGTGGGTCACCCAGTCGCCGTCGATTTTTTCCGCCACGCGGATCTGGCCGCGGTCGAGCATGTCAATGACCTGGGCGATGCTGTCTTTCAGCTTGGCATCGACGTTGCGCGGGGTGATGTCGGCGCGGCGTTCGAAGGCTTCTTCGATGACGGATTGCAGTTCATTCATGATTTTTCCTTGAGATTTTAATCAAATCGTTGCGACAAATTGGCGAATTCTTTCAGCGGCTTCCATGCACTCGGAGAGCGGGGCCACCAGGGCGATGCGGATGAAATTTTGCCCCGGATTGACGCCGTGGGCTTCACGCGCCAAGTAGCTGCCGGGGAGAACCGTCACATTATAATCGCGATACAAGCCTTGCGCGAATTCGGTATCGGCGATGGGGGTTCTCACCCAATAGTAGAACGAGGCGTCCGGCTGCTTGACCGGCAAAGCCTGCGCCAGCACCCCGGTGACGGCGGCGAATTTCTCGCGATACAGACGGCGGTTTTCGATGACGTGCGTCTCGTCGTTCCACGCCGCCGCGCTGGCGGCCTGCACGGCGGGGTTCATGGCGCAGCCGTGGTAGGTGCGGTAGAGCAGGAATTTTTCGAGGATCGATTCGCAGCCGGCGACGAAGCCGGAGCGCATTCCCGGTACGTTGGAACGCTTCGACAGGCTGTTGAACACCACCAGCCGCCCGTAGTCCTCGCCGCCCAGTTGATGGGCGACCTGCAAGGCGGAGAGCGGCGCGATATGCTCTTCCGGATAGATTTCCGAATAGCATTCGTCAGCGGCGATGACGAACCCATACTGGTCGGAAAGCTCAAACAGGCGCGACCATTCGGCGATGTCCATGACCTTGCCGGTGGGGTTGCCGGGCGAACAGGCATACACCAGTTGGGTGCGCTGCCACACGGCTTCCGGCACGCTGTCCCAGTCCATGCAGAAGCCGTTTTCCGGCAGGGTGTTGAGGAAATACGGCTCGGCCCCGGCGAGCAGCGCGGCGCCTTCGTAGATTTGGTAGAAGGGGTTGGGGGAGATGACGACCGGGTTGGGCTTGGTGGTGTCGATCACCGCCTGGGCAAAGGCGAACAGCGCCTCGCGGCTGCCGTTGACCGGCATAATCTGGGTGTTGGGATTGAGCGGCGGAATGCCGTAGCGGCGCTTGATCCAATTGCCGATGGCCTGCCGCAACGCATCGCTACCCTGGGTTGTGGGATAATTCGAAAGCCCTCCGAGATTGTCGGTGAGCGCCTGTTTTACCAGTTCCGGCGTGGCGTGCTTGGGTTCGCCGATCGACAGATTGATGTGTTTCAGCGCCGGGTTGGGGGTGATGCCTTGGAAGAGAGTACGCAGTTTCTGGAACGGGTAGGTTTGCAGGCGTTCGAGGTTGGGGTTCATGCGAGGTTTCGCGAGTCGAAAAGTTTGAAATTATAAGGCGGATTGAGTGGCATCCAAACAGAAAATTGCGGCGGTTTCTTCACTCCTGTTCGGCGCAACCACCTGGGGACTGGTCTGGTACCCCTACCGCCTGCTCGAACAAGCCGGGGTTTCCGGCGGGCTGTCGAGCTTGGTCACCTATCTGATTCCCCTGCTGGCCGGATGGCTGATTTTTCGCCCGTCGCCGGCGGCCTTGCGCGAATATCGCGGCATGTTGATCGCCATCGGCCTCACCGCCGGCTGGACCAACCTGGCCTACGTGCTGGCCATCCTCCACGGCGAAGTGATGCGGGTGTTGCTGCTGTTTTATCTCTCGCCGCTGTGGACGGTGATCCTGGCGCGGGTGCTGCTGGGCGAGCGGCCCAACGCCTACGGCTGGCTGGTGATGGGGATGGCCTTTTGCGGGGCGCTGGTGATGTTGTGGCAGCCCAGCCTGGGCGTGCCCCTGCCGGCCAGTATTGCCGAATGGCTGGCCTTGTCGGCGGGGATGATGTTCGCCGCCACCAACGTCCTGTCGCGGCGCGGCTGCGAGATTCCCATTGATCTGAAATCGTTGGGCGTGTGGGCGGGGGTGTCCTTCCTGTCGCTGCTGGCAGTGCTGCTGCACCCGGCGGAAGCCGCCATCCTACGCGGCTTTCCGCTCACCGGCTGGTTGATGCTGGTGGGCGTGGGGGTGGTGATGTTCCTGGTGACGGTGACGGTGCAATACGGCCTCAGCCACACCCCGGCCAATCAGGCCATCGTGATCTTCCTCTTCGAACTGGTGGTGGCGGCGGTTTCGTCGTGGTTCCTCGCCAGCGAAACCCTGGGGCCGCGCGAATGGCTGGGCGGCGCGCTGATCGTCGCGGCAACGGTATTTTCCGGGCGGCTGGAAGGGCAGGGGGAAAAGCAGTAGTTGTAGAAGGGTGGACACGGCTTTTTGTACCCACCCTCGTAAGGCTCAGTTCCCGCATGCGGGCATCAATGTGCCTTCCATGCCCATGGGTTGATGACTACCAGGCCGGCAGCCTCGAAAGGCGAGGTGTCGCGCGTGGCTATCGCCAAACCATGCGTCGCTGCTATCGCAGCGATATAACCGTCTGCGGGTGCAATGGCCAGTCCAGCGGCGCGAGCGTGGGCACGCAGCGTTGCGTAGGCTTGCGACGCCGGGGCATCGAAGGATAGGACGCGACCCGCGAACAACGGCAAAACGCGCTGCTCAAGACTGGCATGAAGCGCCTCCCGGCGTTTGCCATCGGGCAGCACCGCGACGCCGAAACGCAATTCCGCAAGGCTAATGGTCGAGAGATACAGCGTTTCGATAATCTGCGCGTCGATCCAGGCCAGCACGTTCAAATCTCCAGACGCCTTTAACGGCTCGGAAATGACGTTGGTATCGAGCAGGATCATTCAAAGCTCACCGGCTCGGACGATGTTTTGTCGCGTTCGATCTCAAGATCGACGCCGCCCAATTCGCGGCCAATTTCGGCCAGCAAGGAACCGAGTTTGATCCGGCCCTCGGGCCGAACGGCATTTTCGAGAATCGCCCGGATTTCGGCCTCGGTGCTGATGCCGTGCAGGGCGGCACGCACACGCAAGGCGCGGTGCGTTTCATCGGGGATATTGCGGACAGTGACGGATGCCATTGCTTTCACCAATCGAAATAAATATCAATGATTGCATTATAGGGCGGTTGATGGCAGTTTGCGCGATGTTGTAATGTGGTGGCAAAGGGGCCGTTCGTCAGCACATCGATGAAAAATGCCGCTCAGGTCATGACGCTGTTTGCCTTGACCAATCTGTATCTGGTCAGACGAAGCCTATTGGCGATACAGGAAAAATCCGCCCGTCAACTGACAACAGCATGAAAAATCGCCAGCAATGGCACGGAATACGATGAATTACAGATAGAAACATCCCGATTCTTCCCGAAAATTTGGTTTGAAAACCAAATCAGCGAAAAATCGGCTCATTAATCAGAGGTTCCCTCAGCATTGCGCGGCGAGAAATCAAAACAGTCTTATGCCCGTCATCTCGGCGCAATTTATCGCTAATTGGAAAGACAAAGCGCTTGAAGTGAGGATCTGTCCGTCTTGCCGTTTGCACTTTTTGGTAGAGAATCCATAACGATCACTCTGCGAGGAACCATGTAGGACGGCACGATGGCAGCGATTTGACGCAGCAACGCCTCAGTCGTTACAGGGGAGCCAACAGCGACGAAGGCGAGAATTTGCCCCAGCCCCGCACCAAGTTCCTGGTAGATGACCGCGCATTCCTTGATGGCGGGGAAGGTGTTGAGCGCGGCCTCGATTTCTTCCAGTTCGATACGGTAACCCATGTGTTTGATTTGGAAATCTACGCGTCCCTTGAAATGCAGCCGACCGTACGCATCCCTGCGCACTAGGTCGCCAGTGCGGTAGCCGACATCCGCGTAGAACGTATGGTGCGGGTTTTGAACGAAAACCTTCGCTGTGCGATCAGGGTCGTTGTAATAACCAAGCCCTACCTGCGGCCCGCGCAGGAATAACTCACCAAAGTTCGGGTCAGTGTCGTCTAAGGGTAGGATTTCAAAATCGAAATTTTGCGCTAGCAGACCCAGCGGGGCGAGGCTTTGCATGTCTTCGAAATCGACCGCACTGATGGTGTGAGCGGAGCAGATACAGGTGCATTCCGTTGGGCCGTATACGTTTTCCAATTCTGCACCTGTACTGAACATATCGTAGAGCTGACGCAGTTTGGGTTTGGGGAATCCTTCGCCACCAAAAACAATTTTTCGAATCGCCGATAAATCTGCGGCTGCCAGAGCACGCGTGGCCAGTAGATAAACGAGTAGTGACGGCACGGAGAACCAGATAGTGCAACCCGCATCGGCGACGTACCGAATGAGTTGGCGCGGTTCGCGGACTTGTTCCGCGCTAAAGGGAACCAGCGTTGCCCCAGAGAAAATGGCCGAGTAGAAGTCAAAAACCGAATTATCGAAAAATATCGGATTGACGTTGGTCAGCACATCATCGGGGGTGATGACGAAACGTTCTTTTGCCCAGGCGATAAACCACAACAGGTTTACGTGGGACATGACCGCACCTTTGGGTACGCCTGTCGAACCGGAGGTGAACATGATGTAGGCGGGTGCTCCGCCGCTGACGGCGCGGTAATCCGGGAGCGGCTCATCCGCCGGCAATTCGGACATTTCGCGCAGGTGCAAGGTTTCCCTGAACCCTCCGGCTTCCAACTCGATCGCAAAAGGCATTTCAGGAAAAGCGTTGATTATCAGGCTCGGGCGGCAAGTGCCGAGAACCTTTCGCAACCGTTCCCAAGGGCTTTGTGGGTCAAGGTTGGTGTAGACGATGCCCAATCGCAGACAAGCCAGCATCGTCGCAAATGCCGCAGGCGATTTGTCGTGGAATATGGCCGCTACCTGGCTTGGACGAAGGTGCTTTGCCCATAAAATACCGGCAATGCGGTCTGCCAGCAGATTCAGTTCGCCATAGGTGACACGCTCGCCGGAAGCTGGGTAAAACAGGGCGATGCGCTTTTCATACTGATCGGCAACGTCCTGAAATGCGATGCCGATGTTCGAGATGAAAGCCATGATGCGTGCGGCTGGTTACATTACAAGACCGCCGTCCACTTCAAGCACGGTACCGGTCAAGTAGTCATTCTCGATGACGTGACGGACGGCCAGATAAACGCTTTGCAAGTCACCCAGACGGCGCAAGGGAATTTGCTGTTGTAGGCGGGTGACGGCGGCTTCGCTTAGGGCGGCACGGGTGGAAGGGGTATCGATAAAACCGGGAGCAATCGCCGCGAAGCGCAGACCGAGCGCACCAAGTTCCTTTGCCCATGTGAGCGTCAGCGCATTCACGCCCGCCTTGGCAGCGGAATAAGCGGATTGGCCGGGATTGCCGTTGGCGGAAATGGAGCTGATGGAGATCACTAAGCCTTTGCAGCGTTTCGCGAGCATATGGTCAACGACCCGACTGGTCACAAAGAATACCGAATCCAGATCGGTAGACATCACTCGCCGCCATGTTTCGCGCGAATGCACCCGTTCTCCGCGCGACAGCATGTTCACCAGCGGTTCGCTGTGAATGATGCCAGCGTTATTGATGAGCACATCCGGGTCGAACCCGGCGTCAAAAACGGTTTGCAGTGCTGCATCGACGGCTGCCGGGTCGGTTACGTCACAAGGATAGGCCTTGATCCGTCCGCCCGGCAGGTCGTTGATTTCGGCACAACGTGCCGTATCCCGCTCCAGCATGCAAACCTCGGCAGACTCAGCGTCCAGCCGTTCCACCAGAAAACGTCCGATGCCCGACCCTCCCCCGGTTACCAGCACGCGTGCGCCGGCAAGCTTCATAGCGCCGCTCCATGCGCCAACAAAGCGGAACGGACATCGCCAACCGATTTGATGTCGGCAATTTCATCTCCGCTAAACTGAATTTGATATGTTTCCTCTAGCCTGACGATGAGCATCATGTGCGCCAGGGAATCCCAGGTTGGAATGTCGCTCAGCGCCAAGGAATCCACGATGGATGATTCAGGGAGCACGAATACTTCGGAAAAGATTTTTTCTAAGGACATGACCGTATTTTGTATGGATAGCGAGGAATCGGCGTCCAGCCTGGGCGGTGCCGATAAATCAGGATTATACGTGGGCTTTGTTGTTTATGACGCCGATGGTAAAATTGTATGCATGGCAACTCGATGTGTCCTCACCTCTTTTTCCCAGCTATGAAACCCATCGTTCTCTTCGGTACCGGCAAAATTGCAGAAGTAATCCTGTATTTTCTAACTCACCGCAGCAACCGCCAAGTTGCGGCTTGCACCGTGGACAGAGACTATCTTCCCGGTTCGACGTGGCAGGGTATCACGGTTGTCCCGTTCGATGAAATCACCCATCGTTATCCGCCTGAAACCCATGACATGTTCGTGGCCCTTGGCTACCAGGACATGAATGCTTTGCGCACCGGGAAATGTGCAGAGGCCCGCCAACTTGGCTATACCTTGGCCTCCTATGTCCATCCGGAGTCAGGCATTCCATCGGACTGCGTACATGGCGACAACTGCTTTGTCATGAACCAGGTGCTCATCCACCCCAAGGTGCGTCTGGGGAACAATGTCTTTGTCTGGAGCGGTTCCATGGTCGGACACCATTCATCGATCGGCGACAATTGCTGGCTGACTTCCTGCACAAACATTTCCGGCGGGGTTGACGTGGGAAGCAACTGTTTCTTTGCAGTGAACAGCACCGTTGGGAACAGCATACACATAGGGGAAAATTGCTTTATCGGCGCGAATGCCTTAGTCATCAAAAGTACCGAGGATGGTCAGGTGTTTATCGCGGAAAGTTCAAAACCTCAGCGTTTGAATAGCCGACAGTTCCTTAGAATGTCGCGTTTCTCGGATATTTGATTTTTCCATGCCTGCCTCACTGTCCGTTTGTCTTATTTGCGGCGACTCGAATTGGGAAGAATTGGTCGATCCCCACCCGTCTCGCTCAGTTACCACCGCCGGTCGCATCCTGTCGGAGGCTTTAGGTAAATCTCAATGTCGGTCATGCGGTGCCGCGCAGCGCGTACGCTCGTCGATGCTGGCATTCACCGACTACTATGAAACCGATTACGCAAATTATTATGAGCGGCCCGGGACTGAAATATTTCACAAGCAACGATACGCAGCAATCTGGAAATGGGTTCGCGAATCGGCTGAGATAAAAGAGCCCAAGCGCATCCTTGATGTCGGCTGCGGTCAAGGCTGGCTAATGGACATTATGCGAGAGACCTTTCCTGGTGCGCTGATAGAAGGAATTGAGCCGTCCCGATATAACGTCAATAAGGCTCGCGAAAAGGGGCATCGCGTACACGAAGGGAGACTGGAGCATATTGCTTCGACCCTAGAACCCTTCGATTTGGTCATTTCGACGAATGTATTTCAGCACGTTTCCCATCCCCTCGACTTTCTAACTGAGTTATCGATGTTGACGGCGGAAACAGGGATGACGGTTCTGACTTGCCCGGACGGGACTCGTCCAAATATTGAGTTGTTATGGGCAGACCAAAATTTGTCCTTAACGCCTGCAAACCTTCGGAGTCTGGCAAGCAGGGCGCTGCCTGCATCAACAAACAGCCTAATCTACCAATCGGAAGACCACAGTGCTTCGCTGCCCCCGGCGTTGCTCATGATTTCGGGCAGGCTTGGCGGCAAAGTGCAAGATGACTTCGACTGTGGCATCGATGTCCTTTTGCGGGGTCGCCAAAAATATCTCAGTTCGTTTTGCGTTATCGACGACTTCTTGTCCGAACAGGTTAAAGAAAGCGGCAACGTGGTCAATCTTGGCGCCAGCTATTGGACTTCGATCCTTGCGGCGTACTGCCCCAACTATTGGAGCAAAGTGCAATTTTGCTGTGTCGATGAGCCAAAAGATCAAACGGACTTTCTCGACAAGCCTGTTATGAGAACGGCGGATGTCCCGGAAAGCGCTTGCATCGTTTTAGGGATAACACCGGAGAGTCAACAAAATGTTGCCCACTCCTTGGCGAAAAAATTCTCCCTAGTATGCAGTTGGGGGCATTTGCTTTCGCCATCTTGATGCCCAAGGTCGCGACTTTGCCCTAGGCCGAGAAATTCAGTGATGGGGCAGCTCAGCGGCTGGTTATCGAGTTGTTCAATACCAAAAAGATCGGGTTGAAACGACGATTCCGATCCATTTCCTGTAATTCTCACCAAGGAAAATTTGACCATCATGAAGCAAAGCGCCTTAGCGGTTTATCGATGCCCCGTTAGTGGTGGGGCGTTACGTCTGGAAGACGCGGAGAAACTGGGCGAGGAAGTAAATAGCGGTACTTTGCTGACGGCTGATCGGCGCTATCCAATTGAAAAGGGTATGCCTGTTTTTGCGGCCACGGAACAATTGGCCGGGACGGCGCGATTTGCCCGAAATTATTACGCCTCGATTGCCGACAGTTACGATGAAAACGTCCACGTCACCTTCGACCTGTTCAATGAGAGCGAACTGGAGGTGCGTCTCTCGATGATCAACCTGCTTAATTTGAACCCGCACAGCAAGGTTCTGGAAATATCTGCGGGAACCGGCAAAGATTCAGAGCTGATTGCAAAAAGATTGGACGAAAGCGGCGAACTTTGGCTGCTGGACATATCCCCCGACATGTTGGTGCAAGCGAAAGCAAAAATCAGGAAATATCCTGCCCGAACCGAGGCGGCGATTGGCGACGCCTGCCACCTACCTTATGGCGACGATTACTTCGATGCCTTGTATTGCTTTTCCGGAATTGGTCATTTTAACGACCAGAAAGCTGCGCTTAAGGAGATGGCAAGAGTCGTTCGCCCGGGCGGAAGGGTTGTGTTCCTGGAGAAAAATGTTCCGCCTTGGCTCCGGGATACCGAATACGGAAAAATCTTAATCAATAACAACCCGATGTTTGCCGACCCTGACCCACTCGCGCTGATTCCCGTCGAAGCGAGAAACGTCGGCATCCGATGGATACTCGGCAATGCGCATTACGTCGTTGACTATACGGTCGGGACGGGCGCGCCGGTGGGTAATTTCGACCTGGAATTGCCCAGCTATCGGGGGGGATCATTCAACACCAGATATTTCGGAAAGGTCGAAGGCATAACCAAAGAAAGCAAAGCGCTATACGAAAAAGCGGCAAAAAAATGCGGGATGAGTCTGCATGAATGGCTCGATTCAACTATCAAGGAAAAAGCGCTTAAGGATCTCGGATGAACACCAAGCAAATGTATTGGGAGAAGAAAGGCCAGATTTTTACGCCATCGCCGGACAGTTGGATGCACGCTTATGCCCAGGTACCGACGCCCTTAGTCTTCGACGACTTTATTCGGATTTATTTCGGCTGCCGACCGAAGATCAAAGATATCCAGCCCATATCCCAAATCGGATTTGTCGATGTCGATAGAAACAATCCCACCAGAATTCTGCGTCATGCGGAGAAACCGGTTTTGCCTTTAGGCGATATCGGCTGTTTCGACGAATTTGGTTTACACCCGATTTCTGTGCTCCGCGTTGAAAACGAAATTTGGCTGTATTACGTCGGCTGGACACGGATGCAGTCCGTGCCTTTCAATCGTGCCATCGGGTTGGCGATCAGCAAAGATGACGGGCTGACTTACCAGCGCTATTCCAGGGGGCCAATCGTCGGAGCGTCGCACCACGAGCCTTACCTCCAGCAAGGGCCGCACGTAAAAGTCATCGATGGTACGTGGCATATGTGGTACCTGACGGGTACCGATTGGATTCCTGATGCCGATGGTCGAATGGAGGCGATATACCGGATCGTCCATGCCACTTCAACGGACGGCATCCATTGGCAACGAGACGGGAAGCACGTGCTGGAAACCGTCGAAGAAAATGAGTGCCATGCCGGCCAGGCGGTCATCCATAGACGTGGCTCGTGGCAGATGTGGTTTTCCTATCGGCGCGGCCTGCAATTCAGAAACGCCGAGGGCGGTTATCGAATTGGCTACGCAAGCTCAAATGATCTGGCGCATTGGCAACGAGACGATGCAAAAGCGGGGATCGCCGTTTCCAGCAGCGGCTGGGACGCCGAAATGGTTTGTTATCCGAGCATCGTCGAACTGGATGGAAAAACTTTGCTGTTCTATTGCGGCAATTATTTCGGCAAGGATGGCTTTGGATATGCCGAATTGATTGAGGCCTAAAATTGTTGTTGATCGTCCGGACTACCTTGGCAATAAGGTGCCATTTTGGACGGCAAGGTCTGCCAGCTTGATAAACAGCGCGCCGTCCACGACAAAGGCCTGAGCAATGTTTTTTGACCTATCGGCAAGAAACGCGTCGCCAACGCGACGCGGCCCATCTCCGTGGGGCCAACAATAGTCATCCAGAATCAACCAGCCGCCGGGTGCCAGCTTCTGCGCCCAGAGCGCCACGTCCGTAGCGACAGAGCGATAGTCGTGGTTTCCATCGATATGAAGCAAAGCGATCCGACCGATTAAGTCCATCATGCCAAAAGCACTGGACTGAACGCTGCCGGACTCATAGCAGGGGAGTGCCTGTGTCGCCGGCATGCGGAGGAAATTGAAGCGTCCCCTGGCGATCGGGAGCAGATTGACGGCACACGCCTGCGCCACGGTTTCCCAGTAATCCCCGTTAGATAGCCGTTGAACGTGGGTTGGCGCGTCGAGTTGAACCGCTTCCGCCGCCGACCACGGATCGATGGCCAATACCCTGCCTATTTCGAGATCGTGGGCAATAAGCGTCAGCCAAGCGGCGGATTTCCCAAAATAGGCGCCGATTTCCACCACGTCGCCTTGGGGCGCACTGGCCATCGCGCCTAATAGTGCCGCCAATTTGGCTTCGCCGGATTGCCCCATGATGGTATCGGTGAAGCGCAGCCAGGCCGCCACTTTCACGGGCGCGGGCAAACTTCCACCGGCAAGGATTGACTTTGCCAGACTCAAGGCGCTTTCGGCACGTACGTCGAGACGGTCATAGCAGGCGATTTCCCGATGGAAAGGCAAGGCCAGCAATCTCGCCGTAATGGTGCCGTTTCCGATCAGCGTGTCGATGACGGCATGAACCACGTTATTCGGGCAGAATATCCCATCAATCCCATGAGTGGTCACGGCTTCACGCAGACATTCGACAAAGTCTGGCTCACCAACCCAGGGTAGATGCAGCCAGAAATCGCAACGTGATGCATTCGGATCGTGCGTCAACGAAGATGCGCCGACGACGGTAACACCAATGTTACGCGCCTGCTCGATGAACGGTAACGCATCGCCCATGCTGCTGGGGAACACCAGTAACGCGCTCATTATCGCGCCGGCTTGACGATATAGGCTGTTGGTTGTTGGGCGAACGGGAAGGTGCGCAGGGTATATTCTGGAAGTAATTCCCGCACGGCTTGAGTTTCACCCGGAGCAGTTTCGTGATTGAAGTTGTCCAGAACGAGGACGCCTCCTGGCGTCAGCCGGGGCCAGAAATGCTCAATGCAATGCCTGACGACTTTGTACAGGCCGCAATCGAGAAAGACCATTTTGAATTGCAGATGCGGATAATCCAAAAAAAATTGCCCGAGATCTTTTGATAGGTCCAGTTCATGAAGCAGCACTTGGCGGCTGAGTCCTTGCGCATCGATGGTCGCCTGAACGCGTTCACGACTCTCAGCATAAGCGCCCGCGCTGACCAGATGTGCTTCGCCGGATTCTGGTTGCGCGCCCTTGAACCAATCAAAACCATGTGTTTGAGTTAAAGACTCTGGCTCAAAAAGCTGTGTCAGCTTAGCCAGCCAAAGCAAGGAAGAACCCTTCCAGATGCCGGTCTCGGCAATATGTCCCGCAATGCCTACGGTCAGTTTGTAAGCTTCATACAAAGCCAAATACCTTCCCAGGCAAACATGGCCCGCGAATAATGGAAAATGGTGAATCAAATCTTCGGGCGGATAACCTTCCGAAAGCAATTTCCGGATGCCTTGCCAATACGGCTCCCGGCGATCATCGAATTTGCTGGCTTCCATGCCAATCGTGCGAAAACATCTTTTCGGCGCTTCTTCAGTCATCGTCAATGTCCCAAATAGTCGTAATGCGGGGGTGATTGCTCACCGCCGGTTGTTGAGCTTCAAGTCAAATCGTATTCGGCTAGCAAACGCCGAACCGCCTCCGGCTCATTGAACATGAGCACATCAAGCATGGACAGTCCGGCAACTTGTCCGGCCTTTCCCTGAGAATAACCGATCGAACGCGAACGCAAGAAATGAAGCGTCAGGCCATGTTGTGAAAAGGCGGCACGATCATATAAGTCAACTCCACCAATCGAGTTTACGTAAATGTCGGCGCGCTCTTGCCGACAGATATCGAGAATACGTTCCTGTCCTTTCAGATGGGCGTTTTGATAGATTCGCGAGGTGTCGGCGATTTCCACTTCCATCGCCAGATAAGCCACCACTTCACGAATGCTGTAGAGTAGAAACTCGTCAAGCCGGGTTGACGAGTAATTGACCACGCTTTCCAGCAAGCCGGACACATGTGCATAACAAGGGGCTTTCCCGTAGGCGTGGTGGATGGTGCGCAGCAATTTGTTCCGCCAATCCGGCTGGTCAAGCAATTCGATTTCGCAAATCAGCTTGTTTTGACTGGCGCCACGTAAGGGCACCGTAAACGTATGGGCTGCACCATTGAGCAATAAGCGATTGCGATTGATCCAGCCGCGATTGATGAAGTTTACATCGTCGAATACCACAAATTTATCCACCGCCGCGATTAACTGGAAATATCCGATATAGGGCAGGAAGTAGGGTTGCATGACGGCAATGCTGGTCATTCGACATTTTTTCCTTCAATGACTTGAAGAACGAAATCGACCAGGGTACTGGGCAGCGCCGGATAAATCGGCAAACAAATCACTTGTTCCGCCACTTTCCTTGCCACCGGTAAATTTGAATGTGCCGCGGAAGGCATTTCTCGATACATGGGAAAGTCGCTTATCAACGGGTAGAAATAGCGTCGCACAAAGATGCCGTTCTCCCGCAGACGTTGATATAGCGAATCACGGCTGAGCGGATAATCCGGCTGCACCAAGATCGGAAAATAGGCGTAGTTCGCCGCGTCCCCCCCGACCTCGGCCAGGCACTGAATGCCGTTGATACCCGCCAGACCTTCCCGGTAGCGCGCATCGATGGTTTTGCGTTTTCGGATGGCTTCATCGATGCGCTTTAATTGCAGAAGGCCAAAAGCGGCACTGATTTCATTCATTTTGCCGTTGATGCCGGTCGCCACCACCGTTACATCGTCCACGAAACCAAAGTTTTTCAGATAATCAATACGCTGTTTGGTTGCGGCATCCGGGCAGACGATGGCCCCCCCTTCAAAGGTGTTGAACACTTTGGTGGCGTGAAAGCTCAGTACCGAAATATCACCTTGGTTTGCCACGCTGGCGCCGCGGCAGCGCACGCCAAAGGCGTGCGCTGCGTCGTAAATGACTTTCAGCCCATGTTCGTCGGCAATCTTCCGAATGCGGTCCACGTCACAGGGGCGACCGTAGCAATGCACCGGCATGATGGCGGTAGTTTGCGGGGTAATGGCAGCCTTGATTTTGTCCGGAGAGAGATTAAGGGTTAGCGGGTCGATGTCCACAAACACAGGTTTGATCCCGTTCCAAACAAGGGAGTGTGCCGTGGCCACAAAGGAATACGGCGTGGTGATGACTTCGCCGGTAATTTGCAGTGCCTGCAAGGCGGTAATCAGCGCAATGGTGCCATTGGTAAACAAGGAAAGGTGCTTGACGCCGAGATGGTCGCACAGCGCTTGTTCCAGTTGCTGATGAAACGGACCACAGTTGGTCAAAATTTTGTTTTCCCAGATTTGTTCCAGGTAGGGGACAAACTCTTCCAAAGGGGGAAGCAAGGGTTGCGTCACATAAATCGGTGGCACTTTCCGGGGGAGTGGCATGGCTGTTTTGCCGATCAGTCTGTCAATAAATTGGTGTTGTTGAACAAATCAAAAAAAGCCATTCCGGACTCTCCCCAATATCGATTCATCCGACAACACGGGATTTGCGCCGTTTGGGCGGCGCCTGATCGGCGCCTGCCACGTCGATCAGATGTTCGACGAATGCCCGTCCCGTGCAATCCGAATCGTGAAAATATTTGTCCATGAATTTTCTTGCAGCCGCACCGACTTTACCGCGAAAGACCGGATCACGGATTAGCCGATTGGCATAGTTGAGGTATTGCTCGACATCTTCCGCGAGCATTACCAGGTTCTCGCCGTGCTCCGGGTCCGTAAAAATCGCCTGCGCTTCGGCCAGGTGCGTTTCGCTCTCGATGCCATCCAACAGCGAGGCGAGAAGCTGGGTTAGCCCGATATGGTTAGCCTCCGCGCCACGCTTCAAAACATACGCACCGGCTGCGGAAAACGTCTGCGTCATGGTTATCCCGGTGGGCAGGCCAAAACAGTTCAGATGGATATCCAATACGCGGGAATACACCCGGGTATCTACCCATCCGACAAATAAGCAGCGCTCGGCGACGCCGTGCGCATCGAACAAGGCCGCAATCCGGCTGACGATAGGTTCGTTCTCGTGGCCGAACCATAGGAATCCAGCACCAGGGCTCTCCCGCAATATCCGCGCCACGACTTCGATAAATGTCTCGTCGAGTTTTTCCGTACGGCTGATCGTTCCTAACAGCGTCGAGAAACGCTTGTGCAAGCGGGTGCGGATCGCCGTTACTTCGCCCAGCATCTCGACGCCCTCCGGCGAATCATCGGCTGGAAACGGATAGGGCGATACCGGCGGAAAGGTTCGCCAGGTGCGTCCCCGAATCGATTTCGTCGCAAAACCCAATGAGGCTCCGGCAAAGTAGGCGTCCAGACGCGGCGCGGCGATGCTGTGGAAAAACATCGTGAAATAGGCGTGGCGGGGAGCGATGCCAAACGAAGAGGCAAGACAAACGATGGCCTCGAACGAGGAAAAAAATACCGCCAAAGAAACCCCAACTGCGCGGGAATGTTCCCCGACGGTTTCCAGTTGGTGCAGTTGGCCCTCACCCAGTTTGCCGTTTTGTTCAGGGCTACCAAAATCGATCAGCGTTACTGCCCATTTTCGGCATTGTTCGGTAAGCGCGGGAGGAGCCGGAACAAGCGTATAGACGATGGGGATCATCCGGTTCTCCCGCACTCTGACGACTTGTTCGAGCATGCTGAGGAATACCGGGAAGCCAGATCCTGCTGAAACCGACGTATCGACAACAAATGCCACCACCGGCGGGGTATTCCCGAGATCGCGAAAAGGTCGTTGATCAGCGCGCGCGCGGAGGGCCTCCCCAGCCTCGACAAACAAGGGATTCAGCCTGTCCAGATATTTTGCCCACTGTTCCTGAGTGTGGGGAAACAAGGCCGCACGGGAAAACGTATAGCGGTGTAATTTCAGTGCCAGTCCCAGCTTTCCTTCCGCGAGAACCGAGCGAATGAGCGGCAAGGCCAGCTTGACGAAAATATTCTCGTTGTGAGTAGCTGGGGCGCTTTTGTCGAAACCGCAGGAATCCAGAAATCCGACTTGCTCGGCAGCGTTACCGCAGCCTTCCAGCAGATAGCGCAATGCTGCCGGCCACAGCTTGGGATCGTCATCCACCGTCAACGCTTTGGACATTACCCGGCAGATCAGCGACTGGTGGAGGAGGGCGGGTTCGTCGGGCGTCAAGTCGGCTGAGCGCTCAAGCAATTGCACCGCAGTGGTGAAATCGCCCAACTTCCACAAGGCGTAGCCGAACAACCCGCCGGCTTCCCAGGAAGCAGGCGCCAACTGGTACGCCCGAGCCAGGAATCCGGCTGCCGGATAGAGGTTATTCCTCTCAAGATTGAGACGACCGATATGGAATGCGGCGTTGAAGTTATCCGGGGATGTGTGCAGCACTTCCCGGAACTTTCCCTCAGCTTCCTCAAAATGACCGTTTTCCAGGAGCACTAGGGCTTCCTCAATCACTTCGTCGGGCGTCGGTTTACGCAAAGGCGCCCAGCCCAACAGTGCGCTTTTCTTCGCGGGGCCAGCGTAGGCTGGGCGTAATTCCGCGGAATTCGCTTGTTTTTTGCCTTTCTTTTTCATTTTCGGCATTTCTTTTCGAATGTGCTCGGAAGTTTAGCGTGAAAGTGAGGCCAGTTGTCAATAGTGGAGTCCAACGGGTTAAGCGGCGAGCTGATTTTCATAGTATCGCCGTGTGAAGGCGGCGGGTGACAGGTAACCAAGACGCGCCTGTTTCCGCTGCCGGTTGTAGAAGACCTCGATGTACTCGCTGATCTCCTGTATTGCCTGTGCACGGGTGCGGTAGTGCTGATTAACACAATCTGGTCAGGATGAGACGATTGTTGGCGTAATGCGCCACCACTCCGCCCAAAAGGCGGAAAATCGGGGAAAGCCCCCGAAAAGCTGACTGTTTTAAGGCCGAAAAACGAAAAATTGCTGACAAACCCACTTCCAGGTGCGGGTAAGGGAAAATAAGCGCGGGTTTTTCAGCAGCCTGCTAGGAGAACTTCTTCAACAGGTTGTAGCGGGGGTATTCTCGGGAAAACTTGGCGAGTCGGGCCGAGCGGTAGACTCGACTATCCCTTGGCGCCGTGCAGTGCCTGGATGTGGCGACGATGGCGGCGAAACACCATGCGCTCCAGCCATTCCTGGGTTTCCTCGTCGAGGTGGTGGAATTCCGCGAGGGTGCGGTGACCACCCTCCGCCGGCGCGGATTCCAGGACTTGCGCGGGTAATTGCAAAGGCTGGGGGAGACGCGGGTCGAGGTAAAGGGTAATCACCAGATTGCCGGTTGCCGGGATCTTGCTGCTGAACCATTCGATGGCCGTGGCGCTCAGGGTGGCGGGACAGGCTTCCGGTTTGGGGGCGTCGCGCGCGATGAGTTGGGCGAGCAGGTTGAGCGCCAAGTCCAGCTTGGCTTCCAGGCGTTCGAGCTTCCTGTCGGCATCGCCGTTGGGGTCAACGTCCCGCTCGGTGGGCTGGGCATCCATGGTCGCCAGGGCGCGCAGCAGCACGGCGTTGGTAAACATCCATCCTTGCAACGTTTCCTCGCCGGGCGGCTCTGCCGCGTGCCATGCCAGCGGCAGGTTGCCCTGGAAATACACCCCTCCGATAGCGCTCATGGCTTATCCGCGGGTGTTGGATTGTGGCTCGAACGCGGCGAGGTCGACGCGCTGCGGCGGCGTCCAACCCGGCTGGCGCTGCTCGGCCACGACGTTGGTGAATATCCCGCCGCGCACGTAAAACTTGGCGGTGAGGCGCATGAAACGCGGCTGGGTGGCGCGGGCGAGGTCGTCGAGGATGCGGTTGGTAACGGCTTCGTGGAAGGCGCCTTCGTTGCGGTAGGACCACACGTACATCTTGAGACTTTTCAACTCCACGCACTTTTGGTCGGGGATGTAGTCGAGGATCAGGGTGGCGAAATCCGGTTGCCCGGTCTTGGGACACAGGCAGGTGAATTCCGGGATTTCCATGTGAATATGGTAATCGCGCTCGGGATGGGGGTTGTCGAAGGTTTCGAGTTCTTTGCTGGGTTGGCTGGGCATGGTGAAAATCAGTGTTTAGTGTTTAGTGTTTAGTGTTTAGTTGATGTCGCTGCGCGGCGCTTTTTGCTAAGCGCTCAACACTAAAAACTAAACACTGCCTTTCCGCCATTATCCCGGAAAAGCCCTTCCGTCGGGAAGTATGGGTTTGTGATATTATGACCATGTAGATGACTATTATGGAGTGAGCCATGCACAGCGTCAGTGTTGCCGAAGCCAAAGCACACCTCAGCGAGTTACTCAATCAGGTTGAAGCCGGCGAAGAATTGGTGATTACGCGGCGCGGCCAGCCGGTGGCGCGGCTCAAGGCAATCGAACCGCCCCCCAAATCCATCGACTTCGAGGAAATGGATCGTCTGCGTGCCTCCTTGCCGATGTCCCAGGTGTCGAGTGCGGAGTTGATCCGCCAGATACGCGACGAGGGCTATTGAGCCGCATGTTCTATTTCGATACCAGTTTCATCGCACCGCTCTATGTTCCCGAGCCGGATTCACCGACCGTGCGCCAGTTGGCCTTTGACCTTGCCGCTCAGCGGATTGCCATCAGCGAATGGACTTGCGTCGAGTTTTCCAGCATGGTTGCACGCCGCGTGCGCATGAAGGAACTGGCGGAAGACGTGGCGCAGGGTTTGCTCGAATCCTTCTCGCGGATTGCGCATGGCCAGTATCAAGTGCTGATGCCGACCCTTGCCGATTACCGTCTTGCCGAACGTTTCCTGCGCCGTTTCGACAGCGGCCTGCGGGCGGGAGATGCCCTGCATCTGGCGATTGCCCGCAACCACGGTGCAGATCGAGTCTACAGCCTTGACCAGGGCCTTATCAAAGCGGCGGGAATGCTCAATATTCCCGCCGGCAACAACTAAAACAGTCCTTAAAGTGCGTCTCACCCAGATCAAACTCGCCGGTTTCAAAACCTTCGTCGATCCGACCACCATCCACTTCCCCGGACAGCGGGTGGCGGTGGTCGGCCCGAATGGCTGCGGCAAATCCAATGTGATCGACGCGATGCGCTGGGTGCTGGGCGAGTCGTCGGCACGCCAGTTGCGCGGCGAGTCGATGCAGGACGTGATTTTCAACGGTTCCGGTACGCGCAAGCCGGTAAGCCGCGCCAGCGTCGAACTGGTGTTCGATAATTCCCTGGGCAAGGCCGCCGGACAGTGGTCGCAGTATGCCGAAGTGGCGGTCAAGCGGGTGCTCCACCGCGACGGTGAATCGGCTTATTACATCAACAACCTGCAAGTCCGCAAAAAGGACATCACCGACATCTTCCTGGGCACCGGCCTGGGGGCGCGTGCTTACGCGATCATCGAGCAGGGCATGATTTCGCGGATCATCGAGGCGCGCCCCGAGGAACTGCGGGTGTTTCTCGAAGAAGCGGCGGGCATCTCCAAGTACAAGGAGCGTCGCCGCGAGACCGAGTTGCGCATTCGCGACACCCGCGAAAACTTGCTGCGCGTCGACGACATTCGCCAGGAATTGGCCGGCCAGTTGCAAAAGCTCGAAGCGCAGGCGGAAGTGGCGCGCCAGTTCCTCGACCTGAAGAAACAACTGGAGCAGGCGCAGAACCTCTTTCGCCTGTTCAAGAAACGCGAAGCCCAGGCGCTCTCGGAGCGCTGGCAGCGCGAGGTGCAGCGCCTCACCAATGAACTGGAGGCCGCCACCGCTTCCCTGCGCCAGTCGGAAAACCAATTGGAACAGGTGCGCGAAGGTCATTATGCCGCCAGCGACGCACTGCACGCCGCGCAAGGCGACTTGTACGGCGCCAATGCCGAAGTGGCGCGTATCGAGCAGAATTTGCAGCACCAGCGCGACAACCGGCAACGCCTCGCCAGCCGGGTTGCCGGCGCCCGCGAGCAGGAAAGCCGCATCGTCAAGCAGCACCAGGAAGCCAAGGCCAATCTCGAACACTGGCGCGAAGAACTGGCAGTCGCCGAGTTGCGCCGCGAGGAAACCCGCGAGCGGCTGGAGCAGGATAGCGACCAGTTGCCGCTTGCCGAACAGCATTTCCGCGACAGCCAGCGCATCTACGCCGACTTGCAGCGTGACCTGAACGAAGCCCGCCAGACCGCGCAGCTTGAGGAAACCCACCGCAGCCACGCGCAAAAGATGGTGCAATCCCTGCAAGCCCGGCGTGCCCGCCTGGAGCAGGAACGGGGGGCGCTGCCGCCTTTCGATGCCGAAGCGTTGGCGATCAAGGAAGAAGAACTCGCCGAACTGAGCGAGCAACTCGAATCCGCCCGCTACACCCAGGAAACCTTGCAGGAACAGCTTCCCGACGCTGAAACGGCACGCCGCGAGGCCGGCCAGGCGGTACAGGGTGCCCGCGAACGCATCACCAAGCTGGAAGCCCAGTTGGCCGCGCTGCGCCAGATGCAGAACCGCCTCGATCACGGCAAGTTGCAGGGCTGGCTCGCCCAGCACGGCCTGGACGGCTTGCCGCGTCTGTGGCAAAGCCTGGCGGTCGCCGACGGTTGGGACGATGCCCTGGAAAGCGTGCTGCGCGAGCGCCTCAACGCCGTGCTGGTGGACGATCTGGCGCAGGCGGGCGACTGGCTCGACGAGCCGCCGCCCGCGCCGTTGGCGGTAGCCGCCTGGCACTCCTCGCCCGCGAGCGGGAGAGAAGTTGGGAGAGAGGGCAATTCCCCGCCGCCTGGGCTGACCCCGCTCGCCCAATACGTTACCTGGCGCGACGGCGTCCTGCCTTCCTGGCTGGCCGATAGCCTCGCCAACGTCTACGTGGCTCAGGAACCCCGCGCCGCCCTGGCGGCCAGTGGCGACCTGCCGTCCGGCGCATGGTTGGTGACGCGCGCCGGCCACCTGTTCGGGCGCGGCGGGGTGAGCTTTTACGCGCCACAAAGCGAGTTGCACGGGGTGCTGGGTCGGCAGCGCGAAATCGAGCAACTGGATGGCGATCTACATAATTGCCTGGATCAGGTGGCTCAGGCCAAAACCCGCGCCGAGCAGGCGGAAGCCGCCCTTGCCAACATTCAGCGCGAACTCGCCGATTGGCGCGCCACCATTTCCGACTTGCAACAGCGCCACCACCGGCAGCAACTCGACGTGCAGCGGCTCGCCCAGATCGGCCAGCAGGTCGCGCAGCGTGCCGCCAAGATCGACGAGGAACTGCGGGAAGTCGCCGAGCAGTGGGAAATCGAGAGCGAGAACATCGCCGAAGCCGGGAATACTCTCGAACAGGCGCAATATCAGATCGAATCCCTCGAAGAACAACTGGAGGCGCAGCGTGAGGCGCGCGCTGAGGCGGAAAATCGCCTCAACCTCCAACGCGAAGCCTTGCGCGGCACGGAACGCGCCGCCCAGGAGGCGGACTTCGCCGAACGCGGCTGCCGGGGCAAGATCGGCGAACTTGAACACTTCATCCAGACCCTCGACGACCAGCTTGAAAACGTCCACGCCCAACTCGAAGAACTGCTGGAAGAACAGCAATCCGCCGACGACCAGTCCCTGCAAATGGAATTGCAGGAAGCGCTGACGGCCCAGCAGGACAAGGAAAAAGCCCTGGCGGCGGCGCGCAACAACCTCGAAGCACTGACCACCCAACTGCGCGATATCGAAGGGCTGCGCATGGTTCACGAGCAAAAGCTCAACCCGCTGCGCGACCAAGTCGGCGAGGCGCGCCTCAAGGAACAGGAAGCGCGCCTCGCCCAGGAGCAATTCGGCGCCATGCTGGCTGAAGTCGGGGCTGACGAGGAAGCGCTCGCCCCCTTGCTGGAGCGTAGCGCCAAGGCCAGTACCCTGATGGCGGAAACCACTCGTCTCGACAACGAAATCGCCGCGCTGGGCGCGGTCAACCTGGCTGCCCTGGAGGAACTGGAAGTCGCCCGCGAGCGCCAGTCCTACCTGGAAGCCCAGGCCGCCGATCTCAACGAAGCCATGGAAACCCTCGAATCGGCGATCCGCCGTATCGACCGGGAAACCCGCGAGCGCCTGCAGGCCACCTTCGACCTGGTCAACAAGAACATCGGCGAACTCTTTCCCACCCTGTTTGGCGGCGGCCATGCCCAGTTGGTGATGACCGGTGAGGAAATTCTCGACGCCGGCGTGCAGATGATCGCCCAGCCGCCCGGCAAGAAAAACAGTTCCATCCACCTCCTGTCCGGGGGGGAAAAGGCGTTGACCGCGCTATCCCTGACTTTCTCGCTGTTCATGCTCAACCCCGCGCCGTTCTGCTTGCTCGACGAGGTGGATGCGCCGCTCGACGACAGCAACACCGAACGTTTCTGCGAACTGGTCAAGAAAATGTCGGAGAACACCCAATTTATCTACATCAGCCACAACAAAATCACTATGGAAATGGCCGAACAACTGGTCGGCGTCACCATGCAGGAACAAGGCTGTTCGCGGGTGGTTACGGTGGACATCGAAGAAGCGATTCGCCTCAAGGATGCCGCCTGAGCTGGCGGATGACCTTTAACGTGGCCAATTTTTCGAATCCCTTATTTCACGGCTTTCCTTCAAATGCGGCCGGCATAGCCGTTACCCCGCGCTTCTTGTAGAATGTCGCGGGGATGAGACACGGAAGAAGAATCCAACCATGAGCGAATTGCACATCAGTCTGGCGATAGCCGGCGTTCTGATTGTTGTCGGGGTATATTTTTACAACCTGTACCAGGAAAACCGCTTGCGCAGCAAGGCGCAGCAGGCGTTTACCGGGGGCGAGGAAGATGTCCTGCTCAAGCAGGAAGGCGAAGGGCTGCCGGACGACGGCGAGCGTCGCGAGCCGAGCATGGATTTCTCGCTGGACGGGCCGGAGGCCGCGGAGTTGACGGACGATATTCTCGACGTTCCTGCCGAGATCGTGTCTCCGGCGTCCACCCCTGAGCCGGTGACGGCTGCCGCGGTTGCCCCCTCTCATGTGGCGGAAAAGCCGGCTTCCGCCGCGTCCGCATTCGACGAGGTGGTCGATTTCGTCGCAACGCTCACTCCCGTTGAGTCTTTTCAGCCTGGCGACGCTGCCCGCTTTGCCGCGGCCTTAGAGGGTTTCGCGGGCGCGGTCCGGCTGCTCGGTCTGAATCGTCTGACTGGCCAAACGGAGACGCTGGAAGAGGCGCGCCAGGGTTACGCGAAATTTTTTGCGGTGCTGCAACTGGTCAATCGCTCCGGTGCGGTGAATCCCGCCGATCTCGCCGATTTTTGCCGACGCGTGGAAGGCGCCGCGGCCGCGCTGGGTGCCTCGGCGAGCTTTCCCGAGCAGGCCGAGGCCGCTACGCGCGCGGCCATGCTCGACGAATTCTGTGTTTCGGTGGATATCCTGATCGGCGTGAACGTGGTTTCCAGCAACGGCGACCTGATGCCCGCCACCAAGATTCGCGCCTTGGCCGAATCGAACGGCATGAAGCTGAATGCCGACGGGACTTTCCACTCCCTGAACGAGGACGGAGTGACGCTATTCACCCTCGCCAATTTCGACCAGACGCCGTTTTCCGCCGAGAATATCCGCCACCTGTCGATCCACGGCGTGACGTTGCTGCTCGACGTGCCCAAGGTGGCGCCGGGCTTGCGCATTTTCGACCAGATGCTGCTCCAGGCGCGCCAGATCGGGAATACCCTGAATGCGGTGCTGGTCGACGACAACCGCCGTCCGCTCACCGACAACGGGATTGCCAAGATCAAGTCGCAACTCGCGACCATCTACACCAAAATGGACGCCGCCGGCATCCCTCCGGGCAGCGAGCGCGCCACGAGACTGTTTAGCTGATGGCTTCACCCGCCCTTGTGGAACGCGCGGCGTGGCTGCGCGCGGAAATCGAGCGGCACAATCATCTGTATTACGGGCTCGACGCGCCGGAAATTTCCGACGCCGAGTTCGACCACCTGTTCCGCGAGTTGCAGGCGCTCGAAGCCCAATATCCCGAACTTTCCTCTCCTGATTCCCCCACCCAGCGGGTCGGCGGCGCGCCGCTCAAGAATTTCTCCCAGATCACCCACCGGGTACCCATGCTGTCGCTCAACAACGCCTTCGAAGAGGGCGAGGTGGCGGCTTTCGACAAGCGGGTGCGCGAGGGGCTGGAGACGGAAGCCGTCGATTATGCGGTGGAGCCGAAATTCGACGGGCTGGCGATCACGCTCAGTTACGAGCAGGGCGTGCTGACGCAGGCGGCCACCCGCGGCGACGGCTTTACCGGCGAGGACGTAACCGCCAATATCCGCACCATCAAGGCGATTCCCCTGCGCCTGGCGGAAGCGCCGCCACTCCTCGAAGTGCGTGGCGAGGTGCTGATGCTCAAGGCCGATTTTGCCGAGCTCAACCGCCAGCAGCGCGAGCGCGGCGAGAAGGAGTTCGCCAACCCGCGCAATGCCGCTGCCGGCAGCCTGCGGCAACTCGATTCGCGGATTACCGCGACGCGCCGCCTGACCTTTTTCGCCTATGGGATCGGTGCTTCCGAAGGCGTCGCGTTGCCCGCCAGCCATGCCGGCCTGATGGACTTGCTGGCGGCACTGCATCTGCCGGTGTGCCGCGAACGCGCCGTGGTGCGCGGCGCGGAAGGACTGCTCGATTATTACCGGCGCATCGGCGAACAGCGTCCCATGCTGCCTTACGATATCGACGGGGTGGTGTACAAGGTCAACGACCTGCGCGCCCAGATGGAACTGGGCTTCGTGTCGCGTGCACCGCGTTTCGCGGTGGCCCACAAGTTTCCCGCCGAGGAAGCCCTGACGGTGGTCGAAGCCATCGACGTGCAGGTCGGGCGCACTGGCGCGCTGACCCCGGTGGCGCGTTTGCAGCCGGTATTCGTGGGCGGCGTGACGGTGACCAACGCCACTCTCCACAATGAAGACGAGGTGCACCGCAAGGACGTGCGCATCGGCGACACCGTGGTGGTGCGCCGCGCCGGCGACGTGATTCCCGAAGTGGCACGGGTGGTGGCGGAACGGCGCCCGATGCGCGACTTGCTGACACCGCTGCATGAGCCTTTTGCCCTGCCCACGACTTGCCCGGTGTGCGGGTCACACGTGGCACGCGGCGAGGACGAGGCGGTGGCGCGCTGTAGCGGTGGCCTGTATTGCCCGGCGCAGCGCAAGCAGGCGCTACTGCATTTCGCCGGACGGCGTGCCATGGACATCGAAGGCTTGGGCGACAAGCTGGTCGAGCAACTTGTCGATCTCGGCCTGGTGGGCAATCCTGCTGACCTGTACGGTTTGGGCATGGATATCCTGGTCAACCTGGAGCGGATGGCGGAAAAATCGGCCATCAACCTCCTCGAAGCGCTGGATAAGAGCAAGCACACCACTCTGGCGCGTTTCATCTTCGCGCTGGGGATCCGCAACGTCGGCGAAGCCACGGCAAAAGACCTGGCGCGCCACTTCGGCGCCCTGGACCGGTTGTTGGTCGCCGATACGACGGCCCTGCTGGAGGTGCCGGATGTCGGGCCGGTGGTGGCGCAGTGCATCGTGGAATTCTGCGGTGAAGCGCATAATCGCGAGGTCATCCAGCAGTTGCGTGAGCGCGGGGTGAACTGGGCGGAAGGGGAGGGCGCCGCGCCCGCCGGTAGCGGCGCGGCGAGCGGCAAGACTTTCGTGCTGACCGGCACCTTGCCAACCCTGGCGCGGGAAGATGCCAAGGCGATGATCGAGGCGGCCGGCGGCAAGGTCAGCGGCAGCGTCTCGAAAAAGACCGGCTACGTGGTGGTCGGCGCGGAACCGGGCAGCAAGTACGAAAAAGCCGTGGAACTGGGGTTGCCGATCCTCGATGAAGCCGGTTTGCGGGAATTGTTGAATAGTTAGGGAGTACTTATGAGCAGGATCACCAAGGCGGTATTTCCGGTGGCGGGGCTGGGCACGCGCTTCTTGCCGGCTACCAAGGCCAGTCCCAAGGAAATGTTGCCGATCGTCGACAAGCCGCTGATCCAGTATGCGGTCGAGGAAGCCATAGCGGCGGGCATCACCGAATTGATCTTCGTCACCGGGCGCAGCAAGCGCGCCATCGAAGACCATTTCGACAAGGCCTACGAAATGGAGGCGGAGCTGGAAGCGCGCGGCAAGACCAAGATGCTGGAAGTGCTGCGCGACCTGCTGCCCTCCAATGTCACTTGCGTGTACATCCGCCAGGCCGAGGCGCTGGGTCTGGGGCACGCGATTCTGTGCGCCAGGCAAGTGGTGGGTGATGATCCCTTTGCGGTGATTCTCGCCGACGACCTGCTCGATGGCGATCCGCCGGTACTCAAGCAGATGTGCGACCTTTACGACCACTACCGTTGCTCGGTGATCGGGGTGCAAGAGGTGCCGCGCGAGGAAACCTCGCAATACGGCATCGTGGTTGCCAAGGAATGGGACGAAGGTACCTACAAGATGAGCGGTATCGTGGAAAAGCCCAAGCCCGAGGATGCCCCTTCGACCCTGGGCGTGGTGGGCCGCTATATTTTGACGCCGCGCGTTTTCGATCACCTGGAAAACGTCCGGGCTGGGGCGGGTGGAGAAATCCAGTTGACTGACGGCATCGCCTCGCTGTTGCAAAAGGAACAGGTACTGGCCTACCGCTTCAACGGCACCCGTTACGATTGCGGCAGCAAGCTCGGTTATCTCAAGGCGACCATCGAGTTTGCCCTGCGTCATCCCGAGGTGGCTGAGGATTTTCGCGCCTATCTCGATTCGCGCTGCCTGATTCCCAAAGGGAGAGGCCGATGATTGCCGAAGAAGCCTGGAAGATCTATCGCGAAGCCGATCTGATTTGTTCGGCGGAAGAAGTCCAGTCCATACTGGTGCGGCTGGCTGGGGAGATCGGCGCGGAATTGCGCGACAGCCATCCCCTGGTGCTTTCGGTGATGGGCGGTGCGGTGGTGTTCAGCGGGCAGTTGTTGCCCATGCTGGAATTCCCGCTGGATTTCGATTACATCCACGTGACCCGCTATGGCAACCGTACCAGCGGTGGCGAGCTGGAATGGAAAGTGCTCCCGAAAGAGAATATTGCCGGTCGGGTGGTGCTGGTACTCGACGACATCCTCGACGAAGGGCATACCCTCGCGGCGATCCGCGAAAAGATTATGGGAATGGGGGCCAAGGCTTTCTTCTGTGCCGTTTTTGCAGCCAAGGATACCGGCAAGTCCAAACCGATTCAGGCAAATTTTGCCGGGGTCGACCTGCCGAACCGCTATGTGTTCGGCTACGGAATGGACGTGCACGGTGCGTGGCGTAACCTCCCGGCGATTTATGCCGTCAAGGGAAAATAAGGAAAGAACATGTTAGGAATCATCGCCGGTACCGGCTGCACGCAGTTGAACAACCTGGAAATCATCCGTCGCCAAGTAATCCGCACGCCTTATGGAGAGCCTTCCGGGGCGCTGACCTTCGGCAGGATCAAGGACCATGAAGTGGTATTCCTGGCTCGCCATGGTTACGGGCATCACCTGCCGCCGCACGAGATCAATTACCGGGCCAACATCTGGGCGCTGCGCGAGCAGGGGGTGGAAAACCTGGTGGCAGTCGCCACTGTCGGCGGCATTCGCGAGGACATGCAACCCGGCGTGATCGCGATTCCCGACCAGATCCTCGATTACACTCACGGACGCAAGGCGACCTACTATGAGGGGGGCGAAAAGGACGTCGTGCACATCGATTTTACCGACCCCTATTGCGAGGCGTTGCGGCAGCGCTGCATGGCGGCGGCCCGCAAGACTAACCTGCCTTACGTGGATAATGGCGTGTATGCCGCTGTACAAGGCCCGCGCCTGGAAACCGCAGCCGAAATCAATCGGCTGGAGCGCGACGGCGCAACCATGGTGGGGATGACCGGAATGCCGGAGGCCGTGCTGGCCCGTGAGCTCGGCCTGTGCTACGCCGCCATTACAGTGGTGGCCAACCATGCCGCCGGGCGCAGCAGTAGCCAGCATGGCATCCAGTTCGGTTCGGTCGATGCGGTGTTGTGCCCCGCGATGGAGGGGGTGCGTCTGATGCTTGAGCAGTTGCTGGAAGGGGATGGCGACTGAATACGCTCCATGATGTTCCGTCGTATGGCTTGTTCGAATAATTCCAAATTCTAGGGAGTGGAAGCGGTGTTTAATGGCAAATCATTACTGATTACCGGTGGTACCGGCTCCTTCGGCAAAGCGTTCATTCGTCACGTACTCAAGCATTATCAGCCCAAGCGGGTGGTGGTATTTTCGCGGGACGAACTGAAACAGTTCGAGATGCAACAGGAATTCAACGCGCCGCAAATGCGTTTTTTCATCGGCGACGTGCGTGACCGGGAGCGCTTGGTTCAGGCAACGCGGGGGATCGATTACCTCGTTCATGCGGCGGCGTTGAAGCAGGTGCCGGCTGCGGAATACAACCCCAGCGAATGCATCAAGACCAATATTCAAGGCGCCGAGAACGTCATCAATGCCGCGCTGGCTAACAACCTAGAGAAAGTCATTGCACTTTCCACCGATAAAGCCGCCAATCCCATCAACCTCTATGGTGCGACCAAGCTGGTTTCCGACAAGTTGTTTGTCGCGGCCAACAACATCGCCGGTGGCCATCAGACACGCTTTGCCGTGGTGCGTTACGGCAACGTGGTCGGTTCGCGCGGCTCTGTCGTGCCCTTTTTCGCCAAGCTGATTGCCGAAGGGGCGAAGGAATTACCCATCACCGATCTGCGCATGACGCGCTTCTGGATTACCCTGCAGGATGGTGTTGAACTGGTGGACAAGAGTTTTCGGCGGATGTATGGCGGCGAGATATTCGTCCCGAAAATTCCTTCTGCGCGCATGACCGATCTTGCCGCCGCCATGGCGCCGAATCTTCCCCTGAAGATCATCGGCATACGTCCCGGCGAGAAGTTGCATGAGATCATGTGCCCGGTCGATAGTGCGCACCAGACGCTGGAATTCGCCGGGCATTACGTGATCTGCCCGGCAATCACCTTTGCCGTCCAGGCGGATTATAAAATCAGCGCCATCGGTGAAACGGGTACACCGGTCGTGGAAAACTTTGAATACAGTTCCGGCACCAACCCGCACTTTTTGACGGCAATTGAACTGCGGGAACTGTTGGATAACAATCAGGATGCATAATTTACTTGTGGCGACCCGGAACAAGCGGGGCCGTTGATTAAGGAGGCAATAATGCAACATCTGAGAATCAAGGCAGGATTGGCAGTCATCGTATTAACTCTACTTGGCGGCGTGGCAGCTCCGGTTGGGGCTGGCGAACCCGAGCAAGTTCTGGAACCCGGACTGTGGGAAGTGGTGACACGCCCAACGTTTCCGGGGGTTCCTGCTCACCCCCTTCCCAAGACCGACCGTTTTTGCCTGACTTCATCCGATATCGCGGCTGGGCTTATCCCGGTTCGCATGGCACCGGCTTGCAAGGTTCTCGGCGGTACCTACAAGGGCAATCAACTCGAACTGAAAATCGAGTGTGCCGATATGCCGCAGGCGAGCGGCAAACTGGAATTGGCGGGCAAGACATTCACCGGTCGTGTCGAGACGGTGGCAGTCCCCGGGCAGGAAGGGGTGGGAAGGGTGGCGTTTTATTACAATCACAGCGGAAACTGGTTCTCGGCTTGTCCCCCCTCGGATGGGAAAACCGAAACCCCGCCTTCCGCAAAATAGTCTTACCCCGGCTTTTGGCGCTCCCTTTTCGGGGAGCCAGGCGCTTTCTGAGGGCGGAGTTTTTCCAAGGCAGAGGTGAATGACTGCGCGAAAGCCTGGGTGTCAAGCAAAGGGCTGTTCAGCAACGTATCCCGCAGGCTGCAACGAATCCTTTCCAGATTGTCCAGGTCGCCGGCGAAAGCCACTGCTTTAGCGATATATTCTTCCTTGCTCTCTGCGCCCCATTCGGACAACCCCGCTGGTGCCAGGCAGGTCAACGTAGCGCGCTGGTATGGGTCGGCACCTGCCAAGGTGAGTACCGGCACCCCCATCCACAGGCAATCCAGGGCACGCAAACCGAGCGGGAAGGGGAAGCTGTCCAGTACCAAATCCAGCGATGCCAGTGCTTTTCCATACGCCTCCTGATCCAGTCGCGGCAGAATTTCCAGACGCTCCGGCTCGATCTCGCGCAGCAGGAATAATTTCTTGAGGCGTTCGAAGCTTGCTTCGTCTGCCATCGCGAGATTGGAAAAGATGACCAGCCGGGAACCGGGAACGAGCGTCAGGATTTCCGCCCAAGTATCCAAAAGTGGTGCGTTTATGTAACCAAGTCGGGACGGTGCTCCGAAGGTGATGTTTCCCGCTGTCCTGGCGGGCAGGGGGGATGGGGTAGGTAATTCCTGGTTGGGCGTGTAGCAGGCGGCAACAGGCAGATAGATGGGGCGTTCGCTAGCGGCGGCGGCATCTTCTTGCGGCGTCATGACCGCATCGGTCAGACGATAATCCATCTCCGGCAGGCCGGTGTTAGAGAAATCCCCTAGCCAGGTGACTTGAACCGGCGCCGCTCTTTTGGCGAAAACGACTAGCCGATTGCCGAGATGGTGTCCTGTTGTATCGATGAGAATTTCGATGCCATCTTCATGGATGCGCTCGGCCAGGTCGGAGGCGCTCAGGGGCGCAACTACGTACCAGTGGGAAACCAGTTCCTTGAGGCGCTTTGTCTGATCGCCCACCTTGCCGCCGGTATGGTAGACGTGGGCATCGATCCGTGCCGTATCCAGATGGGAGAACAACGCTTCCAGGCAGCCAGCCGCCATGGGGGCATCGGCATCACCGACGAGGAATCCCAGCCGCAAGGGGGAAGTTTTGTTCAGCCGCTTGGTGGAGGCAGGTTTGTTTGAGTTGGCCGCCACGGTTTCTTTTTTGCTGTGGCGTTCGACCCAGCGCTGCATTTCCGCGTTACGTTCGTCGGAGGAAAGAGGAGGGCTGAGATGCAATGCGTGGATCAGTAGCGAATGAATTTCGGCAGCGCCGGGCAGTATTTCAGTGGCGTGCCGCAGTGTCTGGATAGCCAAGGCGATGTCGCCGGCTTCCAAGAGGGTTTTTCCCAAGCCGATGGTCAGGGTCGGGAGCCGTTCGTCCAGCATCAGCCCCTGTTGGAACATATCCCGGGCTTCGGACAGGTTGCCCTGCGCCAGCATTACGTACGCCATCGCGCTGACACACAGGGCGGGATGGACATTCTTCCGGGCTAGTAGCGCGCGGTAGCAGGCCAGCGCTCCCTCGTAATCATCCCGCGCCAGCGCCAGTTCTCCCATGTTGAGTTGCACGTCCGCCGCATCCGGCTCCAGTTCCAGAATTTGCAGATTGACTTTCCGGGCATCTTCCAGCAACCCCTGATAAGCCAAGCCGGCAGCCTGCGTGCGCAAAATTGTGGCGTCGCCGGGGGATTGCGCCAGCGCCTTGTCGACTTCGGATTGGGCATCGGCGCAACGCCCGACGCGATACAAGGCGATGATCAGGTTGGTGCGCGCCTGTTTCAACTCGCTGTTCCATACCAGCGCTTGGCGAAAGTGGGAAATCGCTTCTTCCGTCTTACCGTTTTTCAGCAGAATATTCCCTAAATTGTTATGTGCTTCCGAATAGGTGGGGCGGAACAACAGGGCGCGCTTAAGGCTTTCCTGGGCCTCGTCCGCCTTGCCTTCCTGTTCAAGCAGAATCGAGATGTTGTAATGCGCGTCGGCCAGGCTGGGTTGGAGTGTCAGGGCGTGCCGGTAAGCTTTCAGGGCTTCAACATTTCTGCCGGCCAGACGGTGCAGGTTACCCAGATTGGCGAATGGGGGCGCGAACTTGGGGTCGATAACGGTGGCTCGTTCAAAAAGTTCGAAGGCCTCCTCATATTTCTGTTTCTGCGCGTAGGCAATTCCCAGGCCGTGTAGCGCGAGGGGATTATTCGGTTCCAGGGCGACGGCCGTTTCAAGCGCTTGTGTAGCCGCCTTGATGACCTCTGGGTCGGGATTTTGCAGTTGTGGGATCACCGCCGCCAAGTTGATGGCAACCCCTTCGGGGAGGGCCGTGTCGGCAGGTGCCTTGTCCTTGGGGGCGGGGTTCTTTTTTCTCGTTGTCATAGTGAGGGTATCGCTTTTGAAAAATATCAACGGGGCTTGCGCCAGTACATCGAATCGTGGTCAATTTGGATGATTTTTTTACGGATGCCGTGCCGATCCCTAAATTCATCGACAGCCAATTTGCATTGGGGGAAAGCATAATAATCATCGACGATGACGAATCCGCCCGGCGAGAGCTTTGAGTAGAGGTTCTCCAGGGCGTCCATGGTCGATTCGTAAAGGTCGCCGTCCAGTCGCAACAGGGCGAGTTTCTTGATGGGGGCGGAGGGCAGCGTGTCGCAGAACCATCCCTTGAGGAAGCGCACTTGGTCATCCAGCAAGTCATAGCGTTCGAATAGCTCCCGTACTTCTTCCAGGCCTACGCTCAAATAAGGGAAAACCTCCTTACTGAAATCGCATCCGTGATCTTTTTGGTGAGTGGGGGCCGGTAAGCCTTCAAAGGAGTCCGCCACCCAAACCTTGCGATTGCGTATCCGGTGGGCGGCGAGAAAACCACGCATGAAAATGGTAGCACCGCCTTTCCATACGCCGGTTTCAATCAGGTCGCCGGGTATGTCATCCTCCACGATGGTATTGAGGCAGTCATGGATGTTGTCGACCCGCGCCCGCCCGATCATGGTGTGCGCAGTAAACGAAAACCCACGGCAGTGGGGAGGTTCGATGCTCTCCCCTTGGGAATTCGTATGCTGAATGCGTATCCAGGCTCCGGTCTTGCGCAATTCTTTCAAACTGGAGAATACGGTTTGGTTTCTAATATTCAGGAAAAAACTGCTTATCGCGTCGAGAGATGGAAGCGGTGTTAGAGTATTTTGCACAAAAAACAGAATCCTGGCTTCATTTTCCAAATATAACTCGTCCAGAAGGCTCTTCTTCAGCAACAACAAGTAACGCTCGGCGATGAGGTCCTTACTCGGAT